>DASVBE010000223.1:0-19790 GCA_036375995.1 Streptosporangiaceae bacterium | reverse complement strand
AAAAACAGAAAGGCGAGCCCGATGGCGACATCGAGCGCCGAGGAAACCGACATTCCGCCCCCCTGTCGACTTCTAAGGGCAGGAAGCCTACACCCGCGAAAGCAGCCGGGAAGGGACTTGACCGTCAGATCGGAATGGGCTGGTCAGAGCAGTTCGGCGAGGCTGGCCGCGGCCCGGGCCGCGCCGTCCGTCTCTACCGGCCGGCTGCTGACCTCGCGGCCGATTTCGGCGGCGATTACCCCGGCCAGCTCGTCCGGGCCGGTCTCGTCCCAGTCCAGGCAGCGGCCCGCCTGGTACTGCGCCAGCCGGTGCCGGACGTGCAGGTTCTGCTCGAAATGCCGCCGCAGCGGCACGTACAGGAACGGCCGCTGGCAGGCGGCCAGCTCCATCGTGGTGGTCAGCCCGCCGGCCGTCACGGCCAGGTCGCAGGCGGCCAGGTGCTTGTACAGGTCCGGCAGGAACCCGCGGACCTCAGGACCGCCCGGGCCCGGGCCGGCCCGGCCCGGGCCGCCCAGCGTGACGGGATCGATCCGCGGCCCGGCCACCAGGACCATCCGCAGCCCGGGCACCAGGCGCTGTGCGGCCGGGAACGCGGCCGCGGCCCGGTGCAGCAGGCCCGCGGCCACCCCGGTGCCGCCCACCGTGACGATGCAGACCTGCTCGCCGGGCCGGTAGCCGAGCTCGGCCCGGATCGCGTCCCGGTCGGCCACCCCGGGCGGCCGGAAGCCGAGGATGTAACCGGGGAACTGGTAGTGCTCCTCGGCCCAGTCGCGGATCTGCGGCAGCCCGTCGCCGAGGCTGCCGCGGACGATGTCGGCGGGGTTGCCGGTGAACAGCGACCGGTCCCGCACCGTCGGAAAGCGCTCGAGCTGCTCGATCATCCGGGTGTTCCAGCGCGTGATCAGTGCCTCCTCGGCGGCGCCGCCGCCGGGCATCGGCAGCCAGCCGACGAAGTCGGTCAGCCAGGCGTACGCGGACCGCTTCAGCTCCGGGTTCTCGTGCAGGAAGTAGTCCAGCTCCCAGGCCCCGTCGCCGACGCACAGGTCGTACGGCTCGTCCCGGACCAGGTCGGCGAAGACCAGGAAGTTGCTGACCAGGACGTGCCGCATGGCCCGCACCGCGCTCGGCAGGTGCAGGTCGTACTCCCCGGCCAGGCTTTCCAGCTGGGCCGGCTCGCTGGCCAGGCAGGCCGAGGCGGGGTGGATGAACTCGCCCTGGCGGCGGAGCAGCTCGGTCGCCGGGTGCTGGGCCAGCCAGTGCACCTGCAGCCCGGGGCGGAGCTCGCGCAGCTCGCTGGCGATGGCCAGGTCCCGCCCGGCGTGCCCGAGACCGGCCATCGAGCTGAGGAACAGCACCCGGCGGGGGCGGTCCAGCGGCCGGGTCCAGGTCCGCCGGGCCGCGGGCGCCGGGGGCCGGAACCGGCCCGCGAAGGCGGCCAGCTCCCGGCTGATCACCACCGGCTCGCTGGCCTGCGGCCGGTGCCCGGCGCCTTCGAGAACCAGCAGGCCGCCGCCGGTCAGCGCAGCGATCCGGGCACTGCCGTCCGGTGGCTCGCCCGGCCCGTCCTGGTCATGACCGGCCTGGCTGGCGACCACCAGCACCGGGCAGCGCACCTGGCCCAGGATGGCCTCGGTCTCCGCCGCGCTGGACGCGGCCCGCGGCGCACCCGGTGGCGGCGGCCCGTCCGGTTCCGGGCACGGCGGGGTCAGCGCCGGGGCGAAGCACTCGATGACGGCCACGCCGAGCACCCGGTCCGGGTGCCGGGCCGCGGCCTGCAGCGCGGCCCAGCCGCTGGCGCAGTGCCCGATCAGCACCGCCCGGCCGGCCCCGCAGGCGTCCAGGACCGCGACTAAATCAGCAACGGGATCCGTGGCCGCGGGACCGGGCGGGTCGATGGTGATGACCGTGTGCGACCGGGCCAGGTACGCCACCTGGGCTGGCCACCGGGAATGCTCGCCGCTGGCCGGGGCGAACACCACTACTGGACCGCCCGCGCCGTGGACCTCGTAGGCCACCCGGATGCCTCCTCCATCACCATGGGACAGCAGAGCGCTCCCGGTCGCCCGGGAGTCCGCCCTGCCGCGGAGGAGGAGTTCCGCCACGGGGCCAGGCGCAAGGCCGCGACCTCAGCATGATCGCGGCCGTGCCCTTCCAGCGTAGTAGCGGTCAGGTCACGATGCGCGTCGTCCAGAAATCGGACGAGAGCCCGCTGGCGGTCAGGTAGGGATACGGCATCGTGAAGTAGCCGGCCTGCCCCCAGTCCGCGCCCCATGAGTTGCGGATCGTGAACCGCTGGGTGGCGTCGTCGTAGCCGACCGCCAGCACGGCATGGCCGCCGAGCACCTGCTCGGTCGGCTGCGGCATGTTCAGCTCGCCGGTCTTGGCCACGTCCTGGCTCTCGAAGCTGTCGTAGACGGTGAACCCGAAAACGAACGGGTACCCGGCGGCCAGGCAGCCGCGCATCTGGTCCAGGTTCCGCACCACCCGGCGGTACACGGTCACCCGGTTGGCCAGCGCGTCCTGGTAGCACTGGTCGGTGGGCTGCGCACCGTCCCTGGCCCCGGCCGGGAACGCGCCGCCGTCCGAGTCGGCGGGCGTGTCATCGTAGGGCCAGTCGTTTTCCGTGCAGACGCCCAGCGTGGCCACGCTCTTGATGCCGTCGCGGATCTGGGCGCCGGAATCGGTGCCGGTGGTGCCTTCCATTTTCCGCTCGTTGTAGTAAATGAACAGGCGGGACGGCATGAACACAGGAAGCTGCTGCTTCATGAGATCAAACTCAACCGCCGCGGCAATGGCATTGGCCGTGCAGCTGCCAATTCTTCCCTGGTCGTAGACGGGCGGGCAGCCGGGGCGGAGGTCGATGCTGGGCGGCAGCGCGGCCAGCGCGATCTGCGGGGCGGCGAACACATGGTCCCGGGCGTCGGGCAGGTCCGGCCGCCAGCCGTACCGGCCGGTCCGGCGGGGCGTCGGCGTCCTGTTCTGAGGCATGGCTGTTCCCTTCGCTAGTGGTGTGCGGACAGCAGAGAACGGGCCGGCCCAGCGTTATGGGCGGCCTGGCGAAGCCATTACGAGCGCGGGATAATTCACCGGCGGGAAGCAGCACCCCGAACCCCCGTCCCCCGACTTGGTGCCCAGGATGATACTCGCGCCGCCGCATCCTGCACCAGACCCTCGCCGGACCGGAATGACCCCCCATTACCGGAATTCCGGTAATGGGGGGGAAAGCCCCGGAGCCCCGTCTGGCGGCCGGGGCCCTATGCTGGCGCGGTGCATGTCAGCCTGGTGGCCCTGGTCGTCGACGAGTACGACCCGGCGATCGAGTTCTTTACCGGGGTGCTCGGCTTCGACCTGGTCGAGGACTCCCCCGCGAAGACCAATGACGGGCGCCCGAAGCGGTGGGTGGTGGTCCGGCCGCCGGGGGCGCAGACCGGCCTGCTGCTGGCCCGGGCCGACGGTGCCGAGCAGGCCGCGGTGGTCGGCCGGCAGGCCGCGGGCCGGGTTGGCTTCTTCCTCCGGGTGGATGATTTCGAGGCCACGTACCAGCGGCTGGCCGGCGCCGGGGTGGAGTTCGCCCGCCCGCCCCGCACCGAGCCGTACGGCCGGGTGGCGGTGTTCACCGACATCGCGGGCAACCACTGGGACCTGATCGGCCCGGCCTGAGCCGGCGGGCGAAAAACCAGTGGCCGCCGGAGCGGCAACGTGCGTACGGTCCGGCCGTGGATGATGCGGACGGCTACTTCGGTGACGAGGTCGCGGCGGGCTACGACGACGAGGAATCGGGGATGTTCGACCCGGAGGTGGTCGGCGCCGCCGTGGACGTGCTGGCCGGGCTGGCCGGGTCCGGGCGGGCGCTCGAGTTCGGCATCGGCACCGGGCGGATCGCGCTGCCGCTGGCCGGCCGCGGCGTGCCGGTGCACGGCATCGACCTGTCCCGGGCCATGGTGGCCCGGCTGCGGGCCAAGCCGGGCGGCGACGCGATCGGGGTGACGATCGGCGACTTCGCCGCCACCCGGATCGAGGGCGAGTTCTCGGTCGCCTACCTGGTGTTCAACACGATCATGAACCTGACCACGCAGGCCGCCCAGGTGGCCTGCTTCCGCAACGCGGCCGCGCACCTGTCCCCCGGCGGCTGCTTCGTGATCGAGGTGGGGGTTCCCGACCTGCGGCGGCTCCCGCCCGGCCAGCAGGCCGTGGCCTACCAGGCCAGCCCGCAGTTCTGGGGCTGGGACCTGTACGACGTGGCCACCCAGGCGATGAGCTCGAACTACTTCAGGATCGGCCCGGGCGGGCAGGCGAGGTACTCCTCGATGCCGTTCCGCTACGTCTGGCCGGCCGAGCTGGACCTGATGGCCGAGCTCGCGGGAATGACGCTGCGCGACCGGTGGGCGGACTGGTCCGGGGCCCCGTTCACCAGCGAGTCGCGCGAGCACGTGTCGGTCTGGCAGAAGCCCGCCGCCTGACCCGGCTAGCCATCCGGACCGCCGTCATGACCTCCCCGCTGATCACCGTGGTGGCCGCCGCCATCGTCGAGCAGGGCCGGCTGCTGGTGGTCAGCAAGCAGGCCGCGCCCGGCGTGTTCTACCTGCCCGGCGGCAAGCCCGAGCCGGGCGAGGACGCGCAGGCCACGCTGCTCCGCGAGCTGGACGAGGAACTGGGCGTCCGGCCGCACGGCCTGACCCGGCTGGCGGACTTCCACGGGATCGCCGCGCTGGAGCAGGCCCCGATGCTGATGACGGTGTTCGCGGCCACGCTCGCGGGGCGGCCCCGGCCCGCCGCCGAGCTGGCCCGGCTGGCCTGGACCACCGGCGCCGACGGCTACCGTCCGCTGCTCGCCCCGGCTGTGCGCGACCAGGTCATCCCCCACCTGCGCGCGTCGGGGCGGCTGGCCGAGCCGGCCTGACCCGCCGCGCGGCCAACCGTAATCCTTAATTCTGGTGCGCTTGGACGATGGCGACACCCTGGTCCGTGAGGGCGGCGACGACCGGGTCGGCCCCCGGGGCGTCGGTGATCACGCCGGCCACCTCGGTGAGCGGGACGACCTGGTAGCGGGAGGCGGCGCCGATCTTCTCGGCGCTGGCCAGGACGTAGGTGTCGGCCGCGCGGCTGGCCAGGATGCGCTTCATGGCGGCCTCCTCGGGGTCGCCGGTGGTCAGCCCGGCGGCCGGGTGCACGCCGGTGACGCCGAGCAGGAACAAGTCCGCGGACACCGCCTGGGCCGCGGCGGCGGCTATCGCGCCGCAGGCCACCGCGGAGTGCCGGAACAGCCGCCCGCCGAGGATGAGCACGTCGGCGGCATGATGGCCGAGCAGCGCGGCGGCGATCGTCGGGCTGTGCGTGATCACCGTGCAGGGCAGGTCCGGCGGCAGCGCGCGGACCACGGCCAGCGTGGTGGTGCCGCCGTCGAGGATGACGGTGGCGCCGGGGGTGATCAGCGCGGCCGCCCGGGCGGCGACGCGGGCCTTGCTGTCCGGGCGGACCGCGGACCGGTCCGGGTAGCTGGCCAGCGCCGGGGACGGCGGCAGCGCCCCGCCGTAGACCCGCTGGCACAGCCCGGCCGCGGCCAGCTCGCGCAGGTCGCGGCGGACGGAGTCATCGGACAAGCCCAGCTCGCGGGCCAGGTCCCTGGCCACCAGCTTGCCGTCGGCGCGCAGCCGGGCCAGCAGCAGGTCCCTGCGCTCCGCGGCGAGCATGCATGTTCCTTCCTGATCGTGCACGTTCTTGCGTTATCGTAGCGGCATGCTGCCGCAGCCGGGCGTCGACATCCCGGATCACCGCGGCCGGACCGGCCTGGACCAGGCCGGCCGCGGCCTGGACCGCAACCCCGCCGTGGTGATCAGGGACGTCGAGCTCACCTCGTACGACGGCTGGCACGTGCTGCGCCGGACCACCTACGACTACCGGCGCCGGGACGGCCGGTGGGTGACCGAGCAGCGGGAAACCTACGACCGCGGGAACGGGGCCACGATCCTGCTGTACGACCCGGACCGGCGCACGGTCCTGCTGACCCGGCAGTTCCGCTTCCCGGCCTACGTCAACGACCACGCGGACGGCATGCTGATAGAGGCCGCGGCCGGGCTGCTGGACGGCGACGACCCGGAGACCGCGATCCGCCGGGAGGCGGCGGAGGAACTCGGCGTGACCGTCGGCCCGGTGCGGCACGTGTTCGACGCGTACATGAGCCCGGGGTCGGTCACCGAGCGGGTGCACTGTTTCGCCGCCAGATACCGGCCCGCGGACCGCACCGGGGCGGGCGGCGGCCTGCCCTCCGACGGCGAGGACATCGAGGTCGTCGAGCTGCCGTTCGGGACCGCGCTGGCCATGACCGGCGACGGCCGGATCGCCGACGGCAAGACCATCATGCTGCTGCAGTGGGCCGCGCTGACCGGGCCGTTCCGCACCTGATCATGGTCACCGCGCGCCAGCCCCGGGCAGCGGGCGGCCTGGTGCGCGGCCAGCGACAGTGCCGCCACCAGCTCGGCCAGCTGAACCGGGTCAGCATCCGCCGCCGCCCCCGCGGCCGGGTCTGCCATCGCGCTCCCCCCGTTGACGATGGCCGGGGCTCAGCCGGCCGCGCGCTTGAGGATGTCCGGCGGGAACGCGCCGGCCTCGATGCAGCGCTGGCCCCAGTCGTTGAGCCGGTCGCAGACCTCGTCCAGGTTCCGGCCCAGCGCGGTCACGATGGCCTGCTCCTGCTGGTCGGTGCGGTACTCGAGTTCCTGCCGGGCGAGGCGCCCGTCGTCGGTGAGGCCGCCGTAGCGGATCCAGCCCCGGCGCTCCAGGCTCCTGACGCCCTGCTGCATGACCTCGGCGGGCCAGCCGCGGGTGGCCGTGTAGGACAGCAGCGGCATGCCGACCCACAGCTCGGTCAGGATGTTCATCTCCACCGGGCCCAGGCCGGCCGTGGCGGCCGCCGCGACATGGCTGTCCCCGCGGTGCTCGCGGGCCAGCGAGCAGGCCCACCACAGGCGCCGCATGGGGTCCTCCGGCCGGCCGCGGGCGCGCAATCCGCTGAACAGCGGCCGCCCCGCGCCGTCAGCCGGCTCGGCGGCGTCCGCCAGCAGGTCGGCCACCCCGGCGACATCCTCGCCAGCCAGCACGTCGCGCAGGCTGGCCGTGGTCGCCTCTTCCCGGGCCGTGGCCAGCTGTGCGGGCGGGACGACCGGCCGCGCGGCGTCCCACAGCCCGGTGACCAGGCCCGGCTCGAACCAGGCGAACGCGGCCGCGACCACCGCCCCGGCCGGGTCGCCGAGCACCGAGCCGCGGCCGCCCACGTAGCCGGCCAGGAAGTCCAGACCGAGCCCGGCAAGGTGGTCGTTGACCGCCGGGCTCCAGACCGGGTGCATGGCCACCGGCTCGCAGGCGTCGCGCAGCTGCCGCGCCGGGCTGCCGCTGGTCACGGCCTCGGGCACCTCGGTGCCGTCCTCGCGGGTGGTGAAGAAGGCCGCCACGGCCTCGGAGTAGTCCACGCAGATCATCCAACCGGAAACCACCGCCCAGCGGCAGCCCCGCCCCCGCCCGGCCCCAATGCGATCGATCCGGCCACCTGATCCGCGAGCCGCCCGTCGTCGGTCAGCACGGTCGCGGCGCCGATCTCCCGCAGCAGGCCCGCCCGGTCCGCGCGCCGGGTGCTGGCGAGAACGGTGACGCCCGCCCCGGCCGCGATGTTCACCGCGGCCTGACCCAGCGCCGAGGTGCCGCCGCGGACCAGGACGGTCTGCCCGGGACGCAGATCCAGGTTGCCGGACAGGGCCAACCAGGCCGTCGCGTACACCTCAGGAATGGCGACGAGGCTGGTCCAGTCCAGCGAGGTACGGACCGGGACCACGTTGGGCGCGGGCACCGTGACCAGTTCGGCGTAGCTCCCGTTCCTGGTCCGGCCCATGCCGCCCAGGATGGCCACGGCCGGCGTGCCCACGGCGCATGCGGTCACGCCGGACCGCGGGCCCGGGCCCGGATCACATGAGCCCGGCGAACGCGCTGTCCACGATCGCCCGCAGCACCTCCCCGTCCGGGTTGGCCTTGCCGACGACCATCAGCCCCTGGCTGGTGGCGACCAGGCCCTTGGCCCGCGCTACCGGGTCCACCGCGGCCGGGATCTCGCCGCGCCGCCGGGCGGTCCGCAGCGCAGTGGTGAAGCAGTTCTCCAGGCGGGCGTGGTGCCCGCGGACCACCGCGGCGACCCCGGGGTCCGCCGCGGCGTTCTCGATCGCGCTGTTGACCAGCAGGCAGCCCGGCCGGCCCTCCGGGCTCAGCAGATCCCGCACCAGCCCGTCGAAGTACGCCCGGACCTGCGCGACCGACGCCCCCGGATCCCCCAGCTCACCCAGCTTCTGCGGCACCACCAGCTTGGAGTACCGCTCCAGCGAGCCCATCAGCAGCGCATGCTTGCCGCCCGGGAACGCCGAGTACAGGCTGCCCGGCTTCACCCCGGTGGCCCGCACCAGGTCGTCCACCGAGGTCGCCCGGTAGCCGCGCGCCCAGAACTCGCGCATGGCGGTGTCGAGGACCTGCTCGGGCTCGAACTCCCGGGGACGGGGCATGCCAGTGACTATACAAGAACGAACGTTCAAGAACAAACTTGGCTACGTGGACTTCGCGATCCCGGCCGATCTGGCCGCATACCTGGGCGAACTGGACGAGTTCATCGAGCGGGAGATCCGCCCGCTGGAGCAGCAGGACGACAACATCAGGTTCTTCGACTACCGGCGCGAGGACGCGCGCACCGACTGGGACCGCGGCGGCCTGCCGAACCGGGACTGGGAGGCGCTGCTGGCCGAGGCCAAGCGGCGGGCGGACGCGGCCGGGCACTTCCGGTACGCGTTCCCGGCGAAGTACGGCGGCCGGGACGGCACCAACCTGGGCATGGCGGTGATCCGCGAGCACCTCGCGGCCAAGGGCCTGGGCCTGCACTGCGACCTGCAGAACGAGCACATGATCGTGGGCAACAACGTCGGCCTGCTGCTGATGCTGCACTACGGCACCGAGGAGCAGCAGGCGGAGTGGGTGGAGCTGCTGGCCGCGGGCCGCCGGGGCTTCGCGTTCGGCATCACCGAGCCGGCCCACGGCTCGGACGCGACGTTCATGGAGACCACCGCGGTCCGGGACGGCGGCGACTGGATCATCAACGGCGAGAAGACGTTCAACACCGGCGTGCACGTGGCCTCGCACGACCTGGTCTTCGCCCGCACCAGCGGCAAGCCCGGCGACGGCGACGGCATCACCGCGTTCCTGACCCCGGTCAGCTCCCCCGGCTTCACCGTGGAGGAGTACCTGTGGACGTTCAACATGCCGACCGACCACGCGCACGTCCGGCTGCGTGACGTGCGGGTGCCGGGCACCGCCGTGTTCGGCGGCGAGGGCCGCGGCCTGCAGGTGGTGCAGCACTTCTTCAACGAGAACCGGATCCGGCAGGCCGCCTCGAGCCTGGGCGCCGCCCAGTTCTGCATCAATGAGTCGGTGGCCTACGCGCTGGAGCGCAAGCCGTTCGGCAAGCCGCTGGCGGCCAACCAGGCCATCCAGTTCCCGCTGGTCGAGCTGCAGACCCAATGCGAGATGCTGCGCGCGCTGATCCACAAGACGGCCTGGCTGATGGACACGCAGGGGGCGTTCTCCGCCTCGGACAAGGTGTCCATGTGCAATTACTGGGCCAACCGGCTGTGCTGCGACGCCGCGGACCGGGCCATGCAGGTGCACGGCGGCCTGGGCTACTCGCGGCACAAGCCGTTCGAGCACATCTACCGGCACCACCGCCGGTACCGGATCACCGAGGGCGCCGAGGAGATCCAGATGCGCCGGGTGGCCGGCTACATGTTCGGTTTCATGCGCCAGCGGGCGCCCAAGGGCGTGACCGAGACCGCGACGGCGAACGGGGCGGACGGCGCGGCGGCGGGTGCGGGCGCGGGCGCGGGTGGCGCGGGCGCGGGCGTGACCGGGCGGTGACGGACGCGGCGGAGCTGGCGGCGGAGCTCGCGGCCGCGCTGCGGGGCGTCCTCGGCCCGGTCACCGTCGAGGGGCTGGCCCGGATGACCGGCGGGGCGTCCCGGGAGACCTGGTCGTTCGACGCGGCCGGCGCGGACGGCACCCGGGCCGGCCTGGTGCTGCGCCGGGACCCGCCGGGCCGGCCGGGCGAGCCGGGCTCGATGGGCCGCGAGGCCGCGGCGATCAGAGCGGCCGGGGCCGCCGGGCTGGCCGTGCCCGAGGTGCTGCTCAGCCACGACGGCCCCGAGCTGTGGGGGTCGTCCGGGCTGGTGATGCGCCGGGTGCCGGGCGAGACCATCGCCCGCCGGATCCTGCGCGACGGCACCTACGCGGCCGCGCGGCAGGTGCTGACCAGCCAGCTCGGCCGGTTCGCCGCGGGCCTGCACGCGCTGGACGTGCCCGCGGACCTGCCCGCCCCGGATCCGCTGCCCGGGCTGCGTGCCGGGCTGGCCGGGTTCGGCTCGCCCAGCCCGGTGTTCGAGCAGGCGCTGGCCGCGCTGGAGGCCGACCCGCCGCCGCCGCGGAAGCGCGTGACCGTGCACGGCGACCTGCGGCTCGGCAACCTGATCGTCGGGCCGGACGCGCTGCACGCGGTTATCGACTGGGAGCAGGTACACGCGGGCAGCCCGGGTGAGGACCTTGGCTGGCTGTGCGTGAAGGCGTGGCGGTTCGGGGCCGGCCCGCCGGTGGCCGGCCTGGGCTCGCGCGAGGAGCTGCTGGCCGCCTACCGGGCCGCGGGCGGGGCCGATATCAGCCTGGCCGAGCTGCGCTGGTGGGAGATCTTCGGCACGCTCCGCTGGGGGATCATCTGCCTGAACCAGGCCTGGGCGCACCTGTCCGGCGCGCTCCGCTCGGTCGAGCTGGCCGCGATTGGCCGCCGGGTGTGCGAGCAGGAGTGGGACCTGCTCCTGCTGCTCGACCCGGACGCCGCCGCGGCGGCCGCGGCCCGCCGGCCCCGCCCGTCCGGCCAGCCGCAGCCGTCCCCCGCTCCGCACGGACGGCCCACCGCCAGCGAACTGCTGGACGCGGTCCGCGGCTACCTGACCGACCACGTCATGCCGGGCACCAGCGGACAGCTGTCGTTCCACGCCCGGGTCGCCGCCAACGTGCTGGCCATCGTCGCCCGCGAGCTCGAACTGGGCGAGCTCCCGCGGGACGCCACCCTGGCCGACCAGGTGGCCGCCCGGCTGGCCGTGTCGAACCCGCGCTACTTCGGCGACGGCTGAGGGAGGCTCAGGCCGCGGTGCCCGCCCCGGCCCCCGCCCCGGCCCCCGCCCCGGCCCCGCCGCCGCCGCCGGCGCCGGCGGCGGCGGCGGCGGCCAGGCTGGCTGCGGCCGCGGACCAGAACTTGTCCTCGGTGTGCTCGTCGCCCTGGAACTCGCGGAAGTCCACCGCCTGCCCGTCGGCCACCTGCCAGACGTGCACCTCGGGGCTGGACCATGACTGGCCGTCGTGCTCGGCGGCGACGTTGCACAGCACGACGACGATCGGGCCGGGGCCGGGCAGCACGCCGGTGATGCCGATCGTGAACGTGCCTCCGGACAGCTCCATGGTCCGGGCGAAGAACCCGCCCACCTGGTCGTGGCCGGTGTAGTCGCCGGACAGCGGGCTGCGGCCGGGCACGTGCCAGGTGATGCCCGGGCTCAGGATGGAAAAGACGGTGCCGAGGTCACCGCGGCCGAACGCCTCATAGGCGCTGAGGATCAGGTCCGCGTTCTGCTGGGTCATGCCGGGTCTCCGTTCGCTAGTCCGATGACCCGACTGTGCGGCCGGCTCCCTCCGGATCGCCTCGGGGTGGGCACCCTGAGGTTTCGCTGCCCAGCGCCGCGGCGAGGTCAGCACGCCCGGTGATGCCGAGCTTGGCGTACGCGTGCGCCAGGTGCGTCTCCACCGTCTTCGGCGTCACGTACAGGCCGCGGGCGATCTCCCGGTTCGTGCGGCCGTCCGCGGCCAGCCGGGCCACCCGGAGCTCGCTGGGGGTCAGCGCGGCCACCCCGTACTGGCGTTCCCGCCGCGGCCGGCCGCCCGCGGCGATCAGCTCGTCGTGCGCCCGGCCGGCCAGCGGGCGGGCCCCGCACCGCGACGCCAGGTCGAGCGCCTCGGCCAGCAGCGGCCGGGCCGCGGTCCGCTGCCCGGCCCGGCGCAGCGCCGCGCCCAGCTCGGTCAGCGACCGGGCCCGCTCCAGTCGCGCTGGGCTGCCGCGCAGGATCTCGGCGGACTCCGCCAGCAGCGCGAGCCCGCCGTCGCCGCCCTGGGCCAGCCCGGCCGCCCGCAGCGCGATGCCGAGCGCCCGCAGGCCGCCGAACTCCCGCGCGTCGGCCAGCTCGGCCTGGGCCAGAGCCCGGGCGCGGTCCTGGTCCCCGGTGAGCAGCAGGGCCTGCGCGGCGCCGGACCGGGCGTGCAGGTAGCCGGCCTCGCGAACGCCGATCCCCCACACGTCCGGGTGCAGCATGGCCAGGCAGGCCTCGAAGCAGGCCAGCGCCCGCGGGCCGTCGGCGCGGGCCAGGTGCAGCCGTCCCCTGGCGGCCGGGACGAGCACGCTGATCACGCCGGGCGGCCCGGGCGGGATCAGGTCCAGCAGGGTTTCCGCCTCGTCGAGCTCCCCCGCTTCGGTCGCAGTTTCCGCGGCGACCGCGGCGACACCAAGGCCCGCCGCGAAGTCGCCGTCGCGGAGGATCGCCACAGCCACCCGGGCCGCCCCGTCGGCCTCGGGCAGCGCGCCCAGCCGCAGGTGCAGCAGGGCCGCCGCGCTGTGCACGGCGATCAGCCCGCGGGCGCTTCCGGTCCGGCTGGCAGCGCTGGTCATGGCGGGCAGCGCCGTCGCCACCGGACCGAACCGCTCCGCGGTGATCAGCGCCCACAGCAGCGCGGCGCGGGTGTCCCAGTTCGGCGCAGCAGGCGGTGCGGTATGGAGCGCGGACTCAAGCACCCCAGCGGCGAGTTCCGCAGGCTGGCCGGTAAGCAAGGCCGCCATACCCCGGGCAACAGCCACCGCCTCAGCCGTCCGCCCATCCACGGCCCCGGCAACCGCCCCAGGCCCTGGCCCGCCCCCGGCCCCATCCCCCGCCCCGGCGGCCACCGCGGGCCCGGGCCTGGCGCCGGGACTGGCCCCGGACCTGGCCGTCAGGCGGCCGATGACCGGGGCGACCAGCGCGGCCCGGCGGGCGTCGTGCATCCCGGCCACCGCCAGCTCGGCTTCCAGCTGGGCGGACAGCTCCGGGTCCCGGTCGCCAAGCTCGGTCAGCGCCCGGCTGGTGACGTCGGCCGCCTCCGCCCAGCGGAACAGCGCGGCATAGGTCCGCGCCACCTCATGCGCGATCGCGGCCCGCTGGCGCGGGTCACCGGTCAGCGCCAGGGCTTCCTCCAGCCAGCCCAGCGCAGTCGCCCGCCCGGCGTTCGCGTCGGCCGCGGCCAGCTCGCCCAGCACGGCCAGCCGGTCCGCCCGCGGCGGTGGCTCGGCCAGTGCCCGCCGCAGCAGCTCCCCGGCCAGGCCGGGCGTTCCGGCCTGCGCCGCGCCCCGGGCCGCCTGCCGCAGCCGCGCCACGACCCACGGATCGCCAGCCGGTTGCACGCGCATCAAGTGCGCGGCCACCTGCCCGGGCGCGGCGCCGTCCCGGTCCAGCTCGCGGGCCGCGCGGCGGTGCGCGGTGTCGCGCTCGTCGCTGCTCATAAGGGCCTCGACCGCGTCCCGCACGATCGGGTGCAGGAAGCCCGGCGGGTCGGCGGCGGCCAGCACCTCAACCCGGACCAGCTCGGCCGCCAGCCGGATGGCGGCCGGCATGTCCAGCCCGGCAATAGCGGCGGCATGCCGCAGCCGGCCGCCGTCCCCGAGCACGGCCAGCGCCTGGGCCAGGGCAGCCGCCCCCGGGTCCAGCCGCCGGATCCGCGCCTCCACATGCCGGACCACAGCCCCGCTAGCCGGCCCCGCCAGCCCAGCCGGGGCGGCCCGCGTGGCGGCGGGCGCCGCGAGCGTGGCCCGGAGCAGCTCGCTGAGGTAGAACGGGTTGCCGCCGCTGGCCGCGCGCAGCGCCGCGCACTGGTCGCCGGGTGTGCTCTCCCCCAGTGCGGCCCGGGCCAGCACCGCGACTGCGCCGCCGGTCAGCACCGCTGGGCGGACCGCGGCCGCGGCCTCCCGCACCGCCTGCAGCGGCGCGGCCCGGCTGGCCGCTTCGGCGGGGCGCAGGGCCATCAGCAGCGCGGCGGCCAGCCCGTCCAGCCGGGTGGCCAGGTAGGCCAGCCAGCGCAGCGAGGGCTCGTCCGCCCAGTGCGCATCGTCCACGATGATCAGCACCGGCTGCCCGGCCGCCAGGTGAACGATCAGCCAGTACAGGCCGTGCCGGATCGCGAACGACGCGTCCTGCGCCGCGAGCTCACCGGCCGGTCCCGGCGGTCCGGCCAGCAGGCCAGCGACCGGGCCGGCCGGGCCCGCCAGCAAACCGGCCCGCTGCTCCGGGCCCGCATCGGCCAGCACCCGCTCGAGCAGCTGGCGGACCACGCCGAAGGCGAAGCCGGTTTCCAGCTCGGATCCGCAGCCATGGAGCACCTGCCAGCCGCGTTGCCGGGCCCGGGCGGCGGCCTCCGCGGTCAGCGCGGTCTTGCCGATCCCGGCCCCGCCCTCGATCACCAGCGCGCCGCCCCGGTCCAGCAGCGCGTCGAGGGCGGCCAGCTCGTGGTCCCGCTCCACCAGCATTCCTCCACCGTAGGGCGCCTGCGGCCATCTGGGCAGCCACCGGTTTGGGACCGGCTCGGGTGGTATCTATCCGGGCCAGGCCGTCTCTTACTGAGCAGGGCCCGGTCCGGGTGCCACCGCAGCCGAACCGGACGCGCGTGTCGTGCGTGAAGTAGTTGAGGCATCAAACTGCGGGGAGGCCATGATGCGGCCAGAGAGGCATCAACCCAGTGTCAGCGCGGTGCGCTGCGAGGCCCTGTTCGTGTCCGCGCTGCAGCGCTCCGAGCACCCGGACGCCGGCCAGGTCCGCCGGGCCGTGGCCGCAGCGGTGCGGGAGTTCGGCGACTGCGGCTGCGCCGCCCAGGTCGCCCAGGAGTACGGCGAGCATCCGGAGATCGCGGCTGCCCGGATGCGCTGGGCCCGCGGCGCCGTCGCCGAGGCCTTCCGCCGCCGTCCCAGCCGGGCCGACCGCGCCGCCTAGCCCCAGCCCGGCCAGACCACTTCCATGATCACGGAGGATCCCCGGTGTTCCAGTGCCGCGGAGGCCGGGTGCTCCTCCCGGCAGCCTTAAGCGCGGCCAGGCCTCCCTGCCTGAGGGCCCCGGCCCAGGACAGGCGGTTTAAGGACCGCCCGCCGCGCCCGGCCCGTGACCTCCTGAGCCCGTGTCTGCCCGTACCCACGGTCACCTGCCCGCCGGCGGCCCAGGTCACCGCGTCCGTTAGGGCAGCGCTGGCTGCGCGCTGATCAGCGCGGCTAGCCCGGCGGCGTCCCGCTTGAGCCTCACTCTGCGCCGACGCCGCGGCAGCGGGCAATCAGGTGGACGCAGGTTTGGCTGATCATGCCCTCGGACATCATCCCCGCACCTGCTGAAACGAGTTTGATGATGAAGTCCGGCTCACCGGCGCCATCCGGCCCGGCCGCTAAGCTGCAGGATCTCCCGGCGACGAGCGGCGAGCGGCGGGCAGCAGGGAAGGCGGCCCGGAAGCGGGCCGGCCGGAGAACGCTGGGGTCCTGGGCGGAGGCGGACCGCGGGCATGACGCGCTGGAGACGATCCTGGCGCAGAACAAGATCCGGGACCCGGAACTGGTTCCCATCCGGCATCAGCGGATGGCGGCCTCACCGTGGAATTACTACCGGGGCGCCGCGGCGGTCATGGCTGCCGACCTCACCTGCCAGCCCAACAGCGGGCTGATGGTGCAACTGTGCGGAGACGCGCACGTGCTGAACTTCGGCCTGTGGGCCACGCCGGAGCGGAACCTGTCGTTCGACCTGCGCGACTTCGACGAGACCCTGCCCGGCCCGTTCGAGTGGGACGTCAAGCGTTTTGCCGCCAGTCTGGTGGTGGCAGCGCGGGAGAACGGGATCAGGCCGGCCAAGGCCGCTGCCGCGGTCACCGCCGGGGTCGAGGCCTACCGCAGGCGCATGCGCCGGTACGCGGCGATGCCGGAGCTCGGCATCTGGTACGCCAGCACGCGTGCCGACAAGCTGATCAAGTACTTCGAGCCGGCCGACCGCGACCGGGTTTCGATTCACATCGAGAAGAAACGCAGGCGCCGCACCAGCCGGGGCGCGTTCGCCAAACTCACCGAGATGGCGCACGGGCGCCCCCGGATAACCGAGGATCCCCCGGTTCGCGTCGCGATCAGCGACGGCGAGCAGGCCGAACTCGTCCACGACCTCCTCGCCGGTTACCGGCTGACCCTCCAAGAGGACCGGCGGAGCCTGTTCGACCGGTTCACCATGGTGGATGTGGTCCGCCAGGTGGTGGGGGTAGGCAGCGTGGGGATGCGGGTCTATCTGATCTTGCTGGAGGGCCGGACCGGCGCCGACCCGTTGTTCCTGCAGGCAAAGCAGGCTGGGCCGTCGGTGTATGAGGCTCACACCCAGCTCAGCCGTCATGGCAATCACGGCGAACGGGTGGTCAACGGCAAGCGGATGATCCAGAGCGCCACCGACATCTTCGTCGGCTGGGGCTCACTGCACGAGAGGGACTACTACATCCGGCAGTTCCGCGACATGAAGATCATCCCGACCACTGAGCTGATCGCCCCCCGCCTTGCCGAGTTCGCCACCGCGTGCGGCGGGGCCCTCGCCCGCGCCCACGCCCGCACCGGCGACCCGGTAGCCATCGACAGCTACATCGGGAAGGGCTCTAGGTTCACCGCCGAGATCAGCCGGTTCGCCAATCTGTACGCCGACCAGAACGAAAGGGACCACGCCCAGCTCGTCAAGGCGATCGCCGCCGGGACCGTTCAGAGCGTGCCAGCCTGATGATTCAGGCACGCCCAGATGATCAGCTTGCGGCCGTCGCTCATGGGCTGGTCAGGGACTTCGGACTTGGCATACAACCCCAGAGGGTTGTGTCCTGAATCCGAAATTCCTGACCAGGGGAGATCTGTTCCCCGTCGGCTGGTCATCGAGTGGACGGCCCGGCTGCAGGCCAGCCACAGGCATTCCATGATCCGCCAGGGTTTCGGGTGTCCCAGCGCCCGAAACCCTGGCGGATCCCACGGCCCCGTCGTTGTTTCGTTCTGTCCGATTTAGCCCTGATCTGCTCATTAGCCGTGGAGAGGCGTATCGCCGCATGCGTGGGGGGCGACCGAGCTGCCCTCCTGCGATCTTCGCCGCCATTCGACGCGTCGTCCCGACGACGACGCCTGTCATCGAGGTGCACGTGAAATCCGGGTGCGGCCGGCCATTCTCCATGCCACCCTTACCCGGCGTGATCGCTTCCAAGGAGGACCCGTTGACACCCCCACTCCGCGTCCAGGACCTCAACCGGCAGGCGTGGGACCACGCCGTCGACCGCGGCGACAACCCGTACACCCAGATCGTCTCCGCCGCACGCGTGGCCGCGGCCCGGCACGGCGACTGGTCGCTGACCCTCAGCGAGCAGCGGCCAGTGCCGCGGCACTGGCTCGAACCGCTCACCGGAGCCCGGGTGCTCTGCCTGGCTTCGGGCGGCGGGCAGCAGGCGCCAATCCTGGCGGCCGCCGGCGCTGCCGTCACCGTCGTCGACCTGTCCTCCCGCCAACTCGATCAGGACCGGTTCGTCGCCGACCGTGACGGTCTCGAGATCACCACCATTCAGGCCGACATGGCAGATCTGGGCGTCCTTCCCGATCGGGGCTTCGACCTGCTGATCAACCCCGTCTCGACACTGTTCGTGCCCGACCTCGCCCCGGTATGGGCCGAGTGCCACCGCGTCCTGGTCGACGGCGGCATCCTGATCAGCGGCTTTCTCAACCCGGACGAGTTCGTGTTCGATAGCGACGCGCTGGACAACGACGGTGTCTTCGTCGTGAAGAATCCACTGCCCTGCAGCGAGATCGACAACCTCAGCCCCGAGGCACGCCAGCAGCGGCGGCAGGAATCCGGGATGTTCCACTTCAGCCACACAATGGAGACCCAGATCGGTGGGCTCCTGGCGGCCGGCTTCACCCTCAATGGGTTCTACGAGGATCGGCGGACCGAGGCAGATGGCAACCCCATCCGCCACTTCATGCCCAGCGTCTTCGTGATGCGCGCTCGCAAGGTCTGAACGCACCATCGCGCCGCCGCCGGCGGCAGCCTGGCCGTGGGCACCGCCGCTGGCGTGGTCAAGCGGGTGACGCCGGGCTACCCGCGAACGGCAAGGACTTCGAGGTGATCTCGCTGAAGGACGGCGACCGGGTAATCGGCGCGGTCCAGCTGGCCAGCGACGCGCAGGACCTGGTGTTCATCACCAGCCACGCTCAGCTGCTGCGGTCCGGGGCCTTGTCGGTCCGCCCGCAGGGCCGCGCCGCGGGCGGGATGGCCGGCATCCGGCAGTCCCCGCGGGCCAGCGTGATCTGGTTCGGCGCGGCCGGCCCGGCCAGCCCGGCCGGTGAGGTGGTAACCGTGGCGAGCCGGTCCGGGGCTCTGCCGGGAACCATGGCGGCCACCGTAACGGAGTCGGCCTGCGCCGAGTTCCCGCCCAAGGGCCGCGCCACCGGTTCCTCAAGGGCGAGGACGCGCTGGTGCTGGCCTGGGCCGGTCCCGGCCCGGCGCGGGGGGCCCGCCGACGCGGGGGATCCCGGTGGAGCTGCCCGCGCCTACCGGCCGACGCGACGGCTCCGGCGAGCGGATCACCCAGCCCCTGCCGGCCATCAGCGGCTCGGCCCCGCCCGCGTAACCGGCCGCCCGTCGTCAGGCCGGCGCCGGGCGCGGCCGGGCCCGCAGATCGGCGCCGGCCTGGCCGGGGTCACCCGGATGCTGGCCGATACCGCCGCGCTGCCCAGGCTGGCCAGCGCCGTGACGATGGCGGCCAGGGCCACCAGGAACAGCGGGCCTATCAGCGCTCTGGGGATGGAGCCGGCCGTGGGACCCGGATCGGCGAGGTGAATGAGCTGCACAGCGCCGAGCGCGACGGCCAGCCAGCCGCCCGACCGTGCCGCCGCCCTGGCCAGCGGCCGGCTGGGACGCGGGGGGCGGACCGGCTGGGTGCGCACACTGGCCGGGACGACGCCCGGCTCGGCGGGGATGTCCGCGGTGAGCGCAGCCAGGTCGGCGTAGGTCCGCGCGGTCAGCGCCTGGCCCGCCCGCACGCCGAGCTCATCCCGGGTCAGCCGCCCGGACACGAACGCGTCCTTGAGCGCCTCGATCACCCGCTCGCGGTCAGCATGACCCGCCCGGATCCGGTCACGACCCGCTGCTGCACCCGGCTCGAGCGGTCCTGACATCACCGCCACCCCCTCGCGCCACCAGGACAAGCGTAACGCGGCTCCCCCACCCCCGCGCTTCCATGACCGGCGTAGCCACCCCGTGATCACGGAGGATTTCGCACCGCGGGGTGTATCCGCCCAAATCCGAAATATCTGGTCCAGGGAGGCCGTCCCTGCGCAGGCTGGTCATCGGGTGGACGGCCCGGCTGTGAGCCAGCGGCAGGCATTTCATGATCCCGGAGGATGGCGGGTGCTCCAGCACCCGCCATCCTCCGGGATCATGAAGGCGGCCCATCATGATCGCGGCAGATGCGTGCCTCGGGGACACCGGGAATCCGCCGTGATCATGAAACGCCGCGGCGGAGTTGGGGCACGATGGCGTTGTGGTGATCCCGGTCCACGACGTCAACCCGGTCCGCCGGACCCCGTGGGTGACCTATGTGCTGGTCGCGATCAACGT
>DASVBE010000213.1:0-11858 GCA_036375995.1 Streptosporangiaceae bacterium | reverse complement strand
TGATTGTCGGCAACTTTGTGGCCGACATCGCGCTGACCGTCGCCGACCCGAGAATCCGCCTGTAGGACGGGCCGCCGGGGCGGCCGGCCACCCGTCCGGGTGGGCCCGGCCGCCCCGTACAGTCATGGGGTGACTCTGGTTCTGCTGGTGCGGCACGGCCTGACCGCTACCACCGGCTCGGTCCTGACCGGCCGCACCCCGGGGATCCCGCTCGATGACCGGGGCCGGGTCCAGGCGGCCGCGATTGGCGCGCGGCTTGCGGCGGTGCCGCTGGACGCTATCGTCACCAGCCCGCTGGATCGCTGCGTACAGACCGCCGAGGCTATCGCCGCAGCCAGGAACGGCTCACCGGCCGCAGTCACCACGGACGAGCGGGTGGCCGAGTGCAAGTACGGCGACTGGACCGGGAAGCCGCTCAAGACGCTGGCCAAGGACCCGCTGTGGCGGGTCGTGCAGGCGCACGCCAGCGCGGTCACGTTCCCCGGGCCGGACGGCGAATCCATGCTCGACATGCAGCACCGGGCGGTCAGCGCGGTACGCGACTGGAACGCCAGACTCGGCCCGGACGCGGCCTACGTGCTGTGCTCGCACGGCGATGTCATCAAGTCCATCATCACCGATAGCCTTGGCTTGCATCTCGACCAGTGCCAGCGGATCCAGGTGGATCCGTGCTCGCTCTCCGTGATCCGCTACACGCCATTGCGGCCGTTCCTGATCCGGCTGAACGACACCGGCGGCAGCGTGGCGGACCTCGTCCGCGAGCCCGCGGCCAGCCGGGCGGGCGCACGGCGCCGGCCGGGTGGTGAGGGCGACGCCGTGGTGGGCGGCGGGGCAGGAGAATAGGGAGTCATGCCGGTCTACTCATACGATCCGCCAGAGCGGTTCATCGCCGGGACGGTGGGCCAGCCGGGCGAGCGGACGTTTTACCTGCAGGCCAGCGCGGCCGGCCGGGTGACCAGCGTGTCGCTGGAGAAGGTTCAGGTCAGCCTGCTCGCCGAGCGCCTCGACGAGCTGCTGGACGAGGTGCTGCGGCGCGGCGGCAGCGACCCGGCGGAGCCCGTGGCGCCGGCCGACGACGGCCCGCTCGACGTGCCGCTGCTCGAGGACTTCCGGGTCGGCGCGATCGCCCTGGCCTGGGACCGGGACGAGGAGCGGGTGGTCATCGAGGCGCAGGAGGAGACCGAGGCGCCGGTCGAGCCGCTCACCGACGACGTGCCCGAGGATGGCCCTGGGGTGCTGCGGGTGCGCATCACGGCGTCCATGGCCCGGGCCTTCTCCCAGCGCGCGATGCAGATCGTCAGCGCGGGCCGACCGCCCTGCCCGCTGTGCGGCCTGCCGCTGGACGCGAGCGGGCACATCTGCCCGCGGCAGAACGGACACCGGGCCAGCCATGCCTGATCGGCCCGCGGGCCGCCGTGGCGGGCGCAGCCAGCCCTCAGAACGGCAGCCCGCCCGCCGGCCGGCCGGCGGCGCCGCGCGCGGCCAGGACGGCAGGCCCGCGGCACCGGACGAGGATGGCGCGACGGCGGCGCAGCAGGAGGCCAGCGCACTGATGCTGCTCACCGAGGGCAGCCTGGAGGTCGAGGGGCGGCTGATGGTCGCCTCCAACGCCACCCTGTACTGCACGATCAAGCACGGCGACACGGTGGCCGCCTGCGTGTACAAGCCGGTGGCGGGGGAGCGGCCGCTGTGGGACTTTCCGACCGGCTCACTGGCCGGCCGCGAGGTCGCCGCCTACGAGGTGTCACGGGCGGCGGGCTTCGGCGTTGTGCCGCCCACGGTGTACCGGGAGGGGCCGTTCGGGCCCGGCATGTGCCAGCTGTGGATCGACGCCGACCAGACCGTGGACGTCCTGTCGCTGGCCCGCCGGACCGACCACGCGGGGCTGCGCACGATGGCCGTGTTCGACGCGGTGATCAACAACGCCGACCGCAAGGCCGGGCACCTGCTGCCCGCGCCCGGCGGTCACCTGTACGGCTGCGACCACGGGGTCTGCTTCGGCGAGGAGTACAAGCTGCGCACCGTGCTGTGGCAGTGGCGCGGCCGCAGCCTGCCCGGCCGCAGCGTGGCCGCGCTGCGACGGCTGGAGGAATGCTTCGACGAGGGGGATCTGGGCGACGCCCTGGCCGCCTGGCTCACCGCGGAGGAGGTCAAGGCCACCAGGGACCGTCTTGATCTGCTGCTCAAGCACCGGGTGCACCCGTACCCGCCGGAAGACTGGCCCGCCGTCCCCTGGCCGCCGGTCTAGTGGTGCTGGCCGCTAGCCGCTAGCTGCGCTCGCCGCCGCGGTTGCCGCGGCGGCGCAGGTAGCGCTCGAACTCCCGGGCGATCGCGTCCCCGCTGGCCTCCGGCAGCTCGGTCGCGTCCTTGGCGTCTTCCAGCGTCTTGACGTACTCGGCGACCTCGGTGTCCTGCTCGGCCAGCTCGTCCACGCCGCGCTCCCAGGCCCGGGCCTCCTCCGGCAGGTCGGCCAGCGGCAGCGTGGTGTCCAGAACGTCCTCCACGCCGCGCAGCAGCGCCAGCGTGGCCTTCGGGCTCGGGGCCTGCGCCACGTAGTGCGGCACTGCGGCCCACAGCGACACCGACGGGATCCCGGCCGCCGCGCACACGTGCTGGAGCACGCCCACGATCCCGGTCGGGCCCTTGTAGTCGACCGGCTCCACGTGCAGCTGCGCGGCCAGCACGGTGTCCGTGGCGGCCGCGGTGACCTGCACCGGCCGGGTGTGCGGTGAGTCCGCGAGCAGTGCGCCGAGCAGGATCACCAGCTCCACGCCCAGCTCGGTAAAGGCGCCGACCAGCTCGTCGCAGAACGCCCGCCAGCGCATGTTCGGCTCGATGCCGTGCACCAGGATCAGGTCCCGGCTCAGGCCCTCGGGCTGGGCCAGGGACAGCCGGGTGGTCGGCCAGACCAGCCGGTCGGTCCGGCCGTCGGAGACCTCGAGCACCGGCCTGGTCACCTGGAAGTCGTAGAACTCCTCCGGGTCGACCGCGCCGATCGGGGTGGCCTGCCAGGCGATGCCCAGGTGGTTGACAACGCCGCTGGCCGCCTCGCCCGCGTCGTTCCAGCCCTCGAACGCCGCGATCAGGGCGGGGGAGGTGGGCTTGGCAGGCAAGTCGAGCTTGCCAAGGCCGTCGAGCTCGATCGTGCGCCCCTTCCTCGTGGCGGCCCTCGTGGCTGCGTCCCAGACTACGTGGTCCGCATGATCAGCTTGTCACGCCCTGGGGGGCCCGTGGGCGGTAGCCCTATAATGAAGCCATCATGACTGGCAGTAACCAGCCCGCTATCATGCGCCGGGGGGCGGCGGGGCTGAGAGAAGCCCTGGCTGAACGGGTTGTTGTTGCCGACGGGGCCATGGGGACCATGCTCCAGGGCAGCGACGCCACCCTGGAGGATTTCGGCGGCTACGAGGGCTGCAACGAGATCCTCAACGTCACCCGGCCGGACCTGGTCCGGAGTATCTACGACGGCTACCTGGCGGCCGGCGCCGACTGCATCAGCACCAACTCGTTCGGGGCCAACCTGGGCAACCTCGGCGAGTACGGCATCGCCGACCGGATCGAGGAGCTGTCCGAGACCGGCGCCCGGCTGGCCCGCCAGGCCGCCGACGCCGCCGAGGCGGCGGACAGCCGGCCGCGCTGGGTTCTCGGCTCGATGGGCCCGGGCACCAAGCTGCCCACCCTCGGCCACGTCACGTTCGCCGGCCTGCGGGACGCCTACCAGCAGAACGCGGCGGCCCTGCTGCGCGGCGGCGCGGACGCGCTGGTCGTGGAGACCTGCCAGGACATGCTCCAGGCCAAGGCCGCGCTGGTCGGCGCCCGCCGGGCCATCAGCGAGGCGGGCACCGACGCGGTGCTGATCGCCTCGGTGATGATCGAGACCACCGGCGCGATGCTGCTCGGCACCGAGATCGGCGCGGCGCTGACCGCGCTGGAGCCGCTCGGCATCGACCTGATCGGGCTGAACTGCGCGACCGGGCCCAGCGAGATGAGCGAGCACCTGCGCTACCTGGCCGCGCACGCGCGGATCCCGCTGACCTGCATGCCGAACGCCGGCCTGCCCGAGCTCACCGCGGACGGCGCCTACTACCCGGTCGGCCCCGGCGAGCTCGCCGACGCGCTCGAGGTGTTCGCCGACGAGTTCGGCCTGGCCCTGGCCGGCGGCTGCTGCGGGACCACCCCGGAGCACGTCGCCGCGCTGGCCGGGCGCCTCGGCGGCGGCCGGCTACGGCCCGGGCGCACCCCGCAGCCCGAGCCCGGCCTGGCCTCGCTGTACCAGCACGTGCCCTTCCGGCAGGACACCGCATTCCTCGCGGTGGGGGAGCGGACCAACGCCAACGGGTCCAAGGCGTTCCGCGAGGCGATGCTGGCCGGCCGGTACGACGAGTGCGTGGAGATCGCCCGGGCGCAGACCAGGGACGGCGCGCACGTGCTCGACGTGAACGTGGACTACGTCGGCCGGGACGGCACCGCGGACATGCGCGAGGTGGTCAGCCGCCTGTCCACCGCGGTCACCCTGCCGCTGATGCTCGACTCCACCGAGCCCCCGGTCATCCAGGCCGGCCTGGAGCTGCTCGGCGGCCGGTCGGTGGTCAACTCGGTGAACTACGAGGACGGCGACGGCCCGGACTCGCGGATCGCCCGGATGATGCCGCTGGTCCGCGAGCACGGCGCGGCGGTGGTCGCGCTGACCATCGACGAGCAGGGCCAGGCCCGCACCGCGGAGTGGAAGCTCGCGGTGGCCACCCGGCTGATCGAGGACCTCACCGGCAACTGGGGCATGGACATCGGCGACATCATCGTCGACTGCCTGACGTTCCCGGTGTCCACCGGTCAGGAGGAGACCCGGCGCGACGCGCTGGAGACCATCAACGCGATCCGCGAGCTCAAGCGCCGCTACCCGGGCGTGCAGACCACGCTGGGCATCTCCAATGTGTCGTTCGGGCTGAACCCGGCCGCGCGTGCGGTGCTGAACTCGGTGTTCCTGGCCGAGGCGGTGGACGCCGGGCTGGACTCCGCGATCGTGCACGCGTCCCGGATCATGCCGATCGCCCGGATCCCCGACGAGCAGCGCGAGGCCGCCCTGGACCTGGTCTGGGACCGGCGGCGGCCGGGCTACGATCCGCTGAGCCGCCTGCTCGAGCTGTTCGAGGGCGCCACCGCGGCATCGCTGCGGGAGAGCCGCGCCCAGGAACTCGCCCGGCTGCCGCTGTGGGAGCGCCTGGCTCGGCGCATCATCGACGGCGAGCGGAACGGCCTGGAGGCCGACCTCGACGCCGGCCTGGCCCACCGCCCCGCCCTGGAGATCGTCAATGACGTGCTGCTCGACGGCATGAAGACGGTCGGCGACCTGTTCGGCTCGGGCCAGATGCAGCTGCCGTTCGTGCTTCAGTCCGCCGAGGTCATGAAGGCTGCGGTGAACTACCTCGAGCCGCACATGGAGCGGTCAGGGGACGAGGGCAAGGGCCGGATCGTGCTGGCCACGGTCAAGGGCGACGTGCACGACATCGGCAAGAACCTCGTCGACATCATCCTGTCCAACAACGGCTACGACGTCGTGAACATCGGCATCAAGCAGCCCATCTCGGCCATCCTCGAGGCCGCCACCGAGCACGGCGCGGACGTGATCGGGATGTCCGGGCTGCTGGTCAAGTCCACCGTGGTGATGCGCGACAACCTGGCCGAGCTGAACTCCCGCAAGCAGGCCGGCCGGTGGCCGGTGGTGCTCGGCGGGGCCGCGCTCACCCGCGCCTACGTGGAGCAGGACCTGGCCGCCATGTTCGACGGCGAGGTCAGGTACGCCCGCGACGCGTTCGAGGGGCTGCGGCTGATGGACGCGTTCATGGCGGTCAAGCGCGGCCAGGCCGGCGCGCAGCTGCCCGCGCTGCGGCCGCGCCGGGTCAGCGCGGCCGCCCGCCCCGGCCGGGACGGCGACGGCCAGGCCCCGGACGACCAGCGCCGCTCGGACGTCTCGGCCACCGTCCCGCTGCCCGCGCCGCCGTTCTGGGGCACCCGGGTGGTCAAGGGCATCGCGCTCGCCGACTACGCGGCCTACCTGGACGAGCGGGCGCTGTTCCTGGGCCAGTGGGGACTCAAGCCGGCCCGTGGCGGGTCCGGCCCGTCGCACCAGGAGCTGGCCGAGACCCAGGGCCGGCCGCGGCTGCGGATGTGGCTGGAGCGGGCGCAGACCGAGGGCCTGCTGCAGGCCGCGGTGGTACACGGCTACTTCCCGTGCTACAGCGAGGGCAACGAGCTCGTCGTGCTGGACGAGGACGGCCAGCCGCGGGAACGGTTCCGGTTCCCGCGGCAGCGCCGGGACCGGCGGCTGTGCCTGGCCGACTTCTTCCGGCCCAGGGACTCCGGGCAGACCGACGTGGTGGCCTTCCAGCTGGTCACCGTCGGCTCGCGGATCAGCGAGGCGACCGCCGAGCTGTTCGCCAAGAACGCCTACCGCGACTACCTGGAGCTGCATGGCCTGTCCGTGCAGCTGGCCGAGGCACTGGCCGAGTACTGGCACACGCGGGTGCGCGACGCGCTGGGCATCAGCGGCGCCGACCCGGCCGACCTGGACGCGATCCTGAAGGTCGGCTACCAGGGCTGCCGGTACTCGTTCGGCTACCCGGCCTGCCCGGACCTGGAGGACCGGGCCGCGGTGATGCGGCTGCTGCGGCCGGACCGGATCGGGGTCGCGCTGTCCGAGGAGTTCCAGCTGGCCCCGGAGCAGTCCACCGACGCGATCATCGCGCATCACCCGGAAGCCAAGTATTTCAGTACCTGACCCGCGCCGCCGCCGCCAGCGCCCGCTTCCTGCCCGGTAAGGTCCAGCGCATGTCCCGCACTGCCGCCTTCTGGCCGCCCGCCGTCCGACGCTCCCCGCTGCAGGCCGTGCTGTTCGACATGGACGGCCTGCTCATCGACTCCGAGCCGCTGTGGTTCGAGGTGGAGTCGGCCGTCATGGCCAGGATGGGCGGCGAGTGGGCGGCCGAGGACCAGTACGCGCTGGTCGGCGGCTCGCTGGAGGCTTCCCTCGACTACCTGCTGGCCCGGGCGGCCGAGCCCGCCCCGCGCGAGCAGGTGGCCCGCTGGATGGTCGGCGGAATGACCGACCTGCTCCGCGAGCGCGGCGTGCACGTGCTGCCCGGCGCCCGCGAGCTGCTGGCCGAGGTGACCACGGCGGGCGTGCCGAGCGCGCTGGTCACCTCGTCTGAGCGGCAGATCATGGACGCGGTCATCGCCAGCATCGGCGTGGCCTTCGGCGCCACCGTGTGCGCCGAGGACGTCCGCGCCCCCAAGCCGGACCCCGAGCCGTACCTGCGCGCCGCGGCGCTGCTCGGCGCCGACCCGGCCAGCTGCATTGCGCTCGAGGACTCGCCGAACGGTGTGGCCGCCGCGGAGGCAGCGGGCTGCCTGGTGGTGGCGGTGCCCAGCGTGCTGCCGATCCCCACCCGGCCGGGCCGCGTCGTGGCTTCCTCGCTGGCCCAGCTCGACCTGGCCATGCTCCGCGGCATGATGGGCGGCCGCTAGCCGCAGCGGTTTGGGCAGCCCCCTGGGTATGCGACGATGAAGGGGACGGGAGGTACTGCCGATGGCGCTCATTATCTGCCTTGCCCTGACCGCGGCCGGCCTCGTGGCGGCCTGGGGCCGCTGGCGCCGTAAGAGCCCACGGGCCGGGGTGCGGATGCTCGCCTGGGCTGTGCTGCCGATGGCGTTCTATCTGACCGGGCTGGCCGACCTGGCCGAGCGGATCGGGTCGGCCTTCACCAAGTTCGGTGCCTCGTTCGTGTTCTCGCCGAAGACCTGGCTCGGCGTCGTGATCGCAGGCGTCGCGCTGCTGCTGCTCCTGGTCTCCGGCGGGCTGCCCAAGGTCCCCCGCCGCAAGGGCAGCAAGGCCGTCAAGCAGGACGGCTCGGCTCCCGAGGCCGCCCGGGGCAAGTCAGCTGGCCCGCAGGCGCTGACCACCGGGACCGGCCGGACCCGCAAGCAGGCTGCCGCGGACAGCGATGACGACATGGCCGACATCGAGGCGATCCTGCGCCGCCGCGGCATCAGCTGAGCACCAGAAGGCTGAGTGCCAAAAGGCTGAGCACTAAAAGGCTGAGCACCAGAAGCCTCAGGCGTTCTCCCGGATAAACACCCGCCCGGCCAGCCACAGGCAGACCACGGCCAGCCCGATCGAGACCGCGATGCCCTCGAGCATCACCGCGTTCAGGTAGTGCCCGGCGTAGCCCTCGCGCATCGCGTCGATGATGTACCGGAACGGCGTGGCCCGGCCGATGGCCTGCAGCCAGCCCGGGCCGAGCACCAGCGGCAGCATGATGCCCGACAGCAGCATCAGCGGCACCATCACCATATTCAGCGCCGGGGCCAGCACGTCCTCGCTCTTGGTCAGCAGCCCCACCGTGTAGCTGACCGCGGCCAGGCTGACCGCCACCACCGCGATGAAGGCCAGCCCGATCAGCACCCCGGGCAGCGGCGCGCGCAGCCCGAACGCCACCCCGGCCAGCACCAGAACCACGGCCTGGACGAACAGCGTGACCACGTCCCGCAGCACCCGCCCGGCCAGGATCGCCAGCCGGCTCACCGGCGTGACCCGGAGCCGCTCGATCACCCCGAACCGCCAGTCCGAGATGATCGTGAACCCGACGAACGCCGCGCCGAACAGCCCCAGCTGGATCAGCAGCCCGGGCACGAAGTACGCGTACGAGTTGTGCGCGCCGCCGATCAGCCCGCTGTCGAAGACCCGGGCGAACAGCGGGCCGAAGAAGGCCAGGTAGAGGATCGGCTGGATCAGCCCGATGATCACCCAGGCCGGGTTGCGCAGCGACAGCGTCAGCTGCCGCCGGAAGATCAGCATCGTGTCACGGGCGAAGGACATCAGCTGCCTCCCTGGGCGGCGGCGGCCAGCGGCCGGTCAGCGGTCGGGCCGGCCGGGGTGTCCTCGCGCAGCGAGCGGCCGGTCAGGGTCAGGAACACGTCGTCCA
Organism: Streptosporangiaceae bacterium; assembly: GCA_036375995.1. Classification (GTDB taxonomy): domain Bacteria; phylum Actinomycetota; class Actinomycetes; order Streptosporangiales; family Streptosporangiaceae; genus DASVBE01. The sequence goes on along the minus strand of DASVBE010000213.1, from coordinate 2,880 downwards.
GCGTGGGACGGGCCAGCTGGATCGACTCCAGCGTGATCGCCGCCTGGTCCAGCGTGCGGAGCAGGCCGGGCAAGGACTCCTCGCCGTTGTCCACGGTCAGCCGCAGCGAGCGCTGGTCGGCGCTGGCCTCGCGGACACCCGGCAGCCCGCCGAGCGCCGTGGCCGCCGCCGATGCGGCCCCGCCGACCCGCAGCGTGACCACGTCCCCGGACACCCGCCGCTTGAGCTCGTCGGGCGTGCCGCCGGCCACGATCCGGCCGTGGTCGATGATCAGCACCCGGTCGCACAGCGCGTCGGCCTCGTCCAGGTAGTGCGTGGTGAGGAAGACGGTGGTGCCGAAGCTGTCCCGCAGCCCGCGGATGTGCTCCCACAGGTTGCTGCGGCTCTGCGGGTCGAGCCCGGTGGTCGGCTCGTCCAGGAACACCAGCCCGGGCCGGTGAACCAGGCCCAGCGCGATGTCCAGCCGCCGCCGCTGGCCCCCGGACAGCGTCTTGACCAGCCGCGGCTCCAGGCCGGCCAGCTCCAGCTGGCGGGCCACCAGCGCGGTACGGGCCGGCACCTGCGCCGCGGGCACCCGGTACAGCCGGGCCTGGAGCGTGAGCTCCTCGCCGACCTGCGCGTTCGGGTCCGAGCCGCCGCCGGTCTGGCCGATCGCCTGCGGCACGTAGCCGATCCGGCGGCGCACCCCCGCGGGATCGCGCAGCAGATCGGCGCCGGCCACCGTGGCCCGGCCCGCGGTCGGCGTGAGCAGCGTGGTCAGCATCCGCAGGGTGGTGGTCTTCCCCGCGCCGTTCGGCCCGAGGAAACCAACGATCTCCCCGTCGCCGACGGTCAGGTCGACGCCGCGGACCGCTTCGGTGGTCCGCTTGCGGCTGCGGAACGTCCGCGCGAGGCCCTCGGCCTCAATCATCGGCATCCTTGCGTCCTTCCTCTTCCTGGACGGCCGCGCCGTCCTCGTCGTCCGGCAGCCCGGCCAGGATCGGGGCGAACTCGTCGTGCCACCGGATCTCGGCCTCCACGCGCAGCTCGCCGCGGCGCATCGCGGCCGCCTCCAGCTGGGTCATGTGGCCCTTGGCCAGCAGGTCCTCGCGCTCGGCCCGGAGCTGCCCGCCGAGCAGGGCAATCAGATCCCGTCGGTTCTTCAGCCAGCGGGCCAGCTGGGCGCGGTCGCCGCCGGTGCCGCTGAAGGTCAGCGCCACGCCGAGCGGGTCGGTGCCGTAGTGCACCCCGGTGATGGCCTGCTCGCGCAGCATGGACAGCTCCAGCCGCCCGAGGTCGGTGATCTCGTACACGGTCCTGGCCGGCCGCCGCCCGACCTGCTCCGTCCGGATCGCGCTGACCAGCCCCTCGCCCTCCATCACCCGCAGGTCGCGGTAGAGCGCCCCGACGCTCACCCCGCCCCAGTCGCTGACGTTCGTCACCTCGGCGATCCGGCGGATCTGGTGGCCGTGCTGCGGACCGTGCCGCTGCAGCGTGCCGAGCACCATCAACCGGGTCAGGTTCATGAGATTAGTATCATGAGACTAATCTCCGCGTGTCAAGTTATTACGCGAATGGTCACTTGAGGATTACGGTAAGCCCGGTGCGGGCCGAGGCCCGGACTGTGCTAGCCGCTCGCTGCGGGCCGCTGCAGAGGCGCTGCCTTCCCTCCTCGCTCCCTCGGCGCTCCGTCGTCGCGCCTCATCGCTCGTCAGGAAAACAGCGCCGCGGCCCTGCGCTCGCTGGCCGGCTCCGCCGGCGCGTCGCGCCTGATCGCTCGTCAGGAAAACAGCGCCGCGGCCCGCCACGAGCCAGCGCTGCTGGCTCCGCCGGCCAACCTAGGAGTCGGTCAGATCCGTCGGCTCGCGGTCGGCAGCCGGCCCACTGGAGGGCGCGGGGACGGCCGGGAGGGGCGGCGGCGTGCCCCCGTAGGCTGGGCAGATCGCCTGGTGGGCGCACCAGTTGCAGAGCCGGCCCGGGCGCTCGCGCCAGTCACCGGACCGGGTGGCCCGCTCGATGGCCGCCCACAGCGCGTTGACCTTGCGCTCGGTGGCGAGCAGGTCGGCCTCGTCGGGTGAGTACCGGACGATCTCGCCGCTGCCCAGGTAGATCAGCTGCAGCAGGCGGGGGATCGTGCCCTGGCTGCGCCACAGCACAAGCGCGTAGAACTTCATCTGGAACAGCGCCCGGGCCTCGAACTCGGCCCGGGGTGCGCTGCCGGTCTTGTAGTCGACAATCCTGATCTCGCCGCCGGGGGCGACGTCGAGACGGTCGATGTAGCCGCGCAGGGCCAGGCCCGAGGCCAGCACGGTGGTCACGTGCAGCTCGCGGTGAGCGGGCTCGAGGCGCCGCGGGTCCTCGAGCGTGAAGTAGCGGTCCACCATGGCGGCCGCTTCCTCGAGCCAGACCTCGCGCTGGTCCTCGGCCTCGAACAGGGCCGCCAGCTCCGGCTCCGCCGCCAGCAGCCGGTCCCACTGCGGGCGCAGCAGCTCCCTGGCCGCCTCCGGGGTCCGCTCCGCGGCCGGGTGGTCGAACAGCCGCTCGAGCACCGCGTGCACGAGCGTGCCCCGGGTCGCGGCCGGGCTGGGCGGCTCGGGCAGCCGGTCGATCACCCGGTACCGGTACAGCAGCGGGCAGGTCATGAAGTCCCCGGCCCGCGACGGCGACAGCGACGGCGGCCGGGCCGGAGCCTCCTCGGCTGCGGCCGGACCGGGTTCGGTCATCGCACTGGTATCGCCCACCACATGGAGACTAGAGGAGGGGACCGACAGTTGATGTGCTAACTGGCTGTGCTGGCTGGCGAGCTCCGGGCCGCTGGAGAGGCGCTGCCTGCTGTGCTTGCTGGCTCGCTGCGGGCCGCTTTAGAGGCGCTGCCTGCTGTGCTTGCTGGCTCGCTGCGGG
>DASVBE010000165.1:0-19106 GCA_036375995.1 Streptosporangiaceae bacterium | reverse complement strand
CCTGGCAGCTGGCGGCCCGCGGGCTGCGCGTCGTGGCCATCGACCGGTTCCCCGTCCCGGGACCGTTCTCCGCGTACGCCGGCGAGACCCGGGTGTTCCGCATGGTCTACGCCGAGGGCGGCCACTACACGCCCCTGCTGCAGCGCGGCCGCGACCTGTGGCGGGAGCTGGAGGCGGCCAGCGGCAACCGGCTCCTCGAGGTCACCGGCGTGGTGACGATCACCGACCATGATCATCCCGATCATGCGGCGCTGCTCCGGGCGGGGCGCGAGCGCGGGCTCAGCTTCGAGGTCGCGTCCGGCGACGAGGCCCGGCGGCGGCTGCCCCAGCATTCCGTCCGGGATGGTGATCTCGTTCTCTTCGATCCCGAGGGCGGTTTCGTCCGCAGCGAGCGCGCCGTCTTCTCGGCGATCCAGGTCGCCCGAGGCCACGGCGCGCAGTTCCTCGGCAGCCGGCCGGTCACCGCGCTGGACCGCGACGGGGACGGCTGGCGGGTCAGGACCGATCAGGAGGAGGTCCGCGCGCCGAAGGTGCTGATCGCGACCGGGACCGGGGCCGGCCCGGTGTGCGCCGCCCTGGGCACCCACCTGGCCGTGCTGCCGCAGGTCCTGACCTGGTTCCCGGTAGCCGACCCCGGACTGCTCAGGCGCACCCCCGAGCAGACTTTCATCCGCAGTTCGCGGGACGCCCGGTTCTACGGCTTCCCCAGCACGGACGGCTGGACCGTCAAGGTGGCGGCGAGCATCTACCTGGACGAGGCGCAGTCCACGGACCGGCCGTACACCTATGACCCGCGGCACCTGGACACCGTGCAGGCGTGGGTCGGGGAGTTCCTGCCGGCGCTGGTGCCGCGGCCAGTCCGCGCGGTCGTGTGCGCGGACGGTTACACCACCGACGAGACCGGCCTGCTGGGGCCCGTGCCCGGCATGGACGGGGTGGTCGTCGCGGCCGGCTTCTCCGGGCACGGGTTCAAGATGGCGTCCTCGCTCGGCGCGGTGGCCGCCGACCTGCTCGCGGACGGCCAGACCGGCACCGACGTCAGCTTCATGAACCCGGCGCGGTTCCTCCCGCCGGGCACAGAAGTGGACAGCCTGCCGGCGGGCGGCACGGCGGCAGGCGCGGCCCGCGGGGAGGCGTGATGACCGGCGTTCCCGATTACACGGTGGGCGGGCTGACCGCGCGGGCCGGGTCGCAGCTGCGCGGCCGGTGCGAGGCAGACCTCGGGGCGGCGGGCACCGTGTCCCTGCCGGTCGCGATCACCCACGGCCGTGAGCCGGGCCCGGTGCTGGCCATCACGGCAGGCATCCACGGCGGGGAGTATGTCCCGATGATAGGAGTACGCGATTTCGTGCGTGGTCTTGATCCGGACGCGATGCGGGGAACGGTGGTGGCCTGCCTGCAGGCCAGCCCGGTTGCGTTCGAGCGGCGCTCCGCGTTCGTGAACCCCCTGGACGGGCGGAACCTGAACCGGACGTTCCCCGGGAACCCGGACGGCGGCCCGACCGAGCGGCTGGCCGCCTGGCTGTGGCAGAACCTGCTGTCGGTGGCCGGCTACTACGTCGACTGCCACTGCGGCGACCTGCCCGAGGTGCTCGACTCGTTCACCAGCATCAGCCCGGGCCCGGACACCGCGGTCAACGACCGGGCGCGGGCGATGGCGGACTGCTTCGACGTGGCGCGGCTGATCGTCAGCCACCTCGATGGGGCCACCGTCACCGAGGCGGCCAGGGCCGGGATCCCGGCCGCGCTGGTCGAGATCGGCGGCCTGGGCCGCTGGACGCAGGCCGAGGCGGACGTCCAGCGGGACGGGCTGCGCCGGGTCGCGGCGCTGGCCGGGATCCTGCCGGGCGAGGGCGGGACCCGGCCGCGGCTGCCGCTGTTCGAGGATGCGGCGGACCTGCTCAGCGACCGGGCCGGGCTGTGGTTCCCCGAGGTCGCGGTGGGCTCGCCGGTGGCCGAGGGGACCCGGCTCGGGCGGCTCGAGGACGCGTTCGGCGACGACGTGCAGGAGATCGTGGCGCCGGTCGCGGGCGTGCTGTCGTTCGGGCTGGGCAGCCTGGCCGCGGCCAAGGGCGACCTGCTGGCCTCCATCGCCCGGCCGGTACCGGCCGGTTAGGAGCCAGCCGTCCCGGTGCCGCCCGGCGGGGCGGTGTCGGGCTGGTCGATGTACTCGAGGAACAGGCGCTGGCGGAACGCGCCGTTCGTGATGCGCTTCGCGGCGGCGATGTCCAGCAGCTGATCCCAGGTCAGGCCGTGCACCGCGGCCAGGGCCCGCACCACGTCGAGGACGTCGGCCAGCTCGCCGGGAAGCTCGGCCGGGCGGGCGGCGCACGCCTCGTTAGCCTCTTCCAGCAGCTTGGCCAGCAGGGCCTGACGGTAGCTCTCCTTGTCCAGGACCCGCGTGACCGGATGCGCGCCATGCGACTGGACGATCTCGGGGACCCGGTCGCGGACAAGCTTCTGGTAGGGAACGCGCACGGCCGGATTTTACCGGCGCCCAGGGCTAGCAGGTCCTGGGTTGGCCCGGGACCGATGGCCCGGTGCTGAGGTCTTCAGGCCCTATCGGGCGCGGCGGTGCCGGCCTCCGCTGACAGCATGACTGCGCATACCCGCCACTCTCCCGGTCCCGCTCCGGGCCAGGCCGCGCATGTCCCGCGGCGGTGGCTCGCGCTGGCCGTGCTCTGCGTCTCCTTGCTCATCGTCAACCTGGACAACACCGTCCTGAACGTGGCGCTGCCCACGCTGGTCCGGGACCTGGGCGCGACGTCAAGCCAGCTCCAGTGGATCGTTGATTCCTATGCGCTGGTCTTCGCCGGGCTGCTGCTGACCGCGGGGAGCCTGGCCGACCGGGTCGGCCGCAAGCGGACGTTCCTGGCCGGCCTGGCGGCCTTCGCCATCGGTTCGGCCTGGGCAGCCTTCTCCGGCTCGGTGGCGGTACTGACGGCCGCCCGGGCGAGCATGGGCATCGGAGCAGCGCTGCTCATGCCCTCGACCTTGTCGATCATCACCGACATGTTCCGTGATACCCGGGAACGGCAGCGGGCGATCGGCTTCTGGGCCGGGACCAGCGGGGTGGGATTCGCGCTCGGCCCGATCATCGGCGGCCTGCTGCTCGCCCACTTCTGGTGGGGGTCCGTATTCCTGATCAACATCCCGATCGCCGTCGCCGGGCTGCTCTGTGCCCTCCCGCTGGTCCCCGATTCCAGCAACCCGGCCGCGCTGGCGCCCGACTTCGCCGGGGCGCTGCTGTCCATCGCCGGGCTGGCCATGATCCTCTGGTCGATCATCGAGGCGCCGGTGCACGGCTGGACCTCAGCGCTGGTCATCGGCACCGGGCTGGGCGGCCTCGCGGTGCTTGCCGTGTTCGCGGTGTGGGAGCGGGCCAGCTCGCACCCGATGCTGAACCTGCGGTTCTTCCGTGCCCGGAGCTTCTCCGGCGCCATCGCGTCGCTGAGCCTGGTCATGTTCGCGCTGATCGGGTCGCTGTTCCTGCTCACCCAGCTGCTGCAGTTCGTGTTCGGCTACTCGGCGCTCCAGGCCGGGGTGCGGGTGCTGCCGATGGCGGCGGCGATAGTAGTGGTCGCCCCGCTGTCCTCGGTGGCGGTCCGTCTCGCCGGGACCAGGCTCACGGTGGCCGCGGGGCTGCTGATGATCGCGGCGGGGTTCTGGCAGATCTCCCAGGCCACCGTCACCTGGACGTACACCAGCATCCTGCCCGGCATGGTGGTGATAGGCGTGGGGGCGGCACTGGCCATCCCGTCCGCGACCGGATCGGTTATGGGCTCGCTGCCCCGCGGGGACACCGGCGTGGGCTCGGCCACCAACGGCGTGTCCATCCAGGTCGGCGGGGCCCTGGGGGTGGCCGTCATCGGCAGCCTGCTGTCCACCCGGTATCAGGGCCGGATGGCCGCCGCACTCGCCCCTTATCACCTGCCCCATGACATCGCGAACGTCATCCTCGGGTCGGTCGGCGGCGCGCTGAGCGTCGCCGCGCGGGTGGGGGGTGCCACGGGCAGCCTGCTCGCGCACCTCGCCCGCGCGTCGTTCATCAGCGGCATGGACCTGGGGCTGGTCACCGGCGCGGCGGTGGCCGCCGCGGCGGCCGTGCTCGCACTGGCCGTGCTGCCTGCCCGGCGCGCTCAGGCCGCGGACGGAAGCACGGCAGCGGAGCGGATGAATGAATAAGGCAGGGGGACCCCAATCCGGCTTCTCGCGGATCCAGATTGCGTGGTGTACGGGCCTGAAACCCGCATCCCCGCGTCCTCCGGGGTCCTCCCTGCTGATGTTCATGCCATCAGTCGGGGGTAACCCCGGGGCAGGGCCGAAGGTCCCATTTCCAGGCGACCTTTTAGTCCCAACGGCCAGCCGATGGGCCCTACCGCTGGGCCTGGCCGCCCGCCGCCGGGTCCAGGTCCAGGGTCAGCGGGCCGGGCCCGGCGGCGATCACGTCCCAGTCCCAGAGCATCGGGATGAGTTCGCAGCGCGACCAGGCCTCGTGCTGGTCGAGGTAGTGCGGGCTGGCCGGGTCGCCGGACGCGCCGGCCAGGACGATCCACTGGCAGGCGTCCCAGTTGCCGACGTCGAACACGTACCGGGCGACCGCGCCGTAGACCGCCTTGGTGCCGGACGCGGCGCGGCAGCCATTCGCCCAGACGGTTTCGTTGTCGCCGCCCAGCCGGGCGCCGCCCGGGCTGAGGGCCGCGGCCGCCGCCGGGAAGAACGGGGCCAGCGGGTGCGCCAGCTCCGCCCGGTGCAGGTCGCCCCAGAGGGCGCCGGGATCCCCGCCCGCCACCTCGGCCAGCGCCTCGGCGAGCAGGCCGGCCCAGGTGGCCCCGCCGGTCAGGCTGGTGTCACCGGACCGCAGCAGGGCCGGCAGCATCCACCAGATCTGGTCGGCCGCGGAGGTCCCTGGCGGCAGCCGCATCAGCTCGCCGCCCGCGGTTGACTCCAGGCCCGAGCGGCTGGCGACCAGCCGGGCCAGGGCCCAGCGCAGCTTCGTGTAGCAGGCGGCCGCGGCGGAGCCCGGCGACAGGCGCAGGTCCCAGCCGGCGATCAGGTCCGCGACCGCGCGGGCCGCGTCGCTGGGCGGCCCCGTCTGAGCGAGCTCTGCCCCGGCCAGCGCGGACTGGAACAGCCGGGCGGGCTCGCTGGCGTCGTCGGCGTGGATCGCTGCCATGTCCTGCGGGGCCACCGGGCCCGGCCCGGCCAGCAGGTCCTCGATCCGCCGGGCCCGGCCTGGCGGGTGGGCGTCGGTGCAGAAGTAGTCGCCGGTGCCGGGGACGGTCGTGACCACGCGGTTGTTCGCGGTGACGAGGAACCCGCGCTCCGGGTCGTCGGCCCGCGGCATGCGGTCCGCGGGGATCATGCCGTCCCACTCGTACTCGCCGGTCCACCCCGGCACCGGCAGCCAGCCGTTGATCGCCGGGCGGCGCGGGACCACGGCCCGGACCAGGTGGCCGATGTGGCCGCCGGTGTCGGCCGCGACCAGGTTGTGGTCGATCACCCCCCAGCCGCGGACGGCCAGGAAGAGCTCGTCGCACGAGCCCGCGCGGAGCATCGGGATCAGGCAGTCGAGCGAGCGGTCGGTCTCCGCGAACTGCACGGACTTCAGGGTCAGGGCGGCGCCGCGGCCGGAGTCCCCGGCGATCACCGGGCCGTGGACGGTCTCGGTGATGTCCACGCTGACCGGCGGGCCGCCGCGGACGGTGATCTCCTCCGTCCGGGTCGCGGCGGTCAGCCATTCCCCCCGGTAGAGGTAGCGCGCCGGGTCGGCCGGGTCGAACTGCTCGACGTACAGGTCGTGGATGTCGGCCATGGCGTGGGTGACGCCCCAGGCCACGTGCTCGTTGTGGCCGAAGTGCGGGAACCCGGGGACGCCGGGCACGGTGAAGCCGATCGCGTCGAACTCGTCGCAGCCCAGGTGCATCTGCGCGTACATGCCGGGCAGCTCGAACGCGCGGTGCGGGTCCCCGGCGAGCAGCGCCCGGCCCGTCGTGGTACGGCCCGGGGCCACCGCCCAGTTGTTGCTGCCGCCGCCCGTCGCGTCGGCCGCGCGCAGCCGGGCCAGCGCCTCGAGCGGCGCCCGCAGGTCCGCCAGGCTGGCCAGCCACCGCTGCGCGTCGGCGCCCGGCGGGATCAGCAGGCGGTCCGCGCCGCCGTCGTCGTAGCGCAGCTTGACCAGGCCGGCCGGGTCCAGCACGGCGGCGGCACTGGCCCGCCAGAGCTTGAACCACAGCGAGCCCATCAGGTAGCCCCGCTGCCGCATGGCGGCGACGCAATGCCAGCCCAGCCACGGTTCCGGCGTCTCGCCGAGCAGGCCGTATTCCATGGGCAGCGGGCCGGCCGCGATGAACGCGTTCACGCCGGCCGCGTAGGCGTCCACCATGGCCCGGGCCTCCGCGCCCAGAGCACCGTAATCCCTGATGCTCGTGGTGCTCGCGCCAAGGCGGCGGGCGAGTTTGTCGGCCTCGGCGCCCGCGGGGCCGGCCCATTCGGCCCACCGGCCCTGCATCTGCCTGCGGCTGGCGTCCATCTGCCACAGCCGGTCCCTGGCGTGCGCGTACCCCTGGGCGGCGAAGAGGTCCAGCATCGACGCCGCCCGGACGTGCGGGATGCCCCACTGGTCGCGGTAGATGCGCGCAGTCATGCTGCCCATGATCGCGCGGCCCCTGGCCCGCGGCGTTAGCCGGCCGGCCTAGAACACCGAGATGTGCACGTGGTCGAAGTGGTTCGCGGTGATGCTGCCGCGGTCCTCCATCGGCACCCAGCCCGACGAGGCCATCCGGATGTCCCAGATCTTCTGCCGGTAGATGATGTACATGATGCCGAGCTGGGACGCGTGCGCCTGGGCCCAGGAGGCGACCTCGTAGCCCAGCGCCACCTTCTGGGTGGTGGGCAGCACGCCGCCGGTGCTCAGCATGAAGTCACAGGCCCGGCCGAGGGGGTGCTCGCCGTCGCTGCCGGGCCGGAAGCAGCCGATGTCCACGAACGGGCCGAACCGGCGGTCGATCTCGTCCTTCACCGTGCGCATGCGGGGCGTGATGCTGTCGCCGATGACCGGTGACTCGGGCACGAACTTCGCGATGAGCGCGGCGACCTTGTGCCGCTGGCCGGTCAGGTCGCTGATCAGGCTGCGCAGGTCCGCGATCCGGGCCTCGGTGGCCTGCCGGGCCCGCTGGCCGGCCTCGATCAGCTTCGCCAGCGAATCCTCCTGTGCGGTCCGCTGCTCGGCCAGGTACTGCAGCGTCCCGGCCTGGTTGAGCAGCCGCTGTGCGTCACCGCCGCCCAGGATGACCACGGTGGGGTCCTGCACGCCGTCCATGTAGCTGGCGGCGGCCAGCCGGGCCACCTCCTGGCGGGCCTGGTCCAGCTTGCCCTGCAGGCGGACCACCTGGCCCAGGGTGACCTGGGCGGCGTTCTCGGCATCGTCCAGCAGCGCCAGGTCACCGCGGTACTGCCGGGACAGCTTCGCGGCCTGCGCCTCCAGCTTGGCGAGCTCCGCGGCCGGGTTGCCGGCCAGCGCCGCCGAGGAGGAGACCAGCCTGGCCCGGCCGCCGGGAACGGCACGCCCGGCCGACGGCACGAGCAGCGAGACGGCCACGGCCAGGGCGGCCAGCGGGGCGGCCCGCAGCCACCGCCGGCGCACCAGCGGCCCGCGCCGGACGGAGCGCGGAGCCTCCACCGGCCCACTCTCCTTCCCGGCGGCCCGGCCGCCCTGGCCGGCAATCCGGACACGCCGCAGCCACCAGGAGCCACATCAGCCGCAACCCACCGTACTGACGGCCGGCCGGCGGCGAGGGGCTTCCGGCAGATTGGCGCCCGGGCGGGGACCGCGGCAGATACGCCCGCGCGCCCGGGCGGGACCGCGGCAGATACGCCCGCGACCCGGTGATCTGTACCTGTTGACCGCTTGGCCTGGCTTGCCCATACTCATCTTGTGAACAGGTCATCTGATCTCTTGTCATTAGAGCGGGCCGCCCACCGCATGAGGCTGCGCGCGGTGCGGATGGCCGAGGGCAAGGGCGAGGGGTACGTGGGCCAGGGCCTGCAGACCGCCGACGTGCTGGCCGTGCTGTTCGGCGTGGAACTGCGGCTGGCCGGTACCGGGGGCGAGGACCGCTTCCTGCTCTCCACCGGGCACTACTCGATCGGGCTGTGGGCCGCTTTTGCCGAGGCGGGCCTGCTGGCCGAGGCGGACCTCGACCACTACGGCCGCGACGGGCACCCGGTCGCCATGTCCACGATCGACGGCGCGCTGCCCGGGGTGGAGCTGACCGGCGGGTCGCTGGGCCACGGCCCCGGGGTCGCCGCGGGCCTGGCCCTTGGCCTGCGGATGCGCGGCAGCGACGGGCGGGTCTTCGTCTACCTCAGCGACGGCGAGCTGCAGGAAGGATCGGTCTGGGAGGCGGCCATGTTCGCCAGCGCCCGGGAGCTGTCCAATCTGTGGGCCGTGGTGGACATCAACCGCACCCAGGCCGACGGGCCGCTGGTGCTGGAGGTCGAGCCCTGCGCGGCCAAGTTCCGCGCCTTCGGCTGGTCCTGCGTGGAGGCGGACGGCCACGACATCGGCGCGCTGCTGGCCGCCCTCGATGAGCTCCGCGGCAGGCCCGGCCCCAAGGCGCTGATCTGCTACACCGAGATCGGCCACGGCGTCCGGCTGATCGCGGAGCGGGAGCGGGCGCACTTCGTCCGGGTCGGCGACGACGAATGGGAACAGGTGCGCCGCGAGCTGGAAGGGACCGCGCCGTGACCGCGCCCGCGGCTGGGCCGCTCAGCCAGGCCCTGCTCGAGCTGGCCCCGGACCACCCGGACCTGCTCGCGGTCAGCGCCGACGTGGTCAAGTACACCGACCTGGCGGCGTTCGCCGCGCGCTACCCGGACCGGGTGCTGAACGTGGGGATGGCGGAGCAGAACCTGGTCGCGGTCGCGGCCGGGCTCGCGAAGGCCGGGTTCGTGCCGTTCGCCACTACCTTCGGCGTGTTCGCCACCCGGCGGGCGCTGGACTTCATCGAGATCCAGGCCGCGCTGAACGGCACCAACGTCAAGATCTGCGGCGGGCTGCCCGGGGTGATGTCCACCTTCGGCCCTACCCATCAGGCCATCGACGACCTGGCGCACCTGCGCGCGGTCCCGGGGCTCACCGTCATCGACCCGTGCGACGCGGCCGAGATGCGCGCGGCCGCGGTGGCCGCCTACCACCACGACGGGCCGGTCTACCTGCGGCTGCTGCTGGACAAGGCGGCGCCGCTGCCGGAGCCCCGGGCGCCGTTCCGCATCGGCGAGGCGGTCCGGCTGGCGGAGGGCACCGACGTGGCCATCGTGGCCAGCAGCTTCCTGGTGGGCCTGGCGCTGGCCGCGGCGCAGCGGCTGGCCGGCGAGGGGATCTCCGCCGCGGTGCTCAAGGTCAGCACGCTGCGGCCGTTCGACGCGCCCGCCGTGGCCGCGCTGGCCAGCGGGGTCTCGGCGGTGGTCACCGCGGAGAACCACACGGTCGTCGGCGGTCTGGCGTCCAGCGTCGCCGAGGTGCTGGCCCGGGAAGGCCTGGGCCGGCCGCTGCGCGCCGTGGGCGTGCAGGACCAGTGGGGGCCGCTGGGGAGCTTCGAGTACGTGACCGCGCACCACGGGCTGACCGAGGACGCGATCGCGGCGGCCGCGCACGACGCGCTGCGGGCGGCCGAAGCCGGCGCCGGGGCGGTATCCCGGTGACGGCCGGCCTCGACCACGTCGGCGTGGTGGTGTCCGACCTGGACCGGGCGCTGGGCTTCTGGCACGGGCTGGTCGGGCTGCCGGTCACCGGCCGGGGCGAGGCCCGCTGGCCCCATCTCAGCGAGCTGAACGGGCTGGCCGGGGTGACGCTCGGCTGGTGCACGCTGGCCCTGGGCACGGCGGTGCTGGAGCTGACCGCCTACGCCGGCGGGCCGCCGGCCGGCGCCCGCGCGGGTGAGGACGAGCCGGGCCGGGCCCACGTCGGCATCGTGGTCGACGACCTGGACCAGCTGGCGGGCCGGCTGCGCAGCGCCGGGGTCACGCTGCGGTCGGACGGCCCGGTGCGGCTCGCCGCGGGTTCGTACCGGGGCTGGCGGGCGCTGTACGCGCTCGATCCGGACGGCACGTCGGTCGAGCTGTTCGAGCGCCCGGGCGGCGGGACGGAGACCAGCGATGGCTGAGCGCCGCACGCCGGGTCATGGCCAGGGCCCGGGCCGGGTCCCGGCGGACGGCGGGACCATGCCGCCGCACCTGTCGCTGCACCTGGCCCCGCGCGAGAAGCTGGCCGACACGGTGGCCAAGCAGCTGCTCGAGCGGATCTCCAAGCTGCCCTACGGTTCACGGCTGCCCACGGTGCAGCAGCTGGCCGAGGCGATGGGCGTGAGCCGGCTCACCGTCCGGGAGGCGCTACGCGGGCTGGCCGCGCTCGGGATGGTCGATATCCGCCACGGCAGCGGGACGTACGTGGCCGCACCGGGGGACTCGGCGGTGCCCGCCGGGCCGGACGCGCTTTCCGGTGAGTACCTCCGCGAGCTGATCGAGGCCCGCCAGGTGATCGAGATCGAGGTGGCCGGGCTGGCCGCCGAGCGGCTGACCGCGGCGGACTCCGACGCGCTCGTCGCGGTGCTGAGAGACCATCACCACCAGCTGTCGGTGGGCAAGCACCCGGTGATCCCCAGTTCGGAGTTCCACGCCCGGATCCTCGCCGCGGCCAGGAACCGGGTGCTCGAGGGCTACCTCAGCTCGTTCTTCCGGCTGATGATCGACCGCGGGCCGGCCTTCTACGAGACCGACCCGGATTACGCCGCGGAGGAATACGAGCAGCACCGCGCCGTCGCCGAGGCCGTGACGAGCCGGGACGCCGACGAGGCCAGGCTCCGGATGAAGCGCCACCTGGCCTGGGTGTCCGACCACTACCTGCGGGGATTCTCCCGGTGAGCGGGCTGCCGTGGCAGGCCGAGCTGCTGGCCGCGGGGGCCGGGCCGGCGGCCCGCGCCGAGGTGGCCGGGCGGCTGCTGCGCGAGGCCGGGATAACCACCGTCGAGTGCTGCTACAGCGATCTGCTCGGCGGGCTGGTCGGCCGGACCATGACCGTGCCGCGGTTCCTGGCCGCGCTGGCGGGCGGCTTCGCCATGCCCGTGGCCACGCTGGCCTGGAACATGCTCGGCGATATCGAGCCGCTGGAGTTCGTCAGCGCGGCCACCGGCTTCCCGAACATGCGGGCCTGGCCCGACGCGGCGACGCTGCGGCCGGCCGCGCATGCGCCGGACACCGCGCTGTGCCTGTGCGACACCCGGTCGGCCGGCGGTGAGCCGATGCCGCTGGACTCCCGGCAGCTCGTCCGCGCGGCCGCCGCCGGGCTGGCGGACCTGGGGGTGTCGATCACCCTGGCCACCGAGGTCGAGTTCTACCTGTGCCAGGAAAACCGGGAGCCGCTGGCCGGCGGCCACAAGTGCTTCTCGCTGGATCTGGCCGGTGAGGTGGCGGGAGTCCTGGCGGATATGCGGGCCATCGCGGCGGCCTCGGGCATCGAGGTGGAGTCGGTGCAGACCGAGTACGGTCCCGGGCAGTTCGAGATCAACACCGCGCCGGGCTCGCCGCTGGCCGTCGCCGATGCCGCGGTGATCCTGAAGTTCCTGGTCAAGCGGGTCGCCCGGGCTCATGGCCGGCGGGCGACGTTCATGGCCAAGCCGTTCGGCGACGGCAGCGGCAGCGGCCTGCACGTGCACCAGGCGGTCGCCAGCGCAGCCGATGCGGCGGCCGGTGGCGACGGGGCCGGCGCCCTGGTGCACGGGCTGCCGCCCACCACCGCGGCGTACGTGGCGGGCCTGCTGGCCTACCAGCCGGATCTGACCGCCATGTGCATGCCCACGATCACCGCGTACAAACGGATGGCGGACTACACCATGGCCGCCAACCGCGCGGTGTGGGGCGTGGACAACCGCACCGCGCTGGTGCGGGTCATCCCCGAGGAGCCGGTGCGGGCCGAGTCGCGCATCGGGTCCGCCGACGCCAACCCGTACCACGTCGTCGCCTCCTGCCTGGCCGCGGGCGCGGCCGGGATCAGCGAGCGGCTGACCCCGCCGCCGCCGGAGACGGCCGACGCCTACCAGGCCGCGGACGCGCCACGGCTGCCGGGCAGCCTGGCCGAGGCCGTGACCAGGCTGCGGTCAAGCGCCTTCGCCCGGAAGTCGTTCGGCGGCACGTTCGTGGACGTGCTGGCCACCGTGTGCCAGCGGGAAACCGAGCTGTTCAGTGCCTGTGTCACCGACTGGGAGCGGAGCAGATATTTCGACCTTGGCTGAGCGAGCGCCAGCCAGTCCCCCCCGGGAGCCCGTCCGAGTCCGCTAGGAGGACCCGCAGATGAGCGAGGAAACTGTCAACACCCCCCACACCGCCGCGCCTGCGGCGGACCTGGCGGCCGCCCCGGACCTGCGCCGGGGAGTGCTGCATACCGCCGGGGTGGCGATGCAGAACATCGCCAACATCGCGCCCGCCATCGCGGTGCTGTTCACCGTGCAGCAGATCGCCTCCTACGCGGGCGTGGCCACGCCGCTGGCCTACCTGATCGCCTTTGGGGTCACGCTCTGCCTGGGCACCACCCTGGGCCAGCTGGTCCGCAAGCTGCCGTCGGCCGGGTCGTACTACACGTTCATCAGCCGCACGATCACGCCGGAGATCGGCTTCGTCGCCGCCTGGATGTACTTCCTGACGTTCCCGCTGGTGGGAGCGCAGGCCAGCGCGGCGATGGGGTCCACGATCCAGGAGGCGCTGAAGGCCAACTACCAGGTGAACTTCCCCTGGTGGGCGTTCGCGCTGATCATCCTGGCGTTCACCGCGGTGATCACCTACGTCGGGATCTCCGCGGGCATCAGGGCCCTGTTCGTCGCCTCGGCGATCGAGATCGTGCTGATCCTCGCCCTGGCGGTGAGCGGCCTGATTTCCCCCGGCCCCGGCGGCCTGAACGCCCAGGGCTTCAACCCGGCGAGTATTTCCGGGCACCCCCAGTTCTACCTGGGCATCGTGTTCGCCATCTTCGCCCTGACCGGCTGGGACGCGGCGGCCCCGCTGGCCGAGGAAAGCGCCCGGCCCCGGCGCACGGTGTCGCGGGGCGTGATCCTCTCCATCCTGCTCATGGGGCTGTTCCTGGTCTTCACCTCGTGGGGCCTGCAGATCGGCTGGGGCACCGCGCACGTGGGCAGCTTCGTGAACGCGGGTGACAACCCGGCCTTCACGCTGGCGCACCGGGTCTGGGGGAGCGCCTGGGTGCTGGTGCTGATCGCGCTGGCCAACTCGACGATCGCGGTGCTGATCTCGTCCATGAACGCCGCCACCCGGATGTGGTTCCGGATGGCCAGGGTCGGGGTGCTGCCCAAGTGGCTCGGCTACGTGCACCCGCGGTTCAAGACCCCGACCAACGCGATCATCGCCCAGACCGTGCTGAGCCTGATCCTGGCCTTCGTGCTCAGCGCCGCCTGGGGCGTGGAGAACGTGTTCTCGGTGCTCGGCTTCCTGTTCATCTTCGGCGCGATCCCGGTCTGGATCGTCGCGAACATCGCCGTGTTCCGGCTGTACCGCGGCGAGTACCGGTCCGAGTTCAGCGTCTTCCTGCACGTGGTGGTCCCGGTGATCGGCACCGTCGGGCTGGCCTGGTTCGGGTACAAGTCGCTGGTGCCGCTGCCGCCCTCGCCGGTCAGCTACGCCGTGCCGATCACCATCGCCTGGCTGGTGATCGCCGTGGCGATCGTGCTGTGGCTGCGGGCCCGCGGCCGGTCCCGGGAACTCGACCGCAAGGCCGGCCTGGCCTTCGACGAGAGCGCTCCGGTGGACGGGTGAGCACTGAAGCCGGCGGCCTGCCCGGGCCCCTGGCCGGGCGGGTCGCCCTGGTGACCGGCGCGGCCAAGGGGATCGGCGCCGCGGCCGCCCGCCAGCTCGCGGCGGCCGGGGCGGCGGTCGTGCTGGCCGACGCCGACCCGGAGGCCGCCGCGGCGGCCGCCAGGGACATCACCGCCGCGGGCGGCACGGGCGCGGCGGCCCGCTGCGACGTCCGGGACTTCGCCCAGGTCAGCGCGGCCTGCGAGCGGGCTGCCAGCCGGTTCGGGTCAGTGGACCTGCTGGTCGCCAACGCGGGTGTGGGTGACTATGCCACCATGTCGGACGGTGATCCCGGTCGCTGGCAGGCCCTGCTCGACATCAACGTGATGGGGGTCGTGCACGCCGTGCGGGCGGTGCTGCCGGGAATGAAGGAACGTCTGGCCGGCGATGTGATCATCATGGCCTCGATCGCCGGGCGCGAGTCCTGGGTGGGCGAGCCGGTGTACATCGCGTCCAAGCACGCGCTGGTCGGGCTCGGCTCCTCGCTGCGGAAGGAGTGCGCGCCGGCCCGCGTCCGGGTGACGCTCATCGAGCCGGCCATCGTGGATACGCCGCTGGTCCGCTCGACCGCCGAGGGGCGGGCCGAGCTCGCCGCCTACGCCGCGCTGACCCCGGACGACGTGGCCCGGGCGGTGGTGTTCGCGGCCTGCCAGCCGCCCGGCGTGTGCGTGTCGGAGCTGGTCATCCGGGCGGTCGGGGCGGAGGCGTGACGATCGCCGGACCGGAGGCGGGCGAGAAGGGCGAGCCGGACCTGACCGGGGTGCCGGCCGCCGCGCTGCCCACCCCGGCCCTGCTGCTCGACCCCGACGTGGCCAGCAGGAACATCAGCCAGATGGCGGAGGCGTTCGGCCCGCTGCCGGCCCGCCTGCGGCCGCACGTGAAAGCACACAAGTGCGCCGAGCTCGCCCGGCTCCAGCTGGAGTCCGGCGCGGCCGGCCTGACCTGCGCCACCGTGGCCGAGGTGGCCGCGTTCGCCCGGCCCGGGACGGCCAGCCACGGGGCTACCGACCTCCTGCTGGCCAACCAGGTCGCGAGCATGGCCAACCTGCGCGTGCTGGCGCAGGCCGCCGCTACCGCGACGGTGACGCTGGCGGTGGAGAGCCCGGAGCAGGCGGCGCTGGCCAGCCGCGCGGCTGGCGAGGCCGGGACCGAGCTCGGCGTGCTGATCGAGATCGACGTGGGTGCGGGCCGCGGCGGCCTGCGCGACCTGGCGCAGCTGGCCCCGCTGGCCGGCGCCATCGCCGGCTCGGCGGGCCTGCGGCTGGCCGGGCTGATGGGCTACGAGGGCCACGCGACCAGCGAGCGCAGCCGGGCCCGCCGCCGCGAGCTGGTGGCCGGCGCCCTCGCGGTCCTCCGCGCGGCCGCCGCAGAGCTGCGGCGGGCCGGCCACGAGCCCCGGGTGGTGTCCGCGGGCGGGACCGGAACCTTCGACCTGACCGGCGCCGATCCGCTGGTCACCGAGATCCAGGCCGGCTCGTACGTGATCATGGATGTGTTCCATCAGGAGACCTCGCCGCAGTTCGGCGTCGCGGTGACCGTCGCCGCGACCGTGATCGGCCGCCATGGCGACCTGATCGTGCTCGACGCCGGGCGCAAGGCCCTGGGCGGTGACCTGCGGCCCCCCCGGATCGCCGGGCTGCCGCGGGCTGAGCTGCGGTTCCTGAACGAGGAGCACTGCGGCTTCGCGGTGCCGGGTTCCGCGCCGCGGGCCGGCGATCAGGTCCGGCTGATCTGCGGCTACGCGCCCACCGCCGTCAACCTGTACCCCTGGTATCACGTGGTCCGTGACGGCATCGTCACCGGCTGCTGGCCGGTGATCGGGCGGCATGGCGAACGCTGACCGGCGCCGCGTCCTGCGGGCGGGCCCGCTGTACGCCGAGTATCACCGGGGCGACCTGTGGTCGGCCCGGTTCGGTGACGTACTGGCCCTGGACCGGCTCTACGTCCGGATCCGCGACCAGGCGTGGGGCACCGTGCCGATGAGCGCCGAGCTGACCGTGCTGGACCGGTCGGGCCCGGCCTTCCGCGTCCTGTCCCGGCTGTGCTGGGGGGAGGAACCGTGGGCCACCGGCACGCTGGAGGTCACCGGGTCGCCCAGCGAGCTGTTCGCCTGCGCAACGATCACGTTCCGCCAGCGGGCCTGCCTCCAGCGGGCCGGACTCAACCTGCACCATCCGCTGGCCGGCACGGTCGGCCGGGGCTATCACTGGGCCAACGGCCGCTCGTCGGGCTCCGGCACGTTTCCCGCCGTCATCTACCCGCAGCTCCGGGACCGGTCCCGCTACCTGCCCATGATCGGGCCGTTCGGCCGGCTCACCATCGACACCGGACCGCACACGCAGCTGCTCCTGGACTTCGCCGGGGCGCAGTTCGAGACCGAGGACCAGCGCAACTGGACGGACGCCTCGTTCAAGACGTACGGCCCGCCGGTGGACCAGCAGGAGCCCAGGTGGCACGAAGCAGGCAGCGTGGTCCGGCAGACGGTGCGGATCACGGCCCGCACCCGCGAGCCCGCCGCGCGCCAGCCGTCCCGCCCGGGGACGGCCAGCACCGCCGGGCCGGCCAGGATCGCGGAGACTGCCGGGGTGGCCGGGCCCGCCGTGGTCCGGATCGGGGGCGGGACCGAGCCCGCGCTGCCGCCCGTAGGCGTGACAGCGAGCTCGCTGTGGCCTGACCCGGCCGTCGCGGCGGCCTGCCCGGACCATGTCCGGGTGGAGGTCTGGCCGGAGTCGGGGGCCTCGGCCGGGCGGCTGCGGCACACGCTGGCCCTGATCAGGGACCGCGGCATCCCCCTGGAGCTGGCGCTGCGCGGCGGCGCAGCGGATCCCGGCCGGCTCGGGCTGGTGCTCCGGATGGCCGCGGCAGTCCCGGTCCGGGCGGTCCTGGCCCTGGGAGCCGGCACCGAACCCGCGGCTCCCGGGTTCGCGGCCATGGTCAGGGACCTGGCCCGGCAGGCCGGGATCGGGGCCCCCGTCGCGGCCGGCACCGCCGGTCATTTCTCCGAGATCAACCGCTGCCGGGACACGGTCCGGCACGCGGGCCCGGTCGTCTGGTCGACCAACCCGCAGGTGCACGAGTCCGATGACCTCACGGTCATGCAGGCGGCGCCGATGGTCGGTCACACGGCGGCCAGCGCGGCCCGGACCTGGCCCGGCCAGGGCCTGGCCGTCTCCAGCATCCGGTTCACCGCCGGCCCTGCCGCCGGTGCTGGCCCGGAGCCCGTCCCGGATCCCCGGGCCGCGCGGCCGTTCGCGGCCGCCTGGCTGGTCGCCGTGCTGGCCGGGCTCACCGGAACCCGCTGTGACTGGCTGACCGTCAGCCTGCCGCTGGTCACCGTCCGGCCGGACCGGACGGGGCGGATGACGCCCACGCCGGCTGCAGTGGTGCTGCGGGCCTTGCGCCAGTTCCGCGGGCTGCCGCTGGCCCGTGTGCAGGTGACGGACCCGGGGGTGGCCGTGCTCGCCGCCCACCAGCCGGGCGGCCTGCGGCTGCTGGCGGCGAACCTCACCCGGCGGCGCTCGGTGCCGGTTCTCCTGCCGGGCCTGGCGAGGGCCGCCGGGGCGGGCGCCAGCGAGCCGTATCCCGCAATTCTTTCTCCCAGCGGCCAGGCGGAGATCATCCTCGGGCCGTACGAAGTGATGCACGTCGTCGCCGTTTCCCGGTGACGCGGCCCGCGCTGGCCTGACTGTGACCGGGCCATCTGGTAGGGATGGTTTGTGACCAGCACCAGGCTCGCGGAGTCCCGGCCGCTGCCCGGCGCCGCGGGCCGGATCCCCGTCCGCTGGGCCAGCTGAGCCCGGGCCGGCCGTGCTGCCCACCCGAGTACCGCGCTACGGGGGCCGGCCATGATCCTCGCTGTCGTGCTCGCGCTGGGCGCCGCGCTGGCCAACGCGGTCAACCTGATGACCCAGCACCTGGCCAGCGTCGCCTCGCCGCCCGGGGTGACGGGCGTCCGGCTGGCACGCTACCTGATCCGGCAGCCGATGTGGCTGCTCGGCGCCGCCGCCGGTGTCGGCTCGTACATCCTGCAGGCCGGGGCCCTGAACAACGGGCCGCTGTCGGTCGTCCAGCCGCTGCTGATCACCGAGCTGATCTTCGTGATGGTGCTGCGCCGGGTGTGGATCCACCAGCACGTCCGGCCGGCCGCCTGGGCCTCGGTGCTGACCGTCGCGGGGGCGCTCGCGGTGTTCCTGGCCGCCGCCGAGCCGACCGGCGGCCAGCCCGCCCCGCAGGCCGCGCAGTGGCTGTCCGCCGGGGTGGTGTTCGGCGGGATC
Organism: Streptosporangiaceae bacterium; assembly: GCA_036375995.1. Classification (GTDB taxonomy): domain Bacteria; phylum Actinomycetota; class Actinomycetes; order Streptosporangiales; family Streptosporangiaceae; genus DASVBE01. The sequence goes on along the minus strand of DASVBE010000165.1, from coordinate 972 downwards.
ATCGCCGGCCTGGCGCTGCTGGGCCTGCACGGGCCGCCGGTGCGCCGGGCCGCCGCGCTGGCCGCGGCCGCCGCGATGAGCTGGGCCATGGAGGCGGTGTTCCTGAAGACCGCGACCGAAACGCTGACCGTGTCCGGCCCGGTGGCGATGCTCACCAGCTGGCCGGTGTACGCGTTCGCCGCCGCGACCGCGACCGGCACCGTGCTGCAGCAGGCCGCGCTGCACGTCGGCCCGCTGAGCGTGTCCCAGCCGCTGCTGGCCATCGTCGACCCGCTGGCCGCCATCGTGCTGAGCGTCTGGCTGTTCGGCGAGCGCTTCACCGGCAGCCCGGTCGACACGGTGGCCGCGGTCATCGCCTTCGGGGTCATGGCCGTCGGGGTCACCGCGCTGACCAGGACCGCGCCGGAGGATCTCACCCCGTCGGCCCAGCCGTAGTCCCGCTGGCCGCCTGAAGCGGCCCGCCATTCACGGTCAGCCAATAGGACTTTTGGCCCTGCGCGGGGATGCAAACGGCCCTGTGGCGGGGCGGAAACGGCCCTGTGCATCTGAACGCACAAGGCGAATGCCGCCGCCTGAAGGAGGGAGAAGGGCGGCTGGGCGCTGGCGTTCATGGCCATGGCGACCGGACCGTCATCTTGCGCCATGGCGCTATCGCGGAGATGGGACCGACGGTCCAGGTGTTCGGTAACCCGCAGCACCCCTACACCAGGATGCTGCTGGAGTCCGTGCCCCAGCTGCATAGCCGGTGGGCACCCCGATCCAGCGGGCTGGACACGCAGGCCACCGCGGGGGAACAGGCCGCAGCACGTTCCCGCCCGCCCGGCCGGCCCCGGGGCCGGCTGCCCGCGCGGCAGCCGCGCCGCGGGCGCCCGAACCCGATGCTGGAACCGCCCCCGCTGACCGAATGCGAACCCGGCCATCTCGTTGCGGCCGCTGAGCTGGAGGCGGTCGGTCCCCGGTAGCCGCCGGGCT
>DASVBE010000163.1:0-10393 GCA_036375995.1 Streptosporangiaceae bacterium | reverse complement strand
CACGCAACCGGCGGCCCCGCGGACGCGCCCGGCCACCGCCCCGGACAGCTGTCACACACCGGATCCGTGCGGCTACATACAGGCATCAGCGGCCCGTTGCCCTGGCATTACCCGAAAGGGTCCTGTGCCATTTCCGCCCTGAATTCCGCCGGGCCGGGACGTTGCTGTCCCGACCCTAAGGACCGGCGGCCGGAGCGGAATTCTTTCCTGGCCGGTTAAGAAAGCCGGGCGGCCGCGGCAGCCTCGTGGCCTGCGGTCACGGCGGCCGGCCGGCCCGCTTCGGAGAGCTCCGCGGCGAGCGCCGGCGGCACCCGCGCGGTCAGCTCGGTGCCGTCCTGCCCGTGCGCCACGGCCAGCACCTCGCCCTCGTCGTGCGCCCGGGAGACCAGGTCCCCGCGGTCGTACGGGACCAGCACGCAGACCTCGGTGTCCCGCCGGGGCAGCATGCGGTCCAGCTCGGCGCGCAGCTCATCCAGGCCCGCGCCGGTCCGCGCGGACACCACGACCGCGCCCTTCTCGTCCGCGCGCAGCCCGGCCACCGCGGCCGGGTCGGCCAGGTCGGCCTTGTTGATCACGACGAGCTCGGGCACGTCGCCCGCGCCGATCTGGCCGAGCACCTCGCGGACCGCGGCCAGCTGCGCCGCCGGGTCGGCGTCGGAGCCGTCCACCACATGCAGGATCAGGTCCGCGTCCGCGACCTCCTCCAGCGTGGACCGGAACGCCTCGACCAGCTGGTGCGGCAGGTGCCGGACGAACCCGACGGTGTCGGTCAGCGTGTACGGCCGGCCCGCCGGGGTCCGGGCCCGGCGGACCGCCGGGTCCAGGGTGGCGAACAGCGAGTTGTCGACCAGCAGGTCCGCCCCGGTCAGCCGGTTGAGCAGGCTGGACTTGCCCGCGTTGGTGTACCCGGCGATCGCCACCGACGGCACCTGGGCGCGGCGCCGCTGGCCGCGCTGCACCTCGCGGTTGGTGGCGAGATCGGCCAGCTCGTGCGTGAGCTTGGCGATCTTCGCCCGGATCCGGCGCCGGTCGGTCTCGATCTTGGTCTCGCCGGGGCCGCGGGTGCCGATACCGCCGCCGCCGGCCACCCGGCCGCCGGCCTGCCGGGACAGCGACTCGCCCCAGCCGCGCAGCCGCGGCAGCAGGTACTGCAGCTGGGCCAGCTCGACCTGGGCCTTGCCCTCCTTGCTGCGCGCGTGCTGGGCGAAGATGTCCAGGATCAGCGCGGTCCTGTCGATCACCTTGACCCCGACCACGCCCTCCAGCTTGCGCAGCTGGCCGGGGGTGAGCTCGCCGTCGCAGATGACGGTGTCCGCGCCGGAGTCGGCGACGACGCCGGCCAGCTCACGGGCCTTGCCCGCGCCGACGTAGGTCGCCGCGTCCGGCCGGCTGCGGCGCTGGATCAGGCCGTCGAGGACCTCCGAGCCGGCCGTCTCGGCCAGCAGGGACAGCTCGCGCAGCGAGTTCTCCGCGCTGGCCAGGGTGCCCTCGGTCCACACGCCCATCAGCACCACGCGCTCCAGCCGGAGTGCCCGGTACTCGACCTCGCTGACGTCCTGCAGCTCGGTGGAAAGGCCCGCGACCCGCCGCAGCGCATGCCGGTCCTCGAGGTCCAGCTCACCGGTACCGGGCTGGAATTCGGGGTCAGCAGGGCCCGGAAACGGTTCGTATGCTGCGGTCATTGCCATCCTGAGGTCGGTTGGGTAGGTCGGCGGGGTGATCTGCCGATAGTGCCACGGCCGTGCCGTCGCACTCACCTCAATAACGCCCGGGCGAGGCGAGTTGTGCCCGCCCTGTTAGCGTCGGGACATCATCGCCAGCGCCGGCCGAGGGGAGCATCGCATGCCTGGTAGCGACGGAATCGAGGTCACCGGCCCGCACGGGGACCGCTACGACGAGATCCTCACCCCGGACGCGCTGGCCCTGGTGGCCCGGCTGCAGCGGGAGCTCGGCCCGCGCCGGGCCGAGCTGCTGGCGGCCAGGGACCGCCGCCAGGAGGCCCTGTCGGCCGGCGGCACGCTGGAATTCCTGGCCGGCACCCAGGCGATCAGGGACGACCCGTCGTGGCGGGTCGCGCCGCCCGCGCCCGGGCTGGTCGACCGCCGGGTGGAGATCACCGGGCCGACCGACAGGAAGATGACGATCAACGCGCTGAACTCCGGCGCCAAGGTGTGGCTGGCCGACTTCGAGGACGCCAACACCCCGCTGTGGGACAACATGGTCACCGGCCAGCTGAACCTCACGGACGCACTGGACCGCACCATTGACTTCATCAGCGACGAGGGCAAGGCCTACCAGCTCCGCCCGGACGACGAGCTGGCCACGATCGTGGTCCGGCCGCGTGGCTGGCACCTGGACGAGAAGCACCTGCTGATCGACGGCCAGCGCACCTCGGGCAGCCTGTTCGACTTCGGGATGTACTTCTTCCACTGCGCGCAGCGCCAGCTGGACAAGGGCAAGGGCCCGTACTTCTACCTGGCCAAGATGGAGAGCCACCTGGAGGCCCGGCTGTGGAACGACGCGTTCCGCATCGCCCAGGAGGCGCTGGGCATCCCCCAGGGCACGATCCGGGCCACCGTGCTGATCGAGACCATCCCGGCCGCGTTCGAGATGGAGGAGATCCTCTATGAGCTGCGCGAGCACAGCGCGGGCCTGAACGCGGGCCGCTGGGACTACCTGTTCTCGATCATCAAGAAGTTCCGCACCCGGGGCCGCGACTTCGTGCTGCCCGAGCGCAACGCGGTGACGATGACCGCGCCGATGATGCGCGCCTACACCGATCTGCTGGTGCGCACCTGCCACAAGCGCGGCGCGCACGCGATGGGCGGCATGGCCGCGTTCATCCCCAGCCGCCGCGACCCGCAGGTCAACGAGGTGGCGCTGGCCAAGGTGCGGGACGACAAGACCCGCGAGAGCCGGGACGGCTTCGACGGCTCCTGGGTGGCCCACCCTGACCTGGTCCCGATCTGCCGCGAGGTTTTCGACGGCGTGCTCGGCGACCAGCCGAACCAGCTCGGCAAGCTGCGCGAGGACGTCTCGGTGAACCCCGCCGACCTGCTCGCGGTGGCCAAGACGCCGGGTGAGATCACCGAGGCCGGGCTGCGCAACAACATCAGCGTGGGGCTGCAGTACCTGGCCAACTGGCTGGCCGGCAACGGCGCGGTGGCCATCTTCAACCTGATGGAGGACGCGGCCACCGCGGAGATCTCCCGGTCCCAGATCTGGCAGTGGCTGCACAACGACATCACGCTGGCGGACGGCCCGCTGGTCACCCAGGACCTGGTCAACCAGCTGATCGGCGAGGAACTCGGCAAGATCCGCGCGGCGTCCGGCGACGCGTTCGACGAGGCCGGCTACGAGCAGGCGGTGGCGCTGTTCCGCGAGGTCGCGCTGGCCGACGACTACGCCGACTTCCTCACGATCCCGGCCTACGAGCGGATGCCCTAAGCGAGCGCAGGGCAGCGGCCAGAGGCGGCCTGGCGTGAGCCAGCAAGTACAGCCGTAACTGGTCAATCGGCCGTCACAGGAGCACCCTGGGTAGGGAGGAGCGACCTGAGCGAGGCACCGATGGCGACGACCACGAGCCAGGCTGGCCGGCCCGGGCTGGCCCTGGCCCGGCTGGCCGCGGAGCTGTCCGCGATCTGCGGCCCGGCCAGCGTGCTTGACGACCCGCTCGAGCTGCGCACCTACGAATGCGACGGGCTGACCGCGCACCGGGCCAGCCCCGGCCTGGTGGTGCTCCCGGAGAGCGCCGAGCAGGTCGCCGCGGTGGTCGCCGCCTGCGCCCGGGCCGCCGTGCCGTTCGTGGCCCGCGGCTCGGGCACCGGCCTGTCCGGCGGCGCGCTGCCGCGCACCGACGGCGTGCTGATCGTCATGTCGAAGATGCGCCGGATCATCTCGGTGGACCCGGCCAGCCGCCGGGCGATCGTCGAGCCGGGCGTGACCAACCTCGCCGTCAGCCAGGCGGTGGCCGCCTGCGGCCTGTTCTACGCCCCGGACCCGTCCAGCCAGGTGGTCTGCTCGGTGGGCGGCAACGTGGCGGAGAACTCCGGCGGCGCGCACTGCCTCAAGCACGGGTTCACCGTGCACCACGTGACCGGCCTGCAGGTGGTCACCCCGTCCGGCGAGCTGACCTGGCTGGGCGACGGCACCGGCGCGGCGCCCGGGTACGACCTGGTCGGCATGTTCACCGGCTCGGAGGGCACGCTCGGCATCGTCACCAAGATCGTGGTGAAGCTGACCAGGATCCCCGAGGCGGTCACCACCCTGCTGGCCGCCTTTGACACCACCGGGCAGGGCGGCGCGGCGGTGTCCGCGATCATCGGCGCCGGCATCCTGCCCGCCGCGATCGAGATGATGGACGCGCTGGCCATCGAGGCCGCCGAGGCGGCGGTGCACTGCCGCTACCCGGAGGGCTACGGCGCGGTGCTGATCGTCGAGCTGGACGGCCCGGCCGCGGACGTGGACCGGGAGACCGCCGCGGTCCGCGCGATCTGCGAGCAGCACGGGGCGGGCGAAATCCGCGCCGCGGCCAGCGCGGCCGAGCGGCAGGCCATCTGGGCCGGCCGCAAGTCCGCGTTCGCCGCAGTCGGCCGGATCAGCCCGGCCTACATCGTGCAGGACGGCGTGGTGCCGCGGACCGCGCTTCCGTCCGTGCTCGACAAGATCGCCGAGCTGTCCGCAGCGTCCGGCGTCCGGGTGGCCAACGTGTTCCACGCCGGCGACGGGAACCTGCACCCGCTGGTGCTCTTCGACGACAGCCAGCCCGGCGCCGCCGAGGCGGCCGAGGAGGTGTCCGGCGCGATCCTCGACCTGTGCATCGAGGCGGGCGGGTCGATCACCGGCGAGCACGGGGTCGGCACCGACAAGTCGAAGTACATGACGAAGATGTTCACCGGCCCGGACCTGGAGACCATGCAACTGCTCCGCTGCGCGCTGGACCCCGACGCCCTGTGCAACCCGGGCAAGATCTTCCCGACGCCGCGGCTGTGCGGGGAGGTCCCCGGCATCCGGCGGGCGCCGCACCCACTGGTAGCCAGCGGCACGATTGAGCAGTTTTAGATGGATTACGGAATCGGGGAAAGCGGGTGCCGGTGACAAGGCCGGTCCCGGCGGCCCCGGTCCCAGCAGCACTGAGCCAGGCCTGCGCCGCGGTCCGCCCTGCCGCCGAGGCGGACGCGGTGGCCGGGGTCACGCCGTCCTGGGTAGCCCGCCCGGCCTCCACGGCGGAGCTGAGCGCGGTGCTGGCGGCCGCGGCCGGGCTGAACCTGGCCAGCGTGCCCCGCGGCACCGGCACCAAGCTGGCCTGGGGCCGCCCGCCGGACCGCTGCGACCTGGTCGTCGACATGCTCGGCCTGGACCAGGTGCTGGAGCACGAGGCCGGCGACCTGGTGGCCAGGGTCCAGGCCGGGATACGGATCAGCGAGCTGGCCGCCGTGCTCGGCCGGGCCGGCCAGGAACTGGCCCTGGACGTGCCGTCCCAGCCGGCCAGCGGCAACGGCCACGGCGACGGCGACGGCCGTGGCACGGCCGGCGGCGTGCTGGCCACCGGGCTGGCCGGGCCGCGGCGGCTGCGCTTCGGCACGCCGCGGGACCTGACCATCGGGATCACGATGGTCCGCGCGGACGGCCAGATCGCGCACTCCGGCGGCAAGGTGGTCAAGAACGTGGCCGGCTACGACCTGGGCAAGCTGCTCGCGGGCAGCTACGGCACGCTCGGCATCATCGCCGAGGCCGCGTTCCGGCTGCACCCGGTGCCCGCCGCGGCCGCCTGGGTGACCGCCACCGCGGACGGTGCGGCCGCCGCCCAGCGGCTGATGGCCACCGCCGCGGACTCGCCGCTGGCGCCGTCCGCGGCCGAGCTGGACCAGGCCGGGCGCGGCCAGCCGCTGAGGGCGGCGGTGCTGCTCGAAGGCGACCCGGACGGGGTGGCCGAGCGGGCCGGGCAGCTGCGCGGCCTGCTCGCCGGGGCCGGCGGCGCGGACGTGGCGGTGGCCGGGGGCCCGCCGGACTGGTGGGGCCGGGCCGGGGTGGCCGGCCCGGACCAGACCCTGATCCGGATCGCGTTCTGGGCCGGTGAGCTGGCCGAGGTCGCCCGGGCGGTGGACGACGCGGCCGCGGCCGCGGGCCTGGACCCGGCCCTGGGCGGATCGGCCGCGGCCGGCGTGCTGCACACCCGGCTGCCCGCCGCCGCGGAGCCCGCCGCGGTGGCCGGCTTCGTCACCGCGCTGCGCGCCGCCCGGCCGCTGGCCGGCACCGGCGAGGCGCCCCCGGCCCGCGGCAGCGCGGTCGTGCTGCACGCCCCGCCCGCGGTCCGGGCCGCGGTCGACGTGTGGGGCCCGGTGCCGTCCGGCCCGCTGATGCGCGCGATCAAGGACCAGTTCGACCCGGCCCGGAGGCTGTCCCCCGGCCGCTTCGCGGCCGGCATCTAACCAGGATGGAAGGGAGCAGCGCGATGACCAGCACCCGCCGGACGGGCCCCGGCCAGGCCCGCCCCCGTCCCCACCCGCTCGCCGCCGGCGGTCACCCCGGCAGCGACCGGACGACCGCCGGCCGGGGGCTGGACTCCTGGAGGGAGAGCTGATGGGCTCGCCGCTGGACCCGGACGGGGAGCTGCGCAAGCTGGCCGGTGACTGCGTGCACTGCGGGTTCTGCCTGCCCGCCTGCCCGACGTACCAGCTGTGGGGCGAGGAGATGGACTCGCCGCGCGGCCGGATCCACCTGATCACCCAGCTGCTCGACGGCTCGGCCGGCACCGCGGCGGTCGGCCTGCACCTGGACCGCTGCCTGGGCTGCATGGCCTGCGTCCCGGCCTGCCCGTCCGGCGTCCGCTACGACCGCCTGATCACCGCGGCCCGCTCCTGGCAGGAGGACACACCGCCCGCAGTTACACCGGATCACCCAGCCGTCCCCGCAAGCTCATCGGTCCCGCCAATCTCACTGACCACAGTCGCCGGGCCAGATACTCCGACCCCACCCGCCACAGGGAGCGCGCCGTCAGCTCCTTCTGCCGCACCTGACACAGCGCGTGCCCCATCGGCCCCTTCCACCACCCCGGGCACGGCGGGGACGAGGGTGGGACGGGCCGCCGCGCAGCTGGCCCGGCGCCGGAGGGAGCGGATGGGAGTCCCTGGCCAGCCGGCCGGGGCCGGGCCCGGGCCCGTTCTGCCGGCCCGGAGCGCGCGGGACCGGGCGACGCGGGCCGCGATCTTCGCCACGTTCCCCTATCCGCGGCGGCTGCGGCCATTGCTGGCGCCGTTGCGGGCGGCGCAGAAAACCGGGCTGGCCGGGCGGCTGGGCCGCAGCACGCTGGCGTCCCGGCTGACCCCGGAGCTGGCCGCGGCGCTGCGGGTGGCCCCACCGCCGGGCAGCGCCGCCAAGGGCCGGGGCCCGCTGCCGGGCGAGCCGTCCCGGCTGCCGCGGCGGGTGCCGGCCCGCGGGACGCGCCGGGCCGTGGTGGGCATGCTCACCGGCTGCGTGCAGCAGGTGTTCTTCCCGGCGGTGAACGCGGCCACCGCCCGGGTGCTGGCCGCCGAGGGCTGTGACGTGATCATCCCGGCCGGTCAGGGCTGCTGCGGGGCGCTGTCCCTGCACGGCGGGCGGCTGGCCGAGGCCAGGCGGTTCGCCCGGCGCACGATCGCCACGTTCGAGCAGGCCGGGGTGGACACGATCGTGGTCAACGCGGCCGGCTGCGGCTCGGCCATGAAGGAGTACGCCGAGCTGCTCGAGGGCGACGGCGGCTGGGGCCGCCGGGCGGCCGCGCTGGCTGCCCGGGTCCGGGACCTCAGTGAGTTCCTCGACGATCTCGGCCCGGCCGCCCGGCGGCACCCGCTGCCGGTCAGGGCCGCCTACCACGACGCCTGCCACCTCGGCCACGCCCAGCGGATCACCGCCCCGCCGCGGGCCCTGCTGGGCGGCATCCCCGGGCTGCTGCTGACCGAGATCCCCAATGGCAGCACGTGCTGCGGGTCGGCCGGCATCTACAACCTGGTCCAGCCGGGTCCCGCCCGGGAGCTGGGCGAGCGCAAGGCCGACGCGGTGGCCAGCACCGGCGCCCGGCTGCTGATCGCCGCCAACCCGGGCTGCACGCTGCAGATCTCCGCGGCGCTGGCGGCCCGCGGGCAGGTCATGCCGGTGGCGCACCTGGCCGAGGTGCTGGACGCCTCGCTGCGCGGCGTTCCGGTGGGCCGGCTCCTCGGCAGCCAGGCCGGGTGACGCCGGATGGCGTCCTAGGGACGTCATGATGCAGTCAGCTGACATCAGCCATAGCAATGGGTCTGACCAGGTAAAACACCGTAATCCTAAAATCTTGTGCCGCCTGATGGCAGCGTGACTCCATAAGTCTCGGCATGGTGGAGTTGACAAGACGTCATAGATGACGTCATGATGATGCCATGGAATTGAAGGATTACTCCGACGCCCTCCGCGGGGAGCTGGCCGCGATCACCCGGTTCGCGAACGAGGAAGTCGCCCGGGCCGGCCAGATGCTCGCCGAGGCGCTGGACTCGTCGGTCCAGCTGGCCCTGCTGGACGTGCTGTCCGCAGCCGCCGCGGAGATCACCTCCGAGCTGGACGACGTCGTCGTCGAGGTCCGGCTGGCCGGCGGTGAGCCCTCGTTCATCGTCAGCCACACCGCACCCGAGGCGCCGGCCGAGCCGGCCCCCGCCGAGGCGGCCGGCGACGAGTCCGGGTCGGCCCGGATCACGTTCCGGCTGCCCGACGCGCTGAAGGGCCGGATCGAGGCCGCCGCCGCGGCGCAGCACCTGTCGGTCAACACCTGGCTGGTCCGCGCGGCCAGCCAGGCCCTGGACTCCCCGTCCGGGGCGCCGCGGCCGCCGTTCTCCAAGCGCGGCCCCGGCCAGCGGATCACCGGCTACGCCCGCAGCTGACCCACCCCACCCCGCCGCCACCACACCACCCTGCACCGCCCGCCCGGGCACCTGACCTGGGCTTGCCATGCCCGCACGGCGGCATCCGCCGCCGCAGAACCGCAAAGGACACCGTCATGAGCAGCTGGGAATTCCCGGTCACCGAGCCGATCCGCCTGCAGGCCCAGATCCCGGCCGGCGACATCCGCGTCATCGCCGAGCCGGGCGCCACCGTCGCCACCGTGTCGCTGGCCGGCCGCGGCCGCCGCTCCGATCAGCTGATCGAGGAGACCGAGGTCAGCTTCACCGGCGGCACGCTGTCCGTGCTGGCCCCGGACAAGGTCCGGCTGCTCAGCAACGTCAGCCTGGACCTGGTCGTGCACCTGCCCGCGGGGTCATCCGCCGAGCTGCGCGCCGCGTCCGCGGACATCCGCTGTGAGGGCGAGCTGTCCGACCTGGAAGCCAGGACGGCCAGCGGCGACATCACCGCCGGGACGGTGACCGGCGCGGCCCGGCTGACCTCCGCGTCCGGCGACGTCCGGTTCGGCGCGGCGGGCGGCGACGTGAGCATCAAGACCGCGTCCGGCGACGTGGCGGTCGACCGGGCCGGCGGTGACCTGACCGCCGAGTCGGCCAGCGGCGACGTCCACGCCGGCGAGGTCGGCGGGTCCGCCCGGGTCCGCACGGCCAGCGGTGACGCGCGGATCGGCAGCGTCCGGGCGGGCGAGGCCGACGTCAACACGGTCTCCGGCGACATCAGCGTGGCCGTGCCCGCGGGCGTCGGGGTCTACCTCGACCTGTCCTCGATGACCGGCGACGTGCGCAGTGACCTGGCCGCGGCCGAGGTCAGCAACGGCGCCGAGCTGACCGTGAGCTGCCGGTCGATCAGCGGCGACATCCGGGTCTCCACGGCCCGGTGACGTCGCGCCATGCTCCTGCTCCCCAGCGCCAGCCGGCTGCTGCCGCAGATCCGGCCCTGCCCTGCCTGTTCCCCGCTGAGCCCGGCCGTCACGGCTGACCCGCACTCCCCCGCTGCCGCCCGCTTCCTCAGCGGGACCGACCTGAAAGGACACCACGATGAACTCGCGACTCACTGAGCAAGCCGCCGCCCAGCACACCGCCGAACTGCTCGCCGCGGGCCACCCGCACCGCCGCGCCGCCGCCGCCCGCCGGACCGCCGGCCCGGTCCGCGCCGCCACCCGCCCGATCCGCCGCCGCACCGGCTGGGCGCTGATCTCGGTCGGCCTGTGGCTGGCCAGCGACGGCCGCTGAGCCCGTGCCCGTTCCCGCCCCAGGGCCCCGTTCGGCCCCCGGCCGGTCATCCGCAGCACACGTGCTGCCGGTGGCCGGCCTGGCCATGTCCGGGCTGGCTCTGCCTGGGCTGGCTCTGCCTGGGCTGGCTCTGCCTGGGCTGGCTCTGCCTGGGCTAGCTCTGCCTGGGCTAGCTCTGCCTGGGCTAGCTCTGTCCGGGCCTGGCCGGCAGGCGCCTCAGCTGCGGCTGCCCGCGGTGTGCGAGAGCCAGGCTG
>DASVBE010000162.1:0-13063 GCA_036375995.1 Streptosporangiaceae bacterium | reverse complement strand
GAGGCTGCCCTGGCCGACCCCGGCGAGCCGTGGACGGTGTTCGCCGGGTTCATCCGCCGGCTGGTCGCGGCGGATACCAGCTCGATGACCCTGGCTCTGGCCGGCCGGTTCACCCCGACCCCGGCCATGTTCGAGCTGGCCGCCCGGAGCAACGAGCTGCTGGGCGAGCTGTTCAACCGGGTGCGCCCCGCGCTGCGGGACGACACGGACGTCCACGACCTGTCGGTGATCACCGAGATGATCGCGTCGATCAAGGTGCCGGACCGGGACCGGACCATGGAACTGCGGCGGCGCTACACCGACCTTGTCCTGGCCGGGCTGCGCGCCCCGGCCCCCGGCGCGCCGCCGCCCGCGCCGCTGTCCGGCCAGCCGCTCCGCTTCGAGGAGGTCAGCGCCCGCTGGGCCCCCAGGACCGGCGCCTCCTGACTTCAGCGGCGGCGGGCGAACTCGGCCCGGACGCCGACCAGGCGGACCGGGCGGTGGTCGGTGAACAGCGCCAGCGCCGCCGCGGCTCCCGGCTCGACCACCTCCGCCGCCCGCCCCGGCTCCCCCAGCGTGACCCCGTGGGTCTTCGTGAAGAACGGCACGTAACGGATCTTGACCACGACCCGGGCCACCAGCCACCTCTCAGCCGCCAGCTCCCCCGCCAGCTGCCGCGCCACCTCGGCGACCGCGGCCTCGACCTGATCCCAGTCGGCCAGGTCGCGCTGGAAGGTCGTCTCCTTGCTGCGCGACCGTGCCACCCACGGTTCCGCGTCCACCGCCGAACTGCCTTCGCCGCGGGCGAGCCCGGCCAGCCACGGCCCGGTCGCCGGGCCGAACCGCGCGGCCAGCCCCGCAGGGTCAGCCACAGCCAGCTCACGCACCGTCCCGATGCCCAGCGCCGCGAGCTTGGCCGCCGTCTTCGCGCCGATCCCCCACAGCGCATCGGTCGGCCGCCCGCCCATGACCTCGTCCCAGTTCGCCGAGGTCAGCCGGAACACCCCGGCCGGCTTGCCGAACCCGGTGGCCAGCTTGGCCTGCAGCTTGTTCTCCCCGATGCCGACCGAGCAGTCCAGCTGGGTCCGCTCCCGCACCCGCTCCGCCAGGAGCCGGGCAAACGCCTCCGGGTCGTCCGTCTCCACCTGCAGGAACGCCTCGTCCCACCCCATCACCTCGACGACCGCGCCGGACTCCCGCAGCACGTCCATGACCTGCGCCGACGCCGCCTCGTACGCCGCCCGGTCCACGGCCAGGAAGACCGCGTCCGGGCACAGCCGGCGTGCCGTGCGCAGCGGCTGGCCGGAGTGCACGCCGTACTCGCGGGCCGCATAGGACGCCGTGCTGACCACGCCCCGCTTGCCCGGGTCGCCGTCGCCGCCCACCACCACCGGCTTGCCGCGCAGCTCCGGACGCCGCAGCACCTCGACGGCCGCGATGAACTGGTCGAGGTCGACGTGCAGCACCCAGCTGGTCACCAAAGCAGTCTCACCGCCGCAGCACACCCCTAACCGTGACATCCTCGCAGGTCAGCGACCCGAGGCCGGACGCAGGCACGGCGGGCTTACGATAGGCGCCGTGGCTGATCGCCCGTACGTGCTGCTGTCGGCGGCGATGTCAGTCGACGGCTACCTGGACGACTCCACGCACCAGCGCCTCATCCTGTCCAGCGACGCGGACCTGGACCGGGTCGACGAGGTCCGCGCGAACGCCGACGCGATCCTCGTCGGCGCGACCACGATCCGCCGGGACAACCCCTGGCTGCGGGTCCGCTCCGCCGCCCGGCGGGAAGCCCGGCAGGCCCGTGGCGAGCTGGCCGACCCGGTCCGCGTTACGATCACCCGCTCCGGCGACCTCGACCCGGCGGCCCGTTTCTTCGCCCGCTCGGCCCCCAGCGAGACCGTGCTGGTCTACGTGCCGGACAGCGCGGCCGGCGAGGCGGCCGCGCGGCTGGCCGGGGCCGCCTCCGTGCTGGAGGCAGGCGACCCGCTGAGCCTCCCGCTGGTGCTGGCCGACCTGGCCGGGCGCGGCGTGCGCCGTCTGCTGGTCGAGGGTGGCGGCACGGTGCACACGCAGTTCCTCCAGGCCGGCCTGGCCGACGAGCTCCACCTGGTGGTAGCCCCGGTCTTCGTCGGCGACCCCACCGCACCCCGCCTGGTCGGCCCCGGCCGGTATCCGCACGACGCCGCCCACCGGATGCACCTGGAAAGCACCGAGCAGCTCGGCGACGTGGCCCTGCTCCGCTACCGCCTCGCCGCCCGGGGGACCAGCGGCCCCGGCTAGGCGACCACCCGCACCGCCGACGACCCGTCCGGGCAGCGGCGCACCTCGATCCTCTCGGCGATCCGGTCCTTCAGGTCGGCTACGTGGCTGACGATGCCCACCACGCGCCCCCGGTCCCGCAGCTCGTCGATCACCCCGAGAACCTGGTCCAGCGTGTCCGGGTCCAGCGACCCGAATCCCTCGTCGATGAACAGCGTGTCCAGGTCCACGCCCCCGGCCTCGGCCCGCACCACGTCGGCCAGGCCCAGCGCCAGGGCCAGCGACGTGTAGAACGTCTCGCCGCCGGACAGCGACTTGGGGCTGCGCTCCTCGCCGGTGTGCCGGTCGATCACGGACAGCGTCAGCCCGGCCCGCTGCCGCCGGTTCTCCCCCTCGTCACTGCGCCGCAGCTGATACCGGCCGGACGACATCACCGCCAGCCGGACGTTCGCCGCGGCCACCACCTGCCCGAACCAGTGCCGCAGCACGTACGTGGTCAGCGCCACCCGCCGGTGCCCGTCCATGCCCTTGGCCAGCGCGGCCAGCCGGATCACGGTCTCGGTCCGCTCGGCCAGCAGATCCGCCCCGTCCTCGGCGGCCTGCAGATCGCCGTGACGCTCCGCGAACCGCTGCCGCCGGCTGTCCAGCAGCTCATACGCGGCGCGGACGCTGGCCTCCGCGTCCACCGCCCGGTCCCGCGCCGCGGCGGCCGCCTGCGCCCGGTCCCGCGTGCCGTCCGCGGCCGCCGGGTCCAGGCCAGCCAGGTCCGGCGCCCGCGCCGCCGCGGTCAGCGCAGCCAGCGTGCGATCCCAGGCCGCCACCTGCTGCTGCAGATCTTCTTGCTGACTGGTTACGAGATTTGCCGCCCGGGCCTCCTCCAGGACGGCGAAGCCGCTGGCGCGGGCCTCCCGGCTAGCCCGCTCCCGGGCCCCGGCTTCCTCGGCCACCGCCCCGGCCAGCTGGTCCAGGGCCGCCGCCCGCGCCCGGTCCCCGGCCGCCGCCTCGGCCAGCGCGTCCTGCCGCCCGGCCACCGACGCATACCCGGCCGCCGCCTCGCCCAGACGGCCGGCCAGCTCCGCCACTTCCGCCGCAGCGGCGCTGGCCTGCTGCCGGGCCGCGGCGGCCTGGCTGGCCGCGGCCACCAGCCCGGCGCTGACCTGGTCGTGCTCGGCCCGCAGCGCGGCCAGCTCCGGCTCCAGCCGGCCTGCCTCTGCCGCCGCTTCCCGTGCGGCGCCGATCTCCGCGGCCAGCCCGGCTACCTCCGCGGCGGCGGCCGCCTCGTCCCGCCCCTCGGCCGCGGCCGTGGCCACCGCGACCTCGCTGGCCAGCCGGTCCCGCTGCGTCTCGCGGTCCCGGCGGGACCCCTCGGCGGCGGCCACGTCCTGCTGCGCCGCGGCCAGGTCCGCCTCGGTCACCGCCCCGTCCCGCGGGGCGGCCGGCGCCGGGTGCTCGGCGGACCCGCACACCGGGCACGCGCCGCCGTCCTTCAGCCCGGCGGCCAGCTCCGCCGCCATCCCGGCCAGCCGCGCCGCCATCATCTCCTGGAACCGGCCGGTCGCCGCCTGGTGCTCGTCCACCGCCCGCCGCGCGGCGTCCCCCGCCGCGGTGAGCAGGGGCCCGAGACCGGCCAGCTGGGCCGCCGCGGCCTGCCGCTTCCCCGCCGCCTCGTGCTGTGCGGTCAGCGCCTCCACCGCGCTGGCCCGGGGCCGCAGTTCCGCCAGCCGGGCCTCGATACCGCCGATCTGCTCGGGCAGGGCGCGGGACCGGGCGTCCAGGTCCGCGGCGGCCGCCTCGGCCTGCGCGGCCGCCGCCTCGGCCCGCCCGGCCGCGTCCCGCTGCTCCGGCAGCCCCGCCTCGGCCTGCACCAGGTGCGCCAGCCCGGCCGCGTCCCGCTCGGCCGCCTCGGCCCGCGCAGCCGCCCGCCGGGCCCGCCCGGCCAGCGCCGCCGCCTCGCCGGCCTCGCCCGCGCCGGACCCCAGCCCGGGAAGCTCCGCCTGCGCGGCCGCCGTCGGCCCGTCCGCGCCGGCCAACGGCCCATCCGGCTCGTCGCCGGGCAGCTCAGCCAGGCGGGCGCGGGCCTCAGCGGCCGCCGCGGACCGGCTGGCCAGCTCGGCGAGCAGCGGCCGGACCGGCTCGGCCTGGCGGGCGCGGGCCAGCCGGGCCGCCCGCTCCTCGTGCCCGGCCCGGGTCTGCTCGTGCCCGGCCAGCGCGGCCAGCGCGCTGGTGAGCCGGCCCATCAGCACGGCCTGCTGGCGGGCCCGCTCGTCCGCGGTCTCCGCCGCCTTCCGGTCGGCCGTCACAATTTCCAGCGCCTCGGCCTGGACCCGGTGCTCCGCGGCCAGTTCCTCGGCCAGATCCTTGAGCCGGACCGCCCGGTCGGCGCGGGTCAGCCCGGCCAGCCCGGCCGCCGCGGCCGGGTCCAGCCCGGCGGCCTCGGCCGCGGCCGACACCGCCCGGGTGATCTGGTCCTGGCCCTCCGCGCGCTCCCGGATCGCGGCGGCCCGGCGCCGGTCGAGCTCGTCGGTGATCCGGTCATAGAGCTGAGTGCCGAACAGCCGGGTCAGCACGGCCCGCCGCTCGTCGTCGCCGCACCGCAGGAACTTCGCGAACTCGCCCTGCGGCAGGAGCATGACCTGGGTGAACTGATCCCGGTTGAGCCCGACGATCTCGCTGATCAGCTCGCCCGCCTCGGCCTTGCTGGACGACAGGCTCTCCCACCGGTCGCCAGCCCGGCGCTGCAGGTGGACCGAGGACGCCTGCCGGGTGAAGCCGTCGCCGCGCTTCTTCCTGCGCTCGTGCTCGGGCACCCGGCTGACCTGGTAGCGCACCCCGGCCATGGAGAACTCCAGCCGGACCGACGGCTCGTCGTCCGGGCCCGCGAAGTCCGAGTGCAGCCGGTCGTGCCCGGCCCCGTCCCCGGCCAGGCCGCCGTACAGGGCGAACGTGATCGCATCCAGGATCGTCGTCTTGCCCGCCCCGGTTGGCCCCTCGAGCAGGACCAGGCCGCTGCGGGTGACCTGGGTGAAGTCAATCCGCTGCGCAGTAGCGTACGGCCCGAAAGCGGTGAGCTCGAGGAAGTGCAGTCGCATCAGGCCGCCGCCTCGGCCCGTCGCACGGTCTCGGTGACGTCGCGCAGCTCGGCCCGCTGGGCCTGGTCGGGCGGGCCGCCGCTGGCGTACTCCACGAACATCGCGCAGATCTCCGCGGGGTCGCTGGCCTCGGCCACCCGGGCCAGGTCGGCGTCGGCTCCGGGCAGGCCGCCCTCGGGCGCGAAGTCCAGCACCAGCGTGTGCGGCCAGTGCTCGCGCAGCCGCTCCATCGGCGCGGACGGCCTGACCTGGTCGGTGAGCACGGCCTTGACCCACGCGCCGGCCAGCCCGGCCAGGTCTCCGCGGGCCCGCGCCAGCAGGCCGTCCAGCGTGCCGCGCACCTCGGCCAGCGGCCGCGGCACCGGGGCGGCCAGCAGCGTCACGGCGACCTGGCCGGCCCCGTCCAGCTCCACGAGCGTGACCGACTTGCGCTGGCGGGCCTCGCCGAACGAGAACGCCAGCGGCGACCCGCTGTACCTGGCCACCGTGCCGCCCGGCGCGGGCACCGCCTGCGGCCCGTGCAGGTGGCCGAGCGCGGCGTAGCTGAAGCCGGCGAACACCGAGGCGGGCGCGTCGCCGATGCCGCCGACCCGGATGTCCCGCTCGGACGGCGACTGCTCGGCGCCGGTGACGAACGCGTGCGCGGCCACCACCACCCGGTCCAGGCCCCGCTCGCGGGCGTCGGCCCGGATCCGGTCCGCGGCGGCGGCCAGCACGGCCTGGTGCGACCGGTCCGCGCCGAGATCGGCCATGACCGCGTCCGGCAGCAGGTAGGGGATGCCGTACAGGCCGGCCGGGCCGTGCTCGTCGGTGACCACGAGCGGCCGGGCCAGGTCGGCCAGCGACGTGCGCAGGTGGATGCCGGCCCGCTCGCTGAGCCGCCGGCCGAACCCGAGCCGGATCGCCGAGTCATGGTTGCCGCTGGTCAGCAGCACCGGGATGGCCGCCTCGGCGAAGCCGGACAGGGTCTGGTCCAGGATCGTGACCGCGTCCGGCGGCGGCACGGCCCGGTCGTACACGTCGCCGGCCACGATCACCGCGTCCACCTGGTGGCGGGCGGCCTGGTCCAGCAGCCAGCGGGCGAAACCGGCCTGATGCCCGAGCAGGCTCTCGCCGTGCAGGGTTCGGCCCAGGTGCCAGTCCGAGGTGTGCAGGATCCTCATCAGCGGCCCTTAACGGCAGCAGCGGGCGGCTGTTTGGGGGGCCGGGGCGGCGGGCAGCCCGGAACGCAGTGCCAGCAAACAAGGCAGGGCCGTCAACCAACGCAGTGCCATCAACGGCCATGATGCCGCGCGGGCGGCGCCGCCCCGGATATCCCGGATTGCACGGCGTGTCGCCGCCACGGGCCGGGCGCGAAGAGCCAGGAGGAACACATGCGCCAGGTCATCGTAGTTAAGCGACGCAATATCGATTGCTTTGGTTTGGGGCGGGTGGGTCAGGTGGGGAGGGTGCGGTCGGCCGTTAGCTCGGCCAGGACGGACTCTGTGTGCTCGCCCAGGCGGGGGGCGCTGGTCAGCGGCGGGCGGCGGTTGTCCCGGCGGGCCGGGCCCTCGGTGACCAGGTTCAGGCCGAACCCGGTCTCCTCGGCCGGCCATACCGCGCCGCCGTCGCCGGCCGACGTCAGGTCCGCGGCCACCTCGGCGAGGTGCCGGAACGGCGACCACAGCACGTGGCTGCCGCGCAGGGCCCCGGCGGCCTCCGCCGGGGTCCGGGCCGCGAACCACGGCTGCATGACCGCCAGCAGGACCTTGCGGTGCTGGTAGCGCTGCCCTTCGTCGCTGAAGTCGGCCTCCAGCGCGGTTTCCAGCGCGGCCACCACCGCCGCCGTGCCGGTCACCTCGAGCAGCGACCGCCACTGCCGGCCGGTCAGCGCCACGATCATCACCTGGCTGCCGTCGGCCAGCGGCATGGCCGCGCCGAACGTGCCGTACAGCTGGTTGCCCTGCGGCGGGCGGCTGGTCCCGGTGAGCTGGGCCTCGGGCAGGTAGCCGAGCGTGGTCAGGGTGGACAGGGCCACGTCCTCCAGCGGCAGCCGGCAGAACGTGCCCGCCCCGGTGGCGGCCCGGTGCCGGGCCGCGGCCAGCACCGCGAACGCGGCGTGGCCGCCGGCCAGCAGGTCCCACGCGGGCAGCGCCTGGTTGACCGGGCCCGCCCCGTCCTCGGGACCGGTCGCGTAGGCGAGGCCGGACGCGGCGTTCACCGTGTAGTCGACCGCCGGGCCGCCGTCGGCCCGGCCGGTCACCTGCACGTAGATCAGGTCCGGCCGGTCCCGGCGGAGCAGGTCGTCGGCCAGCCACGCCTTGGCGGCCAGGTTCGTGAGCAGGATCCCGCCGCCCGCACCGCCCGCGCAGACCAGCTCGCGCAGCGCGGCCTGCCCGGCGGCCGAGGCCAGGTCGAGCTCCACCGATTCCTTACCGCGGTTCAGCCCGGCCCAGTACAGGCTGCGGCCGTCCCGGCCGAGCGGCCAGCGGCGCACGTCCGGCGCGCCGCCCACCGGGTCGACCCGGATCACCCGGGCGCCGGCCTGGCGCAGCGCCAGTCCCGCGGACGGGATGGCCACGAAGCTGCCCAGCTCGACGACCTGCAGGCCGGCCAGCGGGCGGGCGGGCGGGTTCGCGGGCGCCGAACCGTCGTCGGGCAGGGTCACCGGGTCCTCCTCGGCCCGGCGCTTGGCCTGCGGCCGGGGCTGCCTGCGCAGGATATCGCCGCCCTGCCGGGGGGCCTGTCGCCTGGCGGTGAACCGGGCGGTACCGTCACAGAGAGAGGAACACGACCGATGCGGCCGGGGAACACGCTCGCGCCGCCTGGCCTGTGCTCCCCGACGGGAGCCTGACGGTACATCCGCACGATCCGCCCGATGTGCAGCCGAGGAGCCCGCGTTGCCTTCTGCCACCCCCTCACCGTGGCCCGGTCCCCGCTCCGCCATCCCGCCCCGCCTGGTCCCGGCCCCCGCGCCGGACGCGGACACCAACCCGGGGACGAACATGGACACCGGCGCGGACGGCCAGGATCCGCCGCGCGGCAGCGAGTACGCCCAGCTGTCCCGGCTGATCCGGCAAGCCGGGCTGATGCGCCGCCGCCCCGGCTACTACAGCTGGAAGATCGCCGCCACCGCGCTGCTGCTGGCCGCGGGCTGGGCCGGGTTCATCCTGGTCGGCGACTCGTGGTGGACCCTGGTCGTGGCCGTGTTCCTGGCCGTGATGTTCGCCCAGATGGGCTTCCTCGGCCACGACGCCGGGCACAAGCAGATCTCCGGCTCCCGGCGGGCCAACTACCTGCTCGGCGTGCTGCACGGCAACCTGGGCATCGGGCTGAGCTACGGCTGGTGGGTGGACAAGCACAACCGGCATCACGCGCACCCCAACACCGAGGGCGCGGACCCGGACATCGACATCGCCGCGATAGCGTTCAGCGCCGACCAGGCCCGGCGCCGCGGCCGGGGCCGGGTGCGCCGCCTGATGATGCGCTACCAGGCCTTCCTGTTCTTCCCGATGCTGCTGGGCGAGGCGATCCAGCTGCACACGGCCAGCATCAAGGCGGTGATCACCCGGGCGTCCCGGCACGGCCCGGCCGAGATCCTGCTGCTCGCCACCCACATGATCGGCTACCTGGGCATCGTCCTGCTGGTGCTGTCGCCGCTGAAGGCCGGCGTGTTCATCGCCACCCAGCAGGGCCTGTTCGGGCTGTACCTGGGCTGCTCGTTCGCGCCCAACCATAAGGGCATGGCCATGCTGTCGGCCGGCGACCGGTCCGATTTCCTCCGCCGCCAGGTGCTGACCTCACGCAACGTTCGCGGTAACTGGCTGACCGACCTGGCCCTGGGCGGGCTGAACTACCAGATCGAGCACCATCTGTTCCCGTCGATGCCGCGGCCGAACCTGCGCCGCTCGAAGGCCATCGTGGCGGCATTCTGCCGGCAGCGGGGCGTGCCCTACACCGAGACCAGCCTGGTCCGCTCCTACGTGCTGGCCGTGCGGCACCTGCACGAGGCCGGGCGGCCTGCCCCGCGACCGCCCGCCCCACAGCCGGGCCCCGGCCCGGCCCTGAACTATCCCTAGAGCGCGCGGACCTGCTCCGCCTGCGGGCCCTTCGGGCCGGCGCCGGCGGTGAAGTCCACCCGCTGGTTCTCCTGGAGGGTGCGGAACCCCTCCATCTCGATCGCGGAGTGGTGCACGAAGACGTCAGCCGAGCCGTCGTCGGGGGCGATGAAGCCATACCCCTTGTCGGCGTTGAACCACTTCACGGTGCCCTGAGCCATGAACTTTCTCTCCTACTAGGACCAACTTCCGAAGCCGGAAACCTAGCACGGTGCTGGCTGGCTCGCGTAGGGCCGGCTCCGCCGGCGGAACGCGCTGGTCAGCGGCCTGGGCTACGGTCGCCGCGGCGGATCTGCCACGGAAAGTACGCGGCGCCCGGCCCGCCCCCGGCGGCAACGTCGGCCGGGTTGGACAGCGCGCACCGGCGCAGCGACAGGCAGCCGCAGCCGATGCAGGAGTCGAGCCCGTCGCGCAGCTTGATCAGGGCGCTGATCTGGTCGTTCAGCCGCTGCCGCCAGGAGCGCGACAGCCGGGTCCAGTCCGCCTTGGTCGGCGTCCTGGTGGCGGGCAGCGCGGCCAGCGCCTCGGCGATCTCCTCCAGTGACAGGCCGATGTTGCGGGCGGCGCGGATGAACGCCAGCCGTCGCAGCACGCTGCGCTCGTACCGGCGCTGGCCGCCGGACGTGCGGGTCGCCGACAGCAGCCCCTGCGCCTCGTAGAACCGCAGCGCGGACGGGGCGAACCCGCTGCGCGCCGCCACCTCGCTGACCGTCAGCAGATCGGTGGTCTTCATGACCGGCCCGCTCCCGCCTGCCTTGACTTCAAGTTGACTTCAACATCAAGTATGGGCACCAGCCCCCCGCCGGGCAAACCCGGGGCCGCACGGCCAGCAGGGGCAAGGAGGAGCGAGCACCATGAACGTTGCCATCATCACCGGCGCGTCCCAGGGCCTCGGCCTGGCCACGGCCCGGGCGCTGACCCGCCGCGGCTGGGCGGTGGCCATCGACGCCCGCCGTGCGGGACCGCTGCGCCAGGCCGCCGCGGAGCTGGCGGCCGGGGAGGTGGCGGCCGGGCAGGTCGCCGCGGTGCCCGGCGACGTCACCGACCCCGGGCACCGGGCCGCGCTGGTCGCCGCCGCGCGGGCGCTGGGCCCGGTGACCCTGCTCATGAACAACGCCAGCGCGCTGGGCCCAAGCCCGCAGCCGGCGCTGGCCGACTACCCGGCGGCCGAGCTGGCCCGGGTCTACGACGTCAACGTGCTGGCCCCGCTGGCGCTGACCCAGCTGGTCACCGGCGACCTGCTGGCCGCCGGCGGCACGGTCATCAACGTCAGCTCGGACGCCGCGGTCGAGCCCTACCCGGGCTGGGGCGGCTACGGCTCATCCAAGGCGGCCCTGGACCAGCTCACCGTGATCTTCGCCGCCGAGCACCCGGAGCTGGCGGTCTACGCGCTGGACCCGGGTGACATGCGGACCGAGCTGCACCAGCTGGCCTTCCCCGGGGAGGACATCTCGGACCGGCCAGAACCGGCCGCCTCGGTGCCGGCCATCGAGCGGCTGCTGGACGAGCGGCCGCCCAGCGGGCGCTACCGGGCGTCCCGGCTGATCCCGGCGGTGGCCTCATGACGACCGCCCCCCATGTCCCTGCCCCCCGCCTTCCCGACGCTCTGCCCTACGACCCGGCCGGGCCGGGCCCGGACTTCGAGCTGCCGCCCGGCCTGGAGGCCGCCGAGCCGCCCGAGGCCCGCGGCGTAGCCAGGGACCAGGTCCGGCTGCTGGCGGCCGGCCAGGACGGGCTGGCGCACGCCACGTTCGCCGCGCTCGGCCGCTTCCTGTCCCCCGGCGACCTGCTGGTGGTCAACACCTCGGCAACGCTGGCCGCCGCGGTCGACGGCCAGCGGCCCGGCGGCCGGGCCGTGGTGGTGCACTTCTCCACCCAGCTCGGCAACGGCCGCTGGCTGGCTGAGCTGCGCCCGCCAGGCCGTGCCACCGGGCCGGTCACCGACGCGGCGGCCGGGGAGCGGATCACCCTGCCCGCCGGGGCGGCGCTGGTGCTGGAGGCCGCGGACGGGCCCCGGCTGTGGCGGGCCCGGCTGGCCGCCGAGGCGAGGCCGGAGGCGTACCTGGCCGCGCACGGCCGCCCGATCAGCTACGCCTACCTGCACCGGCCCTGGCCGCTGCGGGACTACCAGACGGTGTTCGCCCGTGACCCGGGCAGCGCCGAGATGCCCAGCGCCGGGCGGCCGTTCAGCACCGGGCTGGTCACCGGGCTGGTCACCGCCGGGATCGTGATCGCGCCGATCACCCTGCACACCGGGGTGTCGTCGCTGGAAGCCGGCGAGCCGCCGCTGCCTGAGCGGTTCACGGTGCCCGCGGCCACCGCCGAGCTGGTCACGCTGACCCGGGCCGCGGGCCGCCGGGTGATCGCGGTGGGCACCACCGTGACCCGGGCCCTGGAGACCGCGGCGGACCGGTCCGCCGCCGCCGGCCGGGACGGCATCGGGCCCGCCTCCGGCTGGACCGAGCTGGTGCTCGGCCCGGGCCGGCCGGCCCGGGTGGTGGACGGCATCGTCACCGGCTGGCACGCGCCCGGCGCGTCGCACCTGGCCCTGCTCACCGCGGTAGCCGGACCGGATCTGGTAGCCGCCGCCTACGCCGAGGCGATCAGGCACGGCTACCTGTGGCACGAGTTCGGCGACAGTGCTCTGCTGGTCCGCGAGCGGCCGGGCTAGCATCGTAACCGGGCCTTCGCTGGCGGGTAACCGAACGGTGATACTTAGCACATACAAAGAAATAGTGGGCGAAGCTGCATGAGGAGCTGGCGCAAGCCACTCACAGTGAAGCGCATGCGACCGGTCCGCGGCGCGCTCACCACGGGAATCATCACCAGCCTGATCACCGTGGCCTTTATCGTGGCGCTGCTGGCATTCACCCAGCGCCAGACCGCGTCGGCGGTCGGCGCTGCCCTGGCCCAGCCCGCCCGCCGCGCCGTCACGATATCCGGGTCAGTCCAGCCGCAGCAGCAGGCCCAGGCCACCGCGGCCATCGACGGTCAGCTCCGCCGGGCGCTGCGCCCGCTGCCGTTAACGCTGTACGGGTCGCTGGGCGCGGACGGGCTGGCGGTGCGCCGTGGCGCGCCTGCCCTGCACGGCCCGGACCCGGCCCGGCACCGGGTCACCACGGTCATCGGTGCGGACCAGCTGGCCAGGCAGGCCGTGCTGGTCAGCGGCCAGTGGCCGGGCCGGGCCAGCGCCGGGCAGGCCAGCCATCCCCGCGGGCCGGTGCCGGTGGCCATCCCGGCCGTGGCCGCGTCCGAACTGGGCGTGCGAACCGGGTCGGTGCTGACCCTGGGCGTGCCCGGCGGCCACGGCACCGTCCGGGTCCGGGTGACCGGAGTGTTCCGGCCCGCGGACCGGGGCAGCCCGTACTGGCACCTTGACCCGCTGCACCTGACCGGGATCGGCCGGTCCGGCGGGTTCACCACCTACGGGCCGCTGTTCACCGACGCGAGCTGGCTGCGGTCCGGCCCGCTGTCCGCCAACCTGGCCGCCTGGGTGGCGCGGCTGTGCTGATCCTGCTCACGGCGGCGGGCGAGTCCGCGGTGTCCAGGCGGCACCTCGGCCGGGCCCTCCGGGAAGGGAATGCACAGTGACCGAGACCGGCCGGACCCCCGACAGCCTGGCGCAGCTGGAGCAGG
>DASVBE010000081.1:0-4014 GCA_036375995.1 Streptosporangiaceae bacterium | reverse complement strand
GGGCCGGGGAAGCCGGGCTGGCCGGCCAGAGGGCCACGACGCCCGAGGCCACCGCCGCCACAGCGGCGGCGGAGCCTGCGATGGCGCTCGCGACCCGGGATTGTCTGCCGGTCAGCGCCGGAAGCCGGCCGATTCGGCCAGCGGGGGTAGGAGGGGAGGTATCGGGGGTATGGGGGGGTTGAGACAGCTGGGTAGAGCTGGTCAAGAGGTGCCCTTGATCGGGCGCTTTCTTAGCGCACGC
This sequence comes from Streptosporangiaceae bacterium, assembly GCA_036375995.1. Lineage (GTDB taxonomy): Bacteria > Actinomycetota > Actinomycetes > Streptosporangiales > Streptosporangiaceae > DASVBE01. The sequence goes on along the minus strand of DASVBE010000081.1, from coordinate 3,773 downwards.
GTCCACCCGGACACGGCCACGCCAGCAGGAAATCTCTAGCTGGCCGCGGCGCACGGACGTGACGCGGGTCAGGGCGACGGTGCTGCTCAGGCAGCCATCCCGCACGCAGGGTGCTTCCGGGATTCAACACTGAGTGCAAACGGCGTCGTTCGCAGGCAGAACGCCACTTAACGCCGTATGAGATAAATCACAGTCCCACTCTGTTTATGAGTGGTTTGCGACCTGCACGCCGATCATGCGGCGAATACCCGGTTTCCCGCCCAATCGGCGATTATTAAGGCCCTGGTTAGTACCAGCCGTGCGCTTCCCAGAAGCCCCATGCACCGCATGGAGTGCCGTAGCGGCCCTTGATATAGCCCAGGCCCCACTTGATCTGAGTGGCCGGGTTCGTGGCCCAGTCCGCGCCCGCGGTGGCCATCTTCGAGCCCGGCAGGGCCTGCGGGATGCCGTACGCGCCGCTGGCGTTCTCGGCGTTCACCCGCCAGCCGCTCTCCCGGTCCCACAGGTCGACCAGGCAGCCGAACTGCGAGTGGTCGAAGCCGAACGAGGGCAGCAATCCCTCGGCGACGGCCTGCGCGCTGCCCGGGCTGGGCACCGGCACGTCGACCGGCGGCGCGGTCGGCGAGGAGCTGTCCACCGGCGAAGCGCCCTGGTCAACCGGGGCGCTGGCGAGCTTGGGCGCGCCGACCTCGTTGAGTGTCTTGGTCGCGGCGTCCATCAGGATCAGATGCTGCCGGTCGCGCTCCAGCAGGGCGATCGAGCGGCTGTGCGGGATTGCGGCGACCACCGCGCCCGCCGGGTCCGCGCCCGTCCCCGACCGTCCCAGGTTCAGGTAGACGGCGCCGCCGCCGGCCAGGCCGGCCACCACGACGGCCATCACGAGCAGGAAGGTCCCCGCTGGGCGGCGCTTGCGCGGCCGCGCTGGGGCGGGCTTCCGGTGTCGTGACAATGCGGTCCTTCCGTCGGCCAGCCGCGCCTGAGCAGGTCGCTCAGCGCAGATACTGCTGCGGCCAGGGCAGCGTGTCGCAAGACGGCTGTGACCTGGGAAAATCAAGGCCCTCCGGACCCGCCAAAAAACGCGTAAGCGGCGGATTTTACGGGTCCGGTCCCGTCGGAGCATCACCTTGCCAGAAATGAGCCGGCCGGTACTGGAGATTCGGCGAATTGGGCCCGGCCGGCGCGTCGCGAATACCCGCAGCTGGGATCACAGTTTGGCCTTACGTAATGGAACAACTACGTATCGCAGTGTTTGCCAAGCTGCGACTAGGCCCGCCCAGCGTGCGATACCAGTGGTGACCCGGTGACGCATAGTGCTGATGTGACAACTGCGGACGGCGGAGCCGTCCGCAGCTCGCGGAGGGCCGCGGCGCTGTTTTCCCGACGAGCGACGCCGGCGCGACGAAGGAGCGACGAAGGAGCGAGGAGGGAAGGCAGCGCCTCTGCAGCGGCCCGCAGCGAGCGGCTAGCACTGTAGCGAGGGGCTAGCACAGGGGATAGTTTTCAGGTATGGCTGGCACCGTGAAGCCCCGCTCCTCCTGGAGCCTGGGCACTGCCAACCCGGCTACTGTGCTGGCCGAGGCGCGCAAGGCGCTGTTCATCATGGCCGGCTTCATCGCCGTGATCTGGATCGTCCAGATCGCGAACTGGGCCGACCACTACCAGCTCACGCTGCACTACGGCATCAGGCCGCACGACGTGGGCAGCCTGCCGTACATCCTCACGGCCCCGTTCCTGCACTTCAGCTGGGCGCACATCGAGGGCAACTCGGGACCGCTGTTCATCTTCGGCTTCATCGCGGCCTACCGGGGCATCCGAAAGTTCCTCGGGGTGACCGCGCTGATCATGCTGACCAGCGGGCTGGCCGCGTGGCTAACTGAGAGCGGGGGCTCGGTCGGCGCCGGGGCCAGCGGGCTGGTGTTCGGCTACTTCGGCTACATCATGGTCCGCGGCTTCTTCGACCGGCACGCGATCGACCTGCTGATCGGGGCGGTCATGGCGCTCTCGTTCGCGTACCAGTTCACGGTGCTGGTGCCGCAGGCCGGGATCGGCTGGCAGGCGCACATCGGCGGCCTGGTGGGCGGCGTGCTGGGGGCCTGGGTGTTCCGGGACCGCCGCCCCGGCAAAGCCCTTGCGGCGGCCAGGCCCGGCATCCCGTCCAAGCCCGCCGCAGGCCCTCCCCCGCCCGGCGGCCCCCGCGCCGACCTGCACAAGCAGCTCGACGACCTGGGCCTGTAGCGAGCCCGCCCGGACCGGGTGCCCGCCGCCCGCGGACCGGGTGAGAGGCTGGCGGGCAGCGGAGCCACCGAGAGCAGAACGAAGGGCGGGCTGGGTCGCACCGTGTCTGATTCTGGTCATCCGGCCCCGCAGGCTCCCCGGGACCGGCCGCCGGGGCTGTGGCGGCACCGGGACTTCCTGCTGCTGTGGTCCGGCCAGGCGGTCAGCGAGCTGGGCTCGGCGGTCACCCTGCTGGCCGGGCCGCTGATCGCGGTGGTCGTGCTGCACGCGTCCACGTTCAGCGTGGGCCTGCTGGCCACCGCGAGCACGCTGCCGTTCCTGATCATCGCGCTGCCCGCCGGGCTGATCGTGGACCGGCTCGCCAGGCGGCCGATGCTGATCGCCTGCGACGCGTCCCGGCTGGCGGTCATCGGCTCGGTGCCGGTCGCCGCCGCGGCCGGGGTGCTGACCATGGCCCAGCTGTTCGTGGTGGCGCTGGTGGCCGGCATCCTGACGGTGTTCTTCGACGTGGCCTACCAGAGCTACCTGCCCGCGCTGATCCGGGCCGGCCAGCTGGCCGACGGCAACGGCAAGCTGTCGGTCACCCAGTCGTTCGCCCAGGTGGCCGGCCCGGGCCTGGGCGGCGCGCTGTTCGGCCTGCTGCGCGCCGGGGCGCTGACCGTGGACGCGATCTCCTACGGGGTGTCCACGCTGTCCCTGCTGCTGATCCGCACCCGCGAGCCGGCCGTCGAGCGGCCCGCCGGGGACAGCGGCGAGCGGCCGAAGCTGCGCACCGAGATCTTCGCCGGCCTGAACTTCGTGGTCCGGCACCCGGTGCTGCGCAAGATCGCGGCGTGCACCGGCACGGCCAACTTCTTCGGCAGCATCGTGTTCGCGCTGGAGATCATCTTCCTCATCCGGGTGCTGCACGTGCGGCCGGCGTACACCGGCCTGATCGTCGCGGCGGGCAGCATCGGCGGCATCGTGGGCGGCCTGATGTCCGGCGCGCTGGCCCGGTGGATCGGCTCGGCCCGGATCATCTGGGTCTCGATGATCGGATTCGGCTCGCTGGCCCTGCTGCTGCCGCTGGCCGAGCCGGGCTGGCGGCTCTCGCTCTACGCGGTGGGCCTGCTGGGATTCAGCTTCTCCGCGGTGCTCTACAACGTCGCGCAGGTCAGCTACCGGCAGGCGATCTGCCCGCCGGAGCTGCTCGGCCGGATGAACGCGGCGGTGCGCTGGATCGTGTGGGGCACGCTGCCGCTGGGCAGCCTGGCCGGCGGCGCGCTGGGGACGCTGGCCGGCGTGCGGCCCGCCCTGTGGGTGGGCGTGACCGGCACCTGGGCGGCCGGGTTCTGGGTGCTGTTCTCGCCGCTGCGCCGGATGCGGGACGTGCCGGCCGGGCCGGGGCCCAGCGGGCCGGCGCCCGGTGAGCCCGTACTCGGCGAGCCACTGCCCGGCGGGATCGTGCTGGACCAGGCCGCCGAACCGGCCAGAAGGGAGCACTGATGACGGTCATCGACGCGCACCAGCACTTCTGGGTGCTGGCCGCACACGACCAG
>DASVBE010000338.1:0-34946 GCA_036375995.1 Streptosporangiaceae bacterium | reverse complement strand
TGAGCAGCCCGCCGCCCGCCGCCGCTACGGCCATGGTCGTAGCGGCTAGCGCCCTGCTGAAACGTGACACTGACTGTCTCCTTCGCTGGTCCGTCGGCGCCCTGCATCAGCAGTTACGGCTGCGGGGCCCGCGGCGGTTCACCCCTGGCCGGGCGCAGGGCCGGCTGGCGGCCCTGGGCGACTACCTGCAGCACGCCGGGCGGCAAGACGCGAGGGAGCAGGCTGAGGATGAGAACCGACATTGACCTGAGCGCGAGTTACCCGTTCCCGCCGGAGCGGGTCGGGGCCGCGCTCACCTCGTCCGAGGCCCGGCGCGGGGTAGCGGGCCCGGGCCCGGGCTCGGGGGCTAGTGCCAGAAGTGCCGGACGCCGGTGAAGTAGAGGCTGATGCCGGCGGCGTTCGCCGCGTCGATGACCTCCTGGTCGCGTACTGAGCCGCCGGGCTCGGCGACCGCGGTCACCCCGGCGTCGGCCAGCACCTGCAGCCCGTCGGCGAACGGGAAGTACGCGTCGCTGGCCGCGACCGAGCCCCGCGCCCGGTGGCCGGCCCGGCGGACTGCCAGCCGCGCCGAGTCCACCCGGTTGACCTGGCCCATGCCGATGCCGACCGAGGCGCCGCCGGAGGCGAGCAGGATCGCGTTGGACTTCACGCAGCGGCACGCGTTCCAGGCGAAGGCCAGGTCGGCCAGGGTTTCGGTGCTTGCTGCCGGGCCGGCCGCCAGCTGCCAGCCGGCCGGGTCGTCGCCCGGGCCGCCGGCCTGGTCCGCGCTCTGCAGGAGCATGCCGCCGCTGATGGGACGCCATTCGAGGCCGCCGCTTCCGCCGGCCGGCGCCGGGCACCGCAGCAGCCGCTGGTTCTTCTTGGCGGTCAGGATGACCAGCGCGCCGGGCTCGAACCCGGGCGCGATCACGACCTCGGTGAACACCTCGCTGATCTGCCGGGCAACGGCCTCGGTGACCACGCCGTTCAGCCCGATGACCCCGCCGAACGCGGACTCCGGGTCGCACCGCAGCGCGGCCTGGTGCGCCTGCGCCAGATCCTCGCCGACCGCGATACCGCACGGGTTCGAATGCTTCATGATCGCCACGCAGGGCTTTTGGAAGGAGTACGCGGCCCTGCGTGCGGCGTCGCCGTCCACAAAGTTGTTGTAGGACATGGCTTTGCCGTGCAGTTGCTCGGCGCCCGCCAGGCCGGACAGGCTGCGGGCCCGGTCGCCGCTCACGTACAGCGCGGCACGCTGGTGCGGGTTCTCGCCGTAGCGGAGGACCTCACGGCGGGTCCAGGTGGCGGCGGCGACGTCCGGCCAGCCGGTCTCGGCTGCTACCTCGTCGGGGGCGTAGACCGAGGCGAACCAGGAGGCCACGGCGACGTCGTAGGCCGCGGTGCGGGCGAACGCCTGGGCGGCGAGCCTTCTCCGCTGCTGGAGCGTGAAGCCGCCGGCCGCGAGCGCGTCCTCGGCTTCGGCGTACATGGACGGGTCGGTGATCACCGCGACCTGGGCGTGGTTCTTGGCCGCGGCGCGGGTCATCGCCGGGCCGCCGATGTCGATCTGCTCGACGCACTCCCCGGGGCCGGCGCCGGACGCGACTGCCTGCTCGAAGGGGTAGAGGTTGGAGACCAGCAGCTCGAACGGGGCCAGGCCGAGCCTGGCGAGTTCCTCGGCGTGGCCGGGCTGGTCCGGGTCGGCCAGCAGGCCGGCGTGGACGGCCGGGTGCAGGGTCTTGACGCGGCCGCCGAGGCACTCGGGGAAGCCGGTCAGCTGCTCGACCATGGTCACCGGTATCCCGGCGGTGGCGATGGCCGCGGCGGTGCTGCCGGTGGACACGATCTCGGCACCGGCCGCGTGCACCGCGCCGGCCAGGCCGACCAGTCCGGTCTTGTCGTAGACGCTGATCAGCGCCCGGCGGATAGCTACCTTGGTCAACGTCCCAACCTCAGCTTCCGTCCGTGGACGGACCACCCCTCGCGGGCCATCCGGCCCACGGTCTCGGCGAGCAGGGAGCGCTCCGTCACCTTGATCCGCTCGTGCAGGGATTCCTCGTCGTCGTCGTCCGTGACTGGCACTGCTGCCTGGGCGATGACCGGGCCGGTATCGATGCCGGCGTCGACCATGAAGATGGTGCAGCCGGTGACCTTGACGCCGTAAGCGAGCGCGTCGGCCACGCCGTGCATGCCGGGGAACGCGGGCAGCAGGGCGGGGTGGGAGTTGATGAACCGGCCGCCGAAGGCGGCCAGGAAGTCCGGGCCGGCCAGCTTCATGAAGCCGGCGGAGACGATGAGGTCCGGCGAGTAGGCGGCGCAGGCGCTGGTCATGGCGCGGTCCCAGGCGGCGCGGGACGGGTAGTCGGCCAGGCGGAGGGTGAAGGTCGGCACGCCGGCCTTCTCGGCCCGGGCCAGGCCCTCGATGGCCGGCCGATCCGAGCCGACGGCGATCACCTTCGCCCCGAAGGCGTCGTCAGCGCTGGCGTCGAGCAGCGCCTGCAGCGTGGTCCCGGCGCCAGACACCAGCACAACGAGACGGGCGGCCATGCCGCCTACCTTAGCGTTGGCCCTCCCGGTGGCCCGGTAGCCGGACGAGGGCCTAACCGGCACGGGCTGGGGTGGTGGCGCGGCCCGGCACGGCGGGACGGCAGGACGGCGGCACGGTGCGGCCAGCTGAGGTGATGGAATAGGGGGCAGCACGTTGCCCGCGCCCAGCACGCTGCCCGCTAGGAGGATCGGCCCTGCCCGCCGACGACCGCCCCCCGGCTACCCGGCCGAGCCAGGGGCAGAAGCAGCCGCCGCCCGGCGGCTGGCCGCCTCCCACAGGCGGCTGGCCCCCGCCGCGTCAGGGCGGACGGGGCGGCGCCAGGCGGGGGCCGGGTGCCGGGCCCGGCGGCCGTCCGCCGTCACCGCAGCTGCAGCAGCGCGCGCTGGCCGGGCTGCTGTTCGGGCTGCTCAGCATGTTCGGGCTGTTCGCCTTCTCGGACCTGATCGGCCAGCTGGGCGACCTCCACCGGACTGAGCTGCTGGTGGGGTTCTCGCTGGTCATCGGGGCGGTGTCGCTGTGGCTGGGGATCACCGCGGTGACCGGGTCGCGGCGGGCGGCCACCGCCCGGCCGCGCGGCGCCGCGTCCGCCATCGTGCTCGGCGGTATCGGCGTGCTGTTCAGCGTTCTGCTGCTGGCCCTGTTCGCGCTCCTGTCCAAGGAGTTCTCGCAGTACTCCCGGTGCATGAAGGGCGCGAACACGCTGTCCGCGCAGCAGGAGTGCCACGACCAGCTGACCCGGGCGCTGCACGCCGAGACGCGGTCCCTGCGCAACCGTCCCTGACCGCCGGCGACGCTGGCGGACGAGCAGCGCGGCGGGGTCAGGGCAGTGCGGCGGGGCCGTGCTGGGCTGCGGCCTGGCTGCGGCTGGCGTCATCCTCGGCGTCGCCTGCCCACCGGTCCAGGTAGATCGTGTGCTCGTCGGCCAGGTCGGGGGCAAGCGGACGGGGAGGCAGCGAGCCGGGGCCTGCCGCGGCCGCCGCGGCCCGGGCCGACCGGCTGGCCCAGAGCCAGTTGGCCAGCCCGGCGGTGATCGCCGAGGCCACGCCGACCTCCAGGATGGCGACCACCGCGGTCTGCCAGCCGGACGGCCCGGCCTCGGCCAGCCGCCCGTCGCCCAGGGGGCCGCCGGCGAACGCGGCCAGCGCCCCGATCAGGCCTCCGGCCAGCGCCCCGGCGGCGAAGCCCCACAGCGGCGCGGCTTCCAGCGCCGGAGTCGGTGCGGACCGGGCCGTCAGCAGCCCGCCGAACGCCCCGGCCAGGTAGGGCAGCGCCAGCACGGCCACCGCCAGCGGGGCGGGAAGCGCCGGGTGCGACCCCGCGGGCAGCGCGGCGAGCAGCGGGAAGGCCGGCAGCGGGCCGAGGGCCGCACCGGTCGGCGCCACCACGGTCCCCGAGCCGAACGCGAAACCCGGGCCGAGCATGAACGCCACCGCCCAGATGGCCGCGTTCGGCACGTAGGCGACCTGGGCCAGGAGCAGCAGGATCGCGCCGACCAGGCCGGGCGCCAGCGCGTCGTTGACCGACCGGAACTCGGGCAGGTGAGCGGCCAGCGAGGCCCCGGCGAGCAGGCAGCCGGCCACCAGCAGCACGGCCAGCGCCCCGGTGCAGCCCAGGATGACCGACCGGGCCCGGGCCGGGAGCAGGCCGGCCAGGTTCCGCCACGGGGCCAGCTGCCGGGCCGCGCCCAGGCCGCCTGCGGTCAGCGCGAGCAGGAATCCGGCCACCACGGCCTGCACCGGGGACGGGGCGGCCAGCGAGGAGGTGGCCGCCAGCGCCAGCGCCCCGGCGATCAGCGCGTACGGCACGGCCAGCGCGACCGCGGCGTAGCCGACGTGGCGGAGGCGGAGGACGCCGCCGCTGCTGACGACCCACCGGCCGGCCCGCCACAGCAGCGCGCCGGGCAGCAGCACCAGGCCCAGCGGAAGCAGCCCGATCCGGCCGGCCCCGCGCAGCGTGAACCCGACATGGTGGCCGACCAGCCAGATCGCGGCCGCCGCGCGGAGCACCGCGGTCAGCCCGGACCCGGCGTGCGGCGCGGCCACCCAGCCGATCGCGGCCAGCAGGGTCAGGATGGCCAGGCCGGTGCCGGCCGCCGCGGCGGCGGCCAGGGCGCCGGTCAGCACCAGCGGGCGGGCCCCGTCCGCGGGCCGCGACACCGGGCCGGCGGCACCGGCGCGGGTCAGCACACGGCCGAGGGCAGCGGGACGCACGCGATCAAGCCTGGCAACCAAGCCCGCCCCGCGCGGGGAGGCGCGCCGGGGCAGCGGCACGGACGTCCGCCGGCCTGTCCCGCGCGCCGGCCCGAGGCCGGGCGGGCCACGTGCCCGGGGACGGCCCGCGGGCCGCGGCTTTCAACCGGGTGGTTGACAGGCCGGGGGTCCGGACCTAGAGTAAGTTTCAACCAAGAGGTTGAAAGTGGGGCAGATGGCAGCGGACACCCTGACCCGGGTCTTCTCCGCCCTCGCCGATCCGACGCGCCGCGACATCGTGGCCAGGCTCGCCGAGGGCGACGCGACGGTGGGCCAGCTGGCCGGGCCGTACCGGATGACACTGCAGGCGGTCTACAAGCACCTGCGGGTCCTGGAGGACGCCGGGCTGGTGAGCAGGCCGCCGGGGCCGCAGCCCCGGCCAGTGCGGCTGGAGACCGAGGTCCTCACTCAGATGGAGCTGTGGATCGAGCGATACCGGCGGCGCGCAGAGCGGCGATACCGCCGCCTGGACGCCCTCTTGGCGACCATGAGCCACATCGACGACAAGGATGGCGCCGACGATGCCAGCGACCACAGAGACGGCCATCGAGGCTGACCCGAAGCTGCCGATCATCTGGATGACCCGCGAGTTCACGGCCACGCCCGGGCAGCTGTTCCGCGCCCACACCGACCCCGTGCTGTTCGCCCAGTGGGCCGGCCCGAACTCCGCCGACACCCGGATCGAGCACTGGGACGCCCGCACCGGCGGCTCCTGGCGGTACACCGCCAGGATCGGCGGCACAGAGTACGCGTTCCGCGGCTGCTTCCACGAGGTGCGCCCGGACCGCATCGTGCAGACCTTCACCTATGAGGGCGAGCCCGACGGCGTCGCCCTGGAGACCTTGTGGTTCGAGGACCTCGGCGGCGGCCGCTCCCGGCTGCGCTCGCAGTCGCTGGTGGACAGCTTTGCGGGCCGGGACGCCTGGCTGGCCAGCGGCATGGAGACCGGCGTCAACGACGGTTACGCGAAGCTGCAGAGGATGGTCGATGATGGCGCGGTCTGAGCATCCCGCAGAGCGGCACCGGCAGGTCGCCGGGCTGTTCACCGAACGGGTCCGCGGGGCCCGCGACTGGGACGCCCCGTCCCCGGTCGCTGGGTGGGCCGCGCGTGACGTGGTGCGGCACCTGACCGAGTGGTTCCCCCCGTTCCTTTCGGCCGGCGCCGGCATCGAGCTGCCCGGCGGGCCGTCGGTGGACGAGGACCCGGTATCGGCCTGGCGGGCGCACTGCGATGCGGTGCAGGCCCTGCTGGACGACCCGGCCACCCAGCACCGGGTGCTGGCCAGCCCCCACGTCGGCGAGCTGCCGCTGGACCGCGCAGTCGATCAGTTCTACACCGCGGACGTCTTCATGCACACCTGGGACCTGGCCAGGGCCACCGGGCAGGACGACCGGCTGGACGCCGGCCGGTGCGGCCAGCTGCTGGCCGGCCTGGAGCAGGCCGAGGAGGCCATGCGCTCCTCCGGCCAGTACGGGGCCAGGGTCGAGGTGCCCGGGGACGCCGGACCCCAGATCAGGATGCTGGGCTTCATCGGCCGCGACCCCTTCTGGTATCCCCCTCGCCCGGCCGGGTGAGGCGCCGCGGGACAGGCCGCGGAAACGCCGGGCCCCGGGGCCGGCCGCAGCCAGCACCCGGGGCCCGGGCCGTCCGCTAGCGGGACTGCATGATCTCGCGGACCAGGCTGGCGGTCCCGCTGGGGGTCCGGCCGACCCGGACGCCGACCTTTTCCAGCGCTTCCTTCTTGGCCTGGGCGGTGCCGGCCGAGCCGGAGATGATCGCTCCGGCGTGGCCCATGGTCCTGCCCTCGGGGGCGGTGAAGCCCGCGACGTAGGCGACAACCGGCTTGGTCACGCTGTGCTCGATGAACGCGGCAGCCCGCTCCTCGGCGTCGCCGCCGATCTCGCCGATCATCACGATCGCATCGGTTTCCGGGTCCTCCTGGAACGCGGCCAGGCAGTCGATGTGCGTGGTGCCGATCACCGGGTCGCCGCCGATGCCAACGGCGGTGGAGAAGCCGATGTCCCGCAGCTCGTACATCATCTGGTAGGTCAGCGTGCCGGACTTGGAGACCAGGCCGATCCGGCCCTCGGTGCTGATGTCGGCCGGGATGATGCCCGCGTTGGACTTGCCCGGCGAGGCGACGCCCGGGCAGTTCGGGCCGACGATCCGGGTGGCGTTGCCCTTGACGGCGGCGTAGGCCCAGAACGCAGCCGTGTCGTGCACCGGGATTCCCTCGGTGATGACGATGACCAGCGGCATGGCCGCGTCGATGGCCTCGATGACCGCTGCTTTGGTGCCGGCCGGCGGGACGAACACCACCGAGACGTCCGCGCCGGTGGCCGCCATCGCCTCGCCGACTCCTGCGAAGACCGGCACGTCACGGCCGCTGAGGCTGATTGTCTGGCCGGCCTTCCGCGGGTTGGTGCCGCCGACCACGTTGGTGCCCGCCGCGATCATCCGGGCGCCGTGCTTGCTGCCCTCGGACCCGGTGATGCCCTGCACGATGATCTTGCTCTCGGCGGTCAGGAAGATGGCCATGTCATGCTCCGTTCGCGGCCGCGGCCAGTTCGGCGGCGCGCCGCGCCGCGTCGTCCATGGTGGCCACCTGCTCGACGACGGCGAGCCCGGCCTCGGCCAGGATCCGCCGTCCCTCGGCGGCGTTGTTGCCGTCGAGCCGGACCACGATCGGGTGGCCAACCTGCTCGCCGCGCGCCCCGAGCAGGCCTATCGCGGACACGATCCCGTTGGCCACCGCGTCGCAGGCGGTGATGCCGCCGAACACGTTGCAGAACACGGTGCGGACCGACGGGTCGGAGAGCACGATCTCCAGGCCATTGGCCATCACCTCGGCGGACGCGCCGCCGCCGATGTCCAGGAAGTTGGCGGGCCGCACGCCGCCGAACGCCTCACCGGCGTAGGCCACCACGTCCAGGGTGGACATGACCAGCCCGGCGCCGTTGCCGATGATGCCGACCTGGCCCTCGAGCTTCACGTAGTTGAGGTGCTTCTCCTTGGCCCTGGCCTCCAGCGGATCGGCCGCGGACGGGTCGGCGAAGCGGGCGAAGTCCTGCCGGTAGGCCGCGTTGTCATCCAGCGTGACCTTCCCGTCCAGCGCCTTGACCTCGCCGGATGCGGTCAGGATCAGCGGGTTGACCTCGACCAGGGTGGCGTCCTCGTCGGTGAACACCGCCCACAGGCGCTCGGCCAGCGCCGCCGCGCCCTCGATGGCCTCGGCGGGCAGCCCGCCCGCGGTGACGATCTCGGTGGCCTTGGCCCGGTCCACGCCCTCCAGCGGGCTGACCGGGATCTGCGCCAGCTGGTCGTGCGGCACTTCCTCGATCTCCACGCCGCCGGCGGCGGAGCAGATCGACAGGAACGTCCGGCCGGCCCGGTCCAGCAGATACGACAGGTAGAACTCCTGCGCGATCTGGCTGGCCTCCTCGACCAGGACCTTGTGCACGGTGTGGCCCTTGATGTCCATGCCGAGGATCTCCGCGGCCCTGGCCGCCGCCTCGTCCGGCCCGTCCGCCAGCTTGACGCCCCCGGCCTTGCCCCGGCCGCCGGTCTTGACCTGGGCCTTGACCACGACCCGCGGCGTGCCCGCGGCGGCGAAATCAGCGGCGATCGCCCGGGCCTCATCCGGCGTCGCGGCCACCCTGCCCTGCGGGACGGGAACCCCGTACTCGGCGAACAGTTCCTTCGCCTGGTGCTCGAACAGGTCCACTCAGGTTGTCCTTGTCCTTGGCGCCCGCACGGCGGGCGGCAAGGCGGGTGGCCCGGCCGGCCCGGGGCAGGCGGCTGGTGAGGTCTGCGCAGGCAGCCTAGTGGAAACCAGCCGCGCGGCTTTATCTGGCCCTTGCCCGGGGCCTGCCGGGACGGCCAGCCCGCGCCCCCGCCGGCACCCCGGCCATGGCCCGCTGCGCTAGCTGACCGGCTCGGCGCTGCCCAGCGCGGAGCGGACCCAGCTGACGATCCCCGTGGTGGGCGCGCCCGGGGTGAAGATGGCCGCCACCCCCATCGTCTTGAGCTCGGCGATGTCCTCGTCCGGGATGATCCCGCCGCCGAACACCACGATGTCCTCGGCGTCCCGCTCCTTGAGCAGCTCGAGCACCCGGGCGAACTGCGTCATGTGCGCGCCGGACAGCACCGACAGCCCGATCGCGTCGGCGTCCTCCTGGAGCGCGGCGGCCACGATCTGCTCCGGGCTCTGGTGCAGCCCGGTGTAGATGACCTCCACCCCGGCGTCGCGCAGCGCCCTGGCCACCACCTTGGCGCCCCGGTCGTGCCCGTCCAGGCCCGGCTTGGCGATGATCACCCGGATGCTCACCACTGCCTCCCTGCTGACTGGCCCTGCTGGCGATACCGCTGCCGGTCACGGCCTGCTGACGGCTGACCTCAGGTTAACCCGGCTCCGGTCAGAGCTTCTCGATCGGGGCGTAGCGCAGCACCAGGTGCTTGATCCCGTAGTCGCCGCCGAAGTCGATCTTCGCTTCCGGGTCGTCGCCGCGGCCCTCCACGGACAGCACCCGGCCCAGGCCGTAGGAGTCGTGGTTGACCATGTCGCCGGGGGCCAGCACGGGCACCGGGCGGGTGCCGGCCGCGTTCATGTTGCCCCGCCGGGCCAGCCGCTCGGCCGCGGGCGGCGCGGCGGCCGTGGCGTCCCGCCGCCACTCGATCAGCTCGGCGGGCACCTCGGACAGGAACCGGGACTGCTGGTGGTAGGCGGGCCGGCCGAACCACGCCCGGGCCACCGCCCGGGTCAGGTACAGCCGCTTCTCGGCCCGGGTGATGCCGACGTAGGCAAGCCGCCGTTCCTCCTCGAGCTCCCGCTCGTCGCCGCTGGAGCGCTCGTGCGGGAACACGTTCTCCTCCAGGCCGGTGAGGAACACCACCGGGAACTCCAGGCCCTTGGCCGTGTGCAGGGTCATCAGCGTGACCATCCCGCCGTGGTCCACGCCCTCAGGGATCTGGTCCGCGTCGGCGACCAGCGACACCTGCTCGAGGAAGTCGGCCAGCGTGCCGTCCGGGTGCTGGGTGTCGTACTCCCTGGCCACCGCGACGAGCTCGGTCAGGTTCTCGATCCGGCTGGCGTCCTGCAGGTCCTCGGAGGCCTGCAGCTCGGCCAGGTAGCCGGACCGGTCGAGCACCGCCTCGGCCAGATCGCCGGCCGGGGCGCCGGCCTCGGCGGCGGACCGCAGGCCGGACATCAGCTCGTTGAACCCCTCGATGGCCCGGGCCGACCGGGCGGCCAGGCCGGGCACGTCCTGGGGCCGGGCCAGCGCCTCGGCGAACGTGATCCGGTCCCGGCTGGCCAGCGCGGCGACGTACTCCTCGGCCCGCTCGCCGATGCCGCGGCGGGGCACGTTCAGCACCCGGCGCAGCGACACCTCGTCCGCCGGGTTGGCCACCAGGCGCAGGTAGGCGAGCAGATCGCGGACCTCGCGGCGCTCGTAGAAGCGGACCCCGCCGACGACTCGGTAGGGCAGGCCGGCCCGGATGAAGACTTCCTCGAATACCCGGGACTGGGCGTTGGTCCGGTAGAACACCGCGACCCGGCCGGGGGTGGCGTCGCCCGCGTCGGTCAGCCGGTCCACTTCCTCGGCCACGAACGCGGCCTCGTCGTGCTCGCTGTCCGCCACGTAGCCGGTGATCGGCGGGCCGTCGCCCTGGTCGGACCACAGGTTCTTGGGGATCCGGCTGGCGTTGCGGGACACCACCGCGTTGGCCGCGGCCAGGATGTTCTGGGTGGAGCGGTAGTTCTGCTCCAGCAGGATGACCCGGGCGCCGGCGAAATCCCGCTCGAACTCCTCGATGTTGCGGATGGTGGCGCCGCGGAACGCGTAGATGGACTGGTCCGCGTCGCCGACCACGCACAGCTCGGCGGGCCGCGGGCCGTCGTCGCCGGCCTGCGTGCCCTGCCCGGCCAGCTCGCGGACCAGCACGTACTGGGCGTGGTTGGTGTCCTGGTACTCGTCCACCAGCACGTGCCGGAACCGCTCCCGGTAGGCCTTCGCCACGTCGGGGAAGGCCTGCAGCAGGTTGACGGTGACCATGATCAGGTCGTCGAAGTCCATCGCGCCGGCCGCGACCAGCCTCCGCTGGTACTCGCCGTAGGCCTGGGCCAGGGCCTTCTCCCGGTAGCCGGTGGCCCGGGCGGCGGCGGTCTCGTAGTCGATCAGCTCGTTCTTCAGCGCGGAGACCTGGTTGGCCATGCCCTTAGGCGGGTGCCGCTTGGCGTCCAGTTCGAGCTCGCGGCAGACCATGGCCATCAGCCGCTGCGAATCAGCCTGGTCGTAGATGGAGAACTGGGCCGGGTAGCCGAACCGGGTGGCCTCCCGGCGCAGGATCCGCACGCAGGCGGAGTGGAAGGTCAGCAGCCACATGGCCCGGGCCCGGGAGCCGGTCAGCGCGGCGGCCCTGGCCGCCATTTCACCCGCGGCCTTATTGGTGAAGGTAATGGCCAGGATCTGGCCGGGGGCCACGTGCCGCTCGGCCAGCAGGTAAGCGATCCGGTGGGTGAGAACCCTGGTCTTGCCCGAGCCCGCCCCGGCCACGATCAGCAGCGGGCTGCCCTCGTGGATGACGGCAGCGCGCTGCTGCGGGTTCAGCCCGTCCAGGAGGGTGTCAACGGCGGTCGGGGTCACCGCCCTAGCGTAGGCGCTGCCGCCGACGCTAGGGCCCGGGCGCGAGCCGCCGCGATTACTCGTCCGGAACGAGCGTCGGGGTCGCCCTGGTCAGGGTCTGCTTCCTGAAGAACGCCGGGTTGATGAATCTGCAGTAGAGATAGCCGGCCACGCCGATGATCCCGGCGACCACGGCGATCACGAACGCGCCGCCGATCTGCCAGTGGATGAACGGCACGGTCCACATCGTGTAGTCGTTCTCGGTGGCCACGTCATAGTCCAGCCAGACGCTCCAGCCGCCGAGGAAGTAGAGGATCAGGCCGCCGGTGACCGGCAGGATGCCCTGCATCCACAGGTTGCGCGCGCTGCTGGTCAGGTTCTTCCGGTAGTACCAGGCGCAGGTGAAGCCGGTCAGCCCGTAGTAGAACGCGATGTACAGGCCGATCGCGATCACCGCGTCGCCGATCACGCCGATGCCGTTGGAGCTGTAGTTGAAGAACACGTAGACCACGATGGAGATGGCGCCCATCGCGATCGTGGACACGGTCGGGGTGAGGTGCTTGCGGTGGATCCTCGCGAACTGCGGCGGGATGGCCTTGTACACCGCCATCGACAGGGTGGTCCGCGCGGTCGGCAGGATCGTGGTCTGCGTGGACGCGGCGGCCGAGGACAGCACCATGAGCAGCAGCAGGTGGGTCAGGAACACGCCGAAGCCGGACGTGCCGAAGACCGCATTGCCCTGGACGGACAGCACGTCACCGGCGTTGGCGACGTTGCCAAGGCCGTTGCCGGTGGTCTTGATGCCCGCGAAGGACTCCATGGACAGGATCACCAGCGAGTAGGTGACCAGCAGGATCACCGTGGAGATGATCGCGGCACGGCCCGGGGTCTTGGTCTTGTCCTTGGTCTCCTCGTTGACCGCGACGGCCGTGTCCCAGCCCCAGTAGATGAAGACCATCAGGATGATGCCGCTGGACAGGGCACTGAAGCTGGCGATGTGGAACGGGTTGAACCAGGACAGGCTCGGGGTCAGGTGACCGGGCGGGGCGCTGCCGGTGCCGACCTTGACCAGCGCGGTGACCGACAGCACGGCCAGCATCACCAGCTCAATTCCCAGCAGGACCTTCTGGAAGTTGGCGGAGACCTCGATGCCGCGGTAGCAGATGTAGGTCATCACCACGATCCACAGCACGCCCACCAGCAGCACCCAGCCGCTGGTCGGGTTGTTGCCGATGCCGTGGGCGTTGAAGAGCAGGAACCCGTACTGGCCGGCCACCTGGGCCAGGCTGGCCATGACCAGCACGTCGGCGACGATAATCGCCCAGCCGCCAGCCCAGCCGGTGCGCGGCCCGAACGCCCGGGTGGCCCAGGTGAACGTGGTGCCGCAGTCCGGGTCGGCCTTGTTCAGCTCGCTGTAGCCGATGGAGCACAGCAGCATCGGCACGAAGGCCAGTACGGCCACGGCCGGCGCCTGGAGGCCGACCGCGCCGACCACGAAGACCAGCGTGGCCGCGATGCTGTAGGCCGGCGCGACCGACGCGGTCGCGATGATGGTGGTGGAGATCAGGCCGAGGGCGCCGCCCTTGAGGCCCTTGTCGACCTGCTCCTCCATCAGCGGCCCGGCATGCTCAGTGGCGGCCATCCTCACCCCTCCGCGCAGTAATCACGCTGCACCCTAGTGCGACGGTTCTAGCACGAATTCTCCCCCCTGGGAACGATTTCAGTTGTAACAGCTAAGCATCGCGACTGGTCCCGTATGTCCGGAGGTTAGGATCGCGGTTATGCGCATCCTTCTGGTGGGGGCCGGCGGGGTCGGGACGGCCTTCGCCCGGATCGCGGCCCGGCGGCCGTTCGCCGAGCGGGCGGTGGCGGACTACGACCTGGGCCGGGCCCAGCGGGCGGCCGGCCCGGACGGCACCGCGGTGCAGCTGGACGCGCGCGACGAGAAGCAGGTGGTCGCCGCGTGCCTGCCCGACCCGGCCACGCTGGGCGCCAGGATGACCGGCCTGACCTGCGCGGGCACGTGGGTCACGGGCACCGGCCGTGGTGGCGCGCCGCGCGAGGTTTACCTGTACCACGTAGTGGATAACGCCTGGTCCATGGCCGAGTACGGGTCACAGGCGGTGGTCTGGCAGACCGCGGTCAACCCTGTCGTCGCCCTGGAGCTGCTGGATTCCGGCGCGTGGGGCGGCCAGGGCGTGCTCGGCCCGGAGGCGCTGCCCCCGCAGCCGTTCCTTGACCTGCTCACCGAGTACGGATCACCGTGGGCGTGCGAGGAGCGCGCGCCCACACGCACCTGACGGCTGCAGACCAGACGGCTGCGGACAGGCGAGGCAATTTTCTTAGGACTACGGAGGCCACGGTGGCAGACGAATTCCAGAACTTCATCGGCGGGAACTGGACGGACACGTCCTACGATCGCCGGTCCGACCTGATCAACCCGGCCACCGGCGAGGTGTTCGGCACCGCCCCGGTCTCCAGTAAGGCCGAGGTCGACGCGGCGGTCGCCTCCGCGGCCGACGCCTTCCCGGCCTGGCGCGACGCCACCCCATCCGAGCGCAGCCTGGCCCTGCTGCGGATCGCCGACGCGATCGAGTCCCGGGCGGACGAGTTCGTCGCGGCCGAGTCCCGGAACACCGGCAAGCCCGTCGCGCTGACGCTGTCCGAGGAAATCCCGCCGATGGTGGACCAGATCCGGTTCTTCGCGGGGGCCGCGCGGATGCTGGAGGGCCGGTCCGCGGGCGAGTACATGTCCGGATACACCTCGTTCATCCGGCGGGAGCCGATCGGCGTCTGCGCCGCGGTGACCCCGTGGAACTACCCGATGATGATGGCGGTGTGGAAGTGGGCCCCGGCCCTCGCCGCGGGCAACACGATGGTGCTCAAGCCGTCCGACACCACCCCGGCCAGCACGCTGCTGATGGCCGAGGCGATGGCGGAGTTCCTGCCGCCGGGCGTGTT
Source organism: Streptosporangiaceae bacterium (assembly GCA_036375995.1). Lineage (GTDB taxonomy): Bacteria > Actinomycetota > Actinomycetes > Streptosporangiales > Streptosporangiaceae > DASVBE01. The sequence goes on along the minus strand of DASVBE010000338.1, from coordinate 20,582 downwards.
CAACGTGATCTGCGGCGACCGGGACACCGGCCGCGCCCTGGTCGAGCACCCGGTGCCGCAGATGATCTCGATCACCGGCAGCGTCCGGGCGGGCAAGGAGGTCGCCGCGGCGGCCGCGGCCAGCCTCAAGCGGGTGCACCTGGAACTGGGCGGCAAGGCGCCGGTCGTGGTGTTCGACGACGCCGACCCGGCCAAGGCCGCCGAGGGCAGCGCCGGGGCCGGCTACTTCAACGCCGGGCAGGACTGCACCGCGGCGACCCGGGTGCTGGCCTCCGACCGGGTGCACGACGACTTCGTCGAGGCCCTGGCCGAGCAGGCCAAGGCCCAGCGGGTGGCGGGCCCGGACGACGGCGACGCGGACTTCGGCCCGCTGAACAACGCGACCCAGCTGGAGCGGGTGTCCGGGTTCATCAGCCGGCTCCCGGACCACGCCCGGGTCATCACCGGCGGCCACCAGGCCGGCTCGCGCGGGTACTTCTTCGAGGCCAGCGTGGTCGACGGGCTCCAGCAGCACGACGAGATCATCCAGAACGAGGTGTTCGGCCCGGTCATCACCGTGCAGCGGTTCAGCTCCGAGGAGGAGGCGCTGACCTGGGCCAACGGCACGAACTACGGGCTGGCCTCGTCGGTCTGGACGTCCGACCACGGCCGCGCGATGCGGATGGCCAGGGCGCTGGACTTCGGCTGCGTGTGGATCAACACGCACATCCCGATCGTGGCCGAGATGCCGCACGGCGGCTTCAAGCAGTCCGGCTACGGCAAGGACCTGTCCATGTACGGGTTCGAGGACTACACCCGGGTCAAGCACGTGATGTCGTCGCTCGACTAGACCAGCACGAACTGTCCCGCGCATGCTCGCCGGCGCCGGCCGGGCGGGCCCGGCCGCACCGCGCGGCCGGGCACCCGCCCGGCCGGCGTTTTGTTGACGGTTCCTAGACCGGCTGATAACCCTGTAATCCGGACGGACCTGCCGGAAAGGTGGTGCCGGGACGGTGCGGTTCCTGCGGCAGCCGGCGGCGGCGGCCCGAACCAGGGCCACCGCCGGCGCGGTGACCATGGCCGGTGCAGTGATCACGGCCGCGGTCCTGGCGTTCACGGCGGTGGATACCACGGCCTGGTCCCCGGCGCTGGCGGTGCCGGTGCTGACCGGGGCCCAGACCGGGCCGGCCACGGCCGCGGTCCGGATGGCCGGCCTCGCGCTGGCCCGCGGCCGGGTGGTGACCCTGGCCGGGAAGCCGGTGGCCGGCGAGGAGGTCGAGCTGCTCACCTGGCCCGCCACGGCCCTGGCGGACGGCCGGCGGCCGGCTCGGCAGCAGATCATCGCCACCGCGGTGACCGGCGCGGACGGCCGGTTCCGTCTCGCCCCGCGCAAGGCCGGCCCGCTGCTGGAGGCGGCCGCGGGCGCCGCAGGCGGTGCAGTCAACCTGGAAGTGGTATCCGTGGGCGGGGGCGGCGGCCTGGCCAGCTTCTCCTTCAGCCGGGTCGTGCGGGCCTCCGGCGGCCGGCTCCGGGTCTCGCCGGACCGGCACCCGGGCCGGGACGCCGCGCCGGCCTGGGCGCCGCTGCGGGTGCGCGCCGCCGCCCCGTGGCCCGCCGCGGCCAGTGCCTGCACGGTGCAGGTCACGCGGCGGTACGGGCCGCAGTGGACCACCGTCGGCCAGGCGTTCGCCAACGTCCGCGGGGCGCAGGTGCAGTTCAGCTACGGCCGCGGCCAGCTCACCGAGCTGGGCGTGGCCAGCTCGGCGTACGGCCGGCGGGGCACGTACATCCCGGCCGGCACGCTGACCGTGGCGGCCACCGCGGCGCAGCGGTTCCCGGCCCGCGCCGGGCCGGTCCGCGCGCTGTACCAGACCCGGTTCCGGTTCGCCCAGCTGGAGCAGGCCTGCTCGCCGCCGGCGGGCGACCTGGCGCCGGCGCACCGGTTCCTGGTGGCGGCGACCGGCTTCGCCGGCGGGGCCAGGATCGCGGCCACGCCCAAGCCGCCGCGCGCGCTGTTCTGCGTGCCGTTCTCCGCGGGGTCCGCGTACACGCTGTTCGGCACGACGGCGGTGTCCTGGACCGCCGGGGTGAAGATCCGGCCGGCCCGGGTCTCGCTCACCGCGCAGACCGGGTACTCGCACAGCGCGTCGGTGACATTCCGGTTCAGCCGCGCCCTGCGGCTGTGCGGGACAGCCGGGCTGCCCGGCAGCCACCCCGGCGAGCTGGTCGCCCGGGCGGCCCGCTGACCGGGCCCCGGTCCAGGGACCTCGAGACAAGCCCTAGCGCCGCAGGCGGCCGGACCGCCTGGCCGGCCTGGGCTGATGGCCCGCGCCGCGCCCACCGTAAAATTCACTAGTGCCTGAACCTATGAACGGCCGCATCCTGGTCATCGCCGCGCACCCGGACGACGTCGACTTCGGAACCGCGGCCACGATCGCGACCTGGACCGACGCCGGCCTCGACGTGATCTACTGCATCGTCACCGACGGCGACGCGGGCGGCCGCGACCGCAACGTCAGCCGGGCCGACATGGCCGTGCTCCGGCGCGCCGAGCAGACCGCCGCCGCGAAGTGCGTCGGCGTCTCTGACCTGCGTTTCCTCGGCTATCCCGACGGCCGGGTGGAGGCCAGCCTGGCCCTGCGGAAGGACCTGTCCCGGGTCATCAGGCAGGTCCAGCCCGGCCGGGTGGTCTGCCCGTCGGCAGAGCGGAACTACGCGCGCATGGGCGCCAGCCACCCGGACCACCGGGCGGTCGGCTCGGCCGCCATGGACGCGGTCTACCCGGACGCCCGCAACCCGTTCGCGTTCCCCGAGCTCCTCGCCGGCGAGCAGCTCGAGCCCTGGTCGGTGCCGGAGCTGTGGATCACCGGCGGCCCGCAGCCGAACGAGTTCCCCGACGTCACCGAGGCCTTCCCGCGCAAGGTCGCGGCGCTGCGCGCGCACGCCAGCCAGACCGGCCACATGGATGACCTGGAGGGACTGCTCCGCGGCTGGATGGCCAGGACGGCCCAGGCGGCCGGGCTGCCGGAAGGGCGCCTGGCCGAGGCGTTCCAGGCCCTCACGATCCGCTGAGTAAACGCGTGCGGCCGGGGAAACTTGCCGGGGCCAGGACCAGCGTCACTAACATGGGGCCCGTCCCCCGTTCCGGGCGCCACCGTGATATCGCCCGGGCACATGGGACGCGGACAGCGGCAGGAGCCTTGCAATGATGGAACTAGAGCACTCGTTCACCGTCCCGGTCCCGCCGGAGCGCGCCTGGGATGTGCTGCTCGACGTGCAGCGGGTCGCCCCGTGCATGCCGGGCGCCTCCCTCGACTCGGTGGACGGCGACGACATCAAGGGCCGGATCAAGGTCAAGGTCGGGCCGATCTCGATGACCTACGCGGGCACCGCGCACTTCGGTCACCGGGATAACGAGACCGGCGTGATCGTGATGGAGGCATCGGGCAAGGAGACCCGGGGCGCGGGCACCGCGTCCGCCACCGTGCGGTCCCAGCTGCAGGGCGAGAACGGCCACACCAAGGTCGTGGTGCGCACCTCGCTGAACGTGACCGGCCGCCCGGCCCAGTTCGGCCGCGGCGTGATGGCCGAGGTCGGCGGCAAGCTGATCGGCATCTTCGCCGACAACCTGGCCGCCATGCTGGCTGCCGACAGCGAGTCCGGGTCCGGCTCCCCCGCGGTGCCGTCCGCCGCCGTGGTGCCGCAAGAGCCGGCGCCCCCCGTCTCGCCGGGGGCCGGCCAGGCGGAGGACCGCGTCGAGGAAGCCGCCGCCGAGGAGATAGAGACCGCGGCGCTCGGGCGGCCCAGCGACGTGCAGGGCCAGCCGATCGAGGACCTGAACCTGCCGGTCCGGTCCTACAACAGCTTGCGCCGGGAAGGCATCCACACGGTCGGCGACCTGGCCTTCCGCACCGAGGAGCAGTTGCTGGCGATCAGCAACATCGGCCCCGCCTCGGTTGAGGAGATCAAGCAGAAGCTGGCCGGGTATCACCTGTCGCTGGCCGGGTCCAGCGTCGAGGGCACCCCGCTGGCGGGCGGCACGGACGCGCCCGGCGCTCCGCCCGCGCCCGCCGACGTCGCCGCCGGGCAGGCGGCCGGCCCGGGGCCGACGGTCCCGGCCACGCCCATCCCGGCCGCCGTGAACGGCGCCGGGACCGGCCCGGCCGCCCCGCACGGCCTCGCCTCGGCCGTCGAGGCCGAGCTCAACCTGATCAGGGTCGCCGGGCCAGCCGTGCTCAAGCGCGCCGCCCCGGTCCTGGTCGGCCTGACGGCCGTCACCGTGATCATCCTCCGCATCCGCTCCCGCCGCCGCCGCGGCTAGCCGACCCGCCAACACAATCGAAGTGCCGTTGCTTCAGTGCTATGTGAAGCAACGGCACTTCGATCGGATTCCGCCGGGGCCGCCGGGCCCGGCGGGTGATCATGGCCGGGTTATCGTGAGGCTGTGAGCAGCCATCCGGCCGGCGGTATCGACACCGACCGGGCCTACGCCGAGCAGCAGGACGCCGCCGATCCGCTGGCCGGGTTCCGCGACCGGTTCGTCAGCAGCCCGGAGGCGCTGATCTACCTGGACGGGAACTCGCTGGGCCCGCTGGCCAAGGCCACCCGCCAGCGGATCGCCGAGGTCGTCGACCGGGAGTGGGGCGAGGGCCTGGTCCGGTCCTGGAACGACTGGGTGGAGCTGCCCACCGCCGTCGGCGACCTGCTCGGCCAGCACCTGGCCGGGGCCGCGCCCGGGCAGATCGCGGTGTGCGACTCGACCACGGTCAACCTGTACAAGCTGGCCCACGCCGCGCTGGACGCCCAGCCGGGCCGCGACGTGCTGGTCACCGACGACGACAACTTCCCGACCGACCGGTACGTGCTGGCCGGGGTGGCCCGCGAGCGGGGCTGCGAGCTGCGTCTCCTCCACACCGACATCGACCAGGGCATCAGCACCGGCGCACTGGCCGAAGCGCTGGACGACCGCGTCGCGCTGGTCAGCCTGTCGCACGTGGCCTACCGCAGCGGCGCGCTGGCCGACATGGCCGCGGTCACCGCGCAGGTGCACGAGGCCGGCGCGCTGATGCTGTGGGACCTGTGCCACGCGATCGGCGCGGTGCCGGTCAGCCTGGACGCGGCCGGCGCTGACCTGGCCATCGGCTGCACCTACAAGTACCTCAACGCCGGCCCCGGCTCCCCCGCGTTCCTGTACGTGCGCCACGGCCTGCAGGACCGGATGCAGCAGCCGGTGTGGGGCTGGTTCGGGCAGGCCGACCAGTTCGCCATGGGCCCGGGATACGAGCCCGCACCCGGCATCGGCCGGTTCCTGACCGGCACCCCGCAGATCATCGGCACGGTCGCGGTGCAGGAGGGCGCGAAGCTGCTCGCCGAGGCGGGCATGGACCGGCTGCGGGCCAAGAGCACCGGGCTGACCAGCATGCTGATCGCGCTGGCCGACGAGTGGCTGGCCCCGCTCGGGTTCACCGTGGCCACCCCGCGCGACCCGGGCCGCCGCGGCGCGCACGTCAGCCTCGCGCACCCGGACGCCCACCAGATCAGCCAGGCCCTGATCCGCGCCGGGGTGGTCGGCGACTACCGCACACCGGGCCGGCTGCGGCTCGGCCCCGTACCGGTCACCACGCGGTTCACCGAGGTCTGGGACGCGATGGCCATCCTGCGGCGCCTGGCCTTGACTAAGGAATACGGTGCGGTGGGCCTGGAGCACACCCGCGTGACATGAGTCATCCGGGGGCGCGGGCCCAGGGCCGGCCCGCGGCCGGCGGAGCCGGCCGGAGCTCGCGGAGGGCCGCGGCGCTGTTTTCCTGACGAGCGATGAGGCGCGACGAAGGAGCGCCGAGGGAGCGAGGAGGGAAGGCAGCGCCCTCAAGCGGCCCGCAGCGAGCGGCTAGCACAGCGCCAGGCCCGCTACTCCCACTCGATGGTGCCCGGCGGCTTGCTGGTGACGTCCAGCACGACCCGGTTGACCTCGGCCACCTCGTTGGTGATCCGGGTGGAGATGGTGGCCAGCACATCGCCCGGAAGCCGGGCCCAGTCCGCGGTCATCGCGTCCTCGCTGGTCACCGGGCGGAGTACGACCGGGTAGCCGTAGCTGCGGCCGTCGCCCTGCACGCCGACCGAGCGCACCCCGGCGAGCAGCACCACCGGGCACTGCCAGATCTGCCGGTCCAGGCCGGCCCGGGACAGCTCGGCGCGGGCGATGGCGTCGGCCGCCCGGACGATGCGCAGGTGCTCGGCGGTCACCTCGCCGATGATCCGGACGGCCAGGCCCGGGCCGGGGAACGGCTGCCGCCAGACGATCTCCGGCGGCAGGCCGAGCTCGAGACCGGCCTGGCGGACCTCGTCCTTGAACAGCGCGCGCAGCGGCTCGACCAGCTCGAAGCCGAGGTCCGCGGGCAGCCCGCCGACGTTGTGGTGCGACTTGATGCTGGCCGTGCCGGTGCCGCCGCCGGACTCGACCACGTCGGGGTACAGCGTGCCCTGGACCAGGAAGCTGACGGTCTCGCCGTGGCTGCCCGCGTCCCTGGCGATCCCCTCGGCAGCCTGCTCGAACGCGCGGATGAACTCGCGGCCGATGATCTTCCGTTTCTGCTCCGGGTCGGTCACCCCGGCCAGCGCGGACAGGAACTGCCCGGCCGCGTCGACCACGGTCAGGTCCACCCCGGTGGCCGCCACGAAGTCCTTCTCGACCTGCTCGGCCTCGCCCTGGCGGAGCAGGCCGTGGTCGACGAACACGCAGGTCAGCCGGGAGCCGATGGCCCGCTGGACGAGCGCCGCGGCGACCGCCGAGTCCACCCCGCCGGACAGCCCGCAGATCGCCCGGCCGCCGGGCCCGATCTGCGCCCGGATCGCGCTGACCTGATCGTCCACGATGCTGCCCACGGTCCAGGTGGCCGGGCAGCCCGCCGCGGCCAGGAACTGGCGCAGCACTTCGAGGCCCTGGTCGGTGTGCATGACCTCGGGATGGAACTGGACCCCGTACAGGCCGCGGCCCTGGTCCTCGGCGGCGGCCACCGGGGTGGCCTCGCTCCGCGCGGTGACCGTGAAGCCGGGCGGCGCCACGGTGCAGGTGTCACCGTGCGACATCCACACCTGGCTGTGCTCCGGCCGCCCGGCCAGCAGCACGCCGCCCGCCGGGCCGTCGAGGCGGGAGAGGCTGGTCGCGCCGTACTCGCCGGTGCCGGTGCGGGCCACCGTTCCGCCCAGCCCCTGGATCATCAGCTGGAAGCCGTAGCAGATGCCGAGGATGGGCACGCCGGACTCGAGCAGCCCGGCCGGGGCGGGCGGGGCGCCGGGCGCGTGCACCGAGGACGGCCCGCCGGACAGGATGATCGCCGACGGCTTCCTGGCCAGCATCTCGGCGGCCGGCATGGTCGAGGGCACGATCTCGGAGTACACCTGGCACTCCCGCACCCGGCGGGCGATGAGCTGGGCGTACTGGGCCCCGAAGTCGACGACCAGGACCGCGCCTGAGGTGTGCTGGCCAGGCTGCACCGGGACCGCCTTCCGCTGATGTCTGAGCAGCTCAGTCTAGTTGGCCGCGCCCGGAACCTGCTCGGTCCCGGCCGACGCGGCGGCCGGGGAAACCCGGCTGACCAGCACCCGGGCGATCCGGCGGCCGTCCATCTCGGTGACGGTCAGCCGGTGCCCGGCCACCTCCACGGTCTCCCGCTCGGCGGGCAGGTGCCCGAGCACGGCCAGCATGTACCCGGCCACGGTCTCGTACGGCCCGTCCGGCAGCACCACGCCGGCCTGCTCGGCGAACTCGCCCAGGTTCAGCAGGCCGTCCACCTCGACGTTGCCGCCGCGGACCTCGCGCTGGTGCCCGTCCGGCACGTCGTACTCGTCCTGGATGTCGCCGATCAGCTCCTCGACCAGGTCCTCGAGCGTGACGATGCCCGCGGTGCCGCCGTACTCGTCGATCACGATCGCCAGGTGCGCGCGGTCCCGGCGCATCTCGGACAGCGCGGACAGCACGGTCTTGCTCGGCGGCAGCAGCTTGACCTGCCGCCGCACGTCGCCGACCAGCGCGGCCGGGTCGGCCGACGGGCCGAGCAGGTCGCGGGCATGCACGAAGCCGATCACGTCGTCGTAGGACTCCTGGTACACCGGGAACCGGGAGTACGGGGCGCTGACCGCCACGTTGGCGGCCTCGGCCAGCGGCATGGTGGCGGGCAGGAACTCCACCTCGGTCCGGGGCACGAGCACCTCCCGGACCTGCCGCTTGCCCGCGTCGAAGACCTCGCTGACGATGTGCCGCTCGTCCACGCTGAGCGCCTGGTTGCCGGCCAGCAGGTCGCGCAGTTCCTGCTCGGTCATCACCGCGCGGGCCGCGGCCGGGTCGCCGCCGAGCAGCCGGACCACGAGGTTGGTCGACTTGGACAGCAGCCACACCAGCGGGCGGGCCAGCGTGGCGATCCGGTCCAGCACCGGCGCGGCAGCCAGCGCGATCGGCACCTGCCGCTGCAGGGCCAGCCGCTTCGGCGCCAGCTCACCGAGCACCAGGGTGAAGTACGAGATCACCGCCGTAACGATGGCGATGGCCAGGGCCGACGCGACGCCCGAGCTCAGGTTGTGGTGGCGGAACACCGAGGCCAGCTTCTCGGCCAGCGTGGCCGCGCCGAACGTGCCGGACAGCAGGGTGGCGACGGTGACGCCGATCTGCACGGCGGACAGAAACCGGTTCGGGTCCTGGGCCAGCCGGGCGGCGCGCTGGCCGCGCTTGCCCCGCTTCATCAGCGAGCGCACCTGGCCGTCCCGCAGCGAAACAAGGGCCATCTCGGTGGCGGCGAAGAACCCGCCGATCAGAACTATGACCAGGACGATGGCGATGTCCCAGCCGACGTCGTTCACTTCGTGATCCCTGACCTCGGCAAATCGGCATGGCCGCGCGGTGTGCGGTCAGTCTAGACCGCCCCGGGCAGTGCCCGGGGTGAACCTGCGGGCGGGTGGTTGATCATTGCCGTGCGATGCTGGAGCGGCGCCGCCGGCGGTCTGGCCGGCCCTGGCGCCGGCCCTGCCGCCGCTCCCGGGAAAGGGGACCATGGATGCCCGCTGACCTGCTGGCCGATGCGACCGCGATGGCCGGGGATCTGGCCGAGCTGAGGCATGCGATCCACCAGGAGCCGGAACTCGGCCTGGAACTTCCGCGTACTCAGTCAAAGGTGCTGGGCGCCCTGGACGGCCTGCCGCTGGAGATCAGTTGCGGCCGCGGGCTGAGCTCGGTCACCGCCGTGCTGCGCGGCGGGCAGCCGGGGCCCGCCGTGCTGCTGCGCGGCGATATGGACGCGCTGCCGGTGACCGAGCGGACCGGGCTGCCGTTCGCGTCGCAGATCGACGGGACGATGCACGCCTGCGGGCACGACCTGCACACCGCGATGCTGGCCGGGGCGGCCCGGCTGCTGTCGGCCCGCCGTGCCGAGCTGCCCGGCAGCGTGATCTTCATGTTCCAGCCGGGCGAGGAAGGGCACGGCGGGGCCAAAATCATGATCGAGGAGGGCGTGCTCGGCGCCGCAGGCGGCCGGCCGGTGGCCGCATACGGGCTGCACGTGGCGTCCGCGCAGCTGCCCGGCGGGGTGCTGAGCACCCGGCCGGGGACGATCATGGCGGCCGCGGACACGTTCGAGGTGACCGTGCACGGCCGGGGCGGGCACGCCTCCCAGCCGCACAACGCGGCCGACCCGATCCCCGCCGCCTGCGAGATCGTGACCGCCCTGCAGACGATGGTGACCAGGCAGTTCAACGTGTTCGACCCGGTCGTGCTGACCGTCGGCAGCTTCCACGCGGGCACCGTGGACAACGTGATCCCCGACGACGCCCGGCTGCTGGCCTCGCTGCGCACGTTCTCGCCGGAAACCCGGGCGCGGGCCATGGACGCGGCTGTCTCGCTGGTCCACGACGTGGCGTCGGCGCACGGGCTGACCGCGACCGCGGAGTTCGGCATGGGCTACCCGGTGACCGTGAACGACGCGGGCCAGGCGGAATTCGCCCAGTCGGTGGTCACCGGGCTGCTCGGCGCGGGCCGGTTCGTGCCCACGCCGTACCCGCTGACCGGCTCGGAGGACTTCTCCTACGTGCTGGAGGAGGTGCCGGGCGCGTTCCTGTTGCTGGGCGCCTGCCTGCCCGGCAGCGACCCGGCCACCGCGGCGTTCAACCACTCACCGGAGGCGGCGTTCGACGATGCGGTGCTGGCCGACGGCGCCGCGGTCTACGCCGCGCTGGCGATCAAGCGGCTGGCCGCGGGCTAGGCTGTTTCGAGGCCCTAGCCGCGGCCAGCCGTAATCCTCACAAACTGGCGACGTCGGCCTGCTTGGCCCGCACTGCCTCAGCCGCCTCCCGCAGGGCGGCCAGTTCCGTGGCCGACAGATCGCGCTCGACCACCTCGCGGACACCGGTGACGCCGATGGCGGCCTCGACGCCGAGGTAGACGCCGTCGATGCCGTACTGGCCGTCCACCCAGGCGCAGACCGGGAGGACCGCGCCGGAGTCGGTGGCCACCGCGCGGGCCATCCAGGCCGCGGCCGCGGACGGCGCGTAGTACGCGGACCCGGTCTTGAGCAGGGCGACGATCTCGCCGCCGCCGTTCCGGGTCCTGGTGACCAGCTGCCCGATCTCGTCGGCGGACAGCAGGTCGGCGAGCGGCTTGCCGTCCACCGAGCAGGCCGACGGGACCGGCACCATCGTGTCGCCGTGCGACCCGAGCGTCAGCGTGCGCACCGAGGCGACCGGGACGCCGAGGCGCTCGGCCACGAAGTAGCTGAACCGTGCCGTGTCCAGCATGCCCGCCTGGCCCATGACCCGGCTGGTCGGGAAGCCGGAGACCCGGGCGGCCAGCGCGGTCATCTCGTCCAGCGGGTTGGACACCACGATCAGCACGGCATCCGGCGCGTGCTGGACGACCTGCTCGGTCACGCTGCGCACGATCCTGGCGTTGACCCCGATGAGGTCCATCCGGCTCATGCCCGGCTTGCGCGGCAGGCCGGCGGTGATGATCACGATCTGCGAGCCGGCGATGGCCTCGTAGCCCGCGCCCTCGGGGGTGGTGGTCTGGCCGGTGACCTTGGTCTCGAAGCCCTCGATCGGCCGGGACTGGTTCATGTCCAGCGCCAGGCCCTCCGGCTTGCCGTCGATGATGTCGGTGAGCACGACCTCCTCGAAGATGTCGTACTCCGCCAGCCGCTGCGCGGTGGTCGAGCCGTAGAAGCCGGCCCCGACGACGGTTACCTTGCCTGCACGCGCCATTGCGGTGTTCTCCTTTGGTCCGGGGGCGCTGGGTCAGGACGCGGCGATGGCCGCGCGCAGGTTCCCGGCCAGCGCGGCGAGGAACTCCTGGGTGGTCAGGAACGGGGCGTCCGGGCCGATCAGCAGCGCCAGGTCCTTGGTCATCTTGCCGTCGACCACGGTCTGCACGCAGACCCGCTCCAGCGTCTCGGCGAAGGCGGTCACCTCGGGGGTGCCGTCGAGCTTGCCGCGGTGCGCCAGGCCCTGGGTCCACGCGAAGATCGACGCGATCGGGTTGGTGGAGGTCGGCTTGCCCTGCTGGTGCTGCCGGTAGTGCCGGGTCACGGTGCCGTGCGCCGCCTCGGCCTCCACGGTGCGGCCGTCCGGGGTCATCAGCACGCTGGTCATCAGGCCGAGCGAGCCGAAGCCCTGCGCGACGATGTCGGACTCGACGTCGCCGTCGTAGTTCTTGCAGGCCCACACGATGCCGCCGTCGCCCTTGATGACCTGGGCCACCATGTCGTCGATCAGCCGGTGCTCGTACCAGCTGCCGGCCGCCTCGTACTCGGCCTTGAACTCGGACTCGAAGACCTCGGCGAAGATGTCCTTGAACCGGCCGTCGTAGGCCTTGAGGATCGTGTTCTTGGTGGACAGGTACAGCGGGTAGCCGCGGTCCAGTGCGTAGCGCATGGTCGCCCGGGCGAAATCCCTGATCGAGTCGTCGAAGTTGTACATGCCCATGGCCACGCCGCCGCCGGGGAACTTCGCGACCTCGAACTCCATCACCGGCTGGCCGGCCTCGGGGGTGAAGCTGATGGTTAGCGTGCCGGGCCCGGGGGCCACGAAGTCGGTGGCCCGGTACTGGTCGCCGTGCGCGTGGCGGCCGATGATGATCGGCTTGGTCCAGCCGGGCACGAAGCGCGGGATCGACTCGATCACGATCGGCTCGCGGAACACCACGCCGCCGAGGATGTTGCGGATGGTGCCGTTGGGCGAGCGCCACATCTTCTTCAGGCCGAACTCGGCGACCCGGGCCTCGTCCGGGGTGCTCGTCGCGCACTTGACGCCGACGCCGTGCTCCTTGATCGCGTTCGCCGCGTCCACCGTGACCTGGTCGTCGGTGGCGTCCCGGTGCTGGATCGACAGGTCGAAGTACTTCAGGTCAATTTCCAGGTAGGGCAGGATCAGCTGGTCCTTGATGAACTGCCAGATAATGCGGGTCATCTCGTCGCCGTCCATCTCGACGACGGGATTTACTACCTTGATCTTGGACATTAAGTCGTGCCTTTCCTTCCCTCACGCCCGCGCGTCACTGCACGTGGCGGATCTCCCGGGCGCGTGGCGGCCCGGGTAAGTCCTTGCCCCGGCTTGGCTCCGTACTTGCTAGCTCCGTGCCTGCTAGCTCTGCGCTTGCTAGCCCTGTGCTTGCTAGCCCTGTGCGGGTAGCACCAGGCCCGCGACCAGCAGCGCGAGGCCCAGGATCGAGAACGCGGCCACATCAGCGAACCGCCGTCGCGATGCAAGCAGCCCCGCCCGCCGCTCTGGCAGCACCAGCCTAGCCGCGGCCGCAAGGAGCAGCGTGACGGCCACCGCCAGCACCCCGCCGCGGACGTTCTGCGGGCCGCGCCACAGGTAGGCCAGGCCGGCTGCCGTCCCGGCCAGCACGATCGGGTAGGCCGCGCCCCAGCGGGCCGTGCTGCCGCGGTCGCGGCCGTGCCGGGTGGGGGGCCGACGGGACCCGGCGGTGCGGGGCGGGGCGGGCTCCGGGGAGGCTTCGGCTGGCGGGGCGGCGGCCGGGGGGGCCGGCGGGGCGGCCGGCTGCGGTGCGGCCGCAGGCGGCGCGGGCGGCGGCGCGGACGCGGGGGTGACGGGCCGTGGCGCGGACGCGGGACGCGATGTGGGCGGCTGAGCCGGCCGCGGCCGGCCGGACGGGGCCACCGGCGGCGCGGCGGGCAGCCCCGGGCTGACCATCGGCATCGGCTCGGTCAGGCCGGTGCTGCCGGGCAGGTCGGCCAGGTCCTCGTCGGGGTAGTCGCCCGGGCCGGTGTCTGGCGGGCCGACCTGGCTCCAGAAGCCGCGCCAGCTGCCGGACTCGCCGTACCCGGGCGGGGCCGACGGGGCGGGCGCCGCCGCCAGCCGGAGTGGTCCTGCTGCGCTGGGTTTCACCGCTGGTCCAGCGGCGTCCAGGTCAGGCCGCGGTCGCCGATGTACTCGCTGTCCGGCCGGATCAGCCGGTTGTCAGCGTGCTGTTCCATCACGTGCGCGGTCCAGCCGGCCATTCGGCTCACGGAAAACACCGGGGTGAAGAGGTCCGTGGGGATGCCGAGATAGTGGTACACGGAGGCAGCATAGAAGTCGACGTTCGGGTAGAGGCCCTTCTCCGCGAACACGACCTCTTCCATCTTCCTCGACATCCGGTAGTAGGTGTCGTCACCGGCCGCGCCGGCCAGTTCGGCCGAGAACCGGCGCAGGTGCGCCGCGCGCGGGTCCTCGACTTTGTACACCCGGTGGCCGAAGCCCATGATCTTGCCGCCGCCGCGCAGCCGGGTCACCACGAAGTCGGCCACCGCGCCGACCGGGTCGCTGCCCGCCCCTGACCTGATCGACTGCAGGCTGCGCATCACCTGCTCGTTGGCCCCGCCGTGCAGCGGGCCCTTGAGCGTGCCGATCGCGGCGACGATCGCCGAGTGCATGTCCGAGAGGGTGGCCGCGCAGACCCGGGCCGCGAACGTCGAGGCGTTCATCGTGTGGTCGGCGTGCAGCACGAGGCAGGTGTCCAGGATCCGGGCCGCGTGCTCGCTTGGCGCGGTGCCGGTGACCTGGAGCAGGAAGTTGGCGGCGATCCCGGCGTCCGGGTCCGGCGCGGGGGTCTCCCGGCCCTGGCGGGCGGCCTCGTAGGCGGCGACGAGCAGCGGCTGCTGCGCGGTGAGCCGGGCCGCCTTGCGGGTGTTCGGCTCGGGGTCGTTGGAGTCCTTGTCCGGGTCGTCCGCGCTGCCCAGTGAGACCAGCGTGCGCAGCGCCTCCATCGGCTCCTGGCTGCGGGCGACCTCGCTGAGGCTGGCGGTGACCAGCTTGCCCAGCGCCCGCCCGGCGGCGATCTCGCCGCGGTAGCCGGCCAGCTCGCCACGGCTGGGCGGGGCGCCGCGCTGGAGGAGGTAGGAGATCTCCTCGAAGGTGGCTGCGCCCGCCAGATCGTTGATGTCGTAGCCGCGGTAGAAAAGGCGGCCTGCCGTGCCATCGATGTCGCTGAGCGCGGTGGATGCGGCCACGACATCCGCCAGACCCTTGGCCGGCAGCTGTGCCATGTTTCCTCCCGGACGGCTTGCTCGAAGTTTACTTCCGTGGCCTGTGCCCCGGCGTCTGGGCGCGCGAGCTGGTGTCCTATTGGCCCGGAGCAGTATCCCCCGGCCTGTTTGTCCGGGATAAGGCGAAGCCGTCCGGCAATATGTGGTAGGAATCGCCGCCAGGAGGGTAGCTGCACCGTAAGAAGTCCGTGACTACTCAGACAGGCAGGAGGATCGGGTTTCCATGGAGGGCCCCTTCATCCGCATCGAAGACACCGGCATGCTTGTGGCGCTGCGCGAGGACGTCACTACGATCGGGCGCGGTGATGCGGTCGATGTCCGGCTCAGTGACCCGAGCGTCTCCCGGCTGCACGCGGAGATCGTCCGCCGCGGCCCGTATGCGTACGTAACCGACCTCGGGTTATCGAGAAACGGCACCCGCGTCAACGGGCGGCTGGTCGCCCGCCGGGTACTCGACGATGGTGATGTGCTGACGTTCGGTTCGGCCCGGTGCCGGATCGGCGGCATCGCCAGGGATGACCTCACCGCCGAGGTGGAGCTGCGCCGTTCCGCGGCCCCCGAGCTCACCCGGCGGGAACTCGACGTGCTCACCTCGCTGTGCCGCCCGGCTCTTTCTGACGAGGCCTTCGTTGCGCCGGCGACGGCCAGGGAGATCGCGTCGGACCTGGTGGTGACCGAGGCTGCGGTCAAGCAGCACCTGCTGCGGCTCTACCAGAAGTTCCGCATCCCCGAGGGAACCAACCGCCGGGTCCGCCTCGCGAACGAGGTGGTTGCCCTGGGCCTGGTGCGGCCGCTGCCGCCGACCGGCCGGCCGGAACCCTGGACCCCTCAGGCGATGCCCGAGGACATGCCGGCGAACGCCACGATCCGCGCCGAGGTCCACGACCGCCGGGCCAGCTGACCCGGCCGGCCCGCCGGGCGTGCGGGCGCGCGTACCCAACTGCTGACCCTCAGGAATGGGTGAGCATGCGCACATAATGGGCCGGTGGACCTCGAACCGTACCGGGGCGAGCTGGTGGCCTTCTGCTACCGGATGCTGGGCTCGTTCCACGAGGCCGAGGACCTGGCGCAGGAGACGATGCTGCGGGCCTGGAAGGCACGTGAGCGCTACGACCCCGCCCGGGCCTCCGTGCGGACCTGGCTGTACCGGATCGCGACCAACGCGTGCCTGTCCGCGCTGGACGGGCGGGCGCGGCGGCCGTTGCCGTCCGGGCTGGGCGCGCCGAGCGAGGATCCCGCGGCGCCGCTGACGCCGGCCTTCGACATTCCCTGGCTGCAGCCCTTTCCGGAGGCGCGGTTCGATGTGGGGATGCGAGCCGACCTGCGGCTCGCGCTGGCGGCCGCGCTGCAGTTTCTGCCGCCGCGCCAGCGCGCGGTGCTGGTCCTCCGCGAGGTACTGGAGTTCAGTGCCGCAGAGGTCGCCGCGCAGCTCGGGACCACGGTGCCGGCCGTCAACAGCGCGCTGCAGCGGGCCCGTGCCGCCCTGGCGGACACCGGCGACGCGGGTGAGGTCACCGAACCGGACGACCCCCGGGGGCGCGCGGTAATCGACCAGTACGTGCGGGCGTTCGAGGCGGCTGACGTCCCGGCGCTGGTGCGGCTGCTGGCTGACGAGGTGGTGCTGGAGATGCCGCCGGTGCCGCTGTGGTACGTGGGCAGCCGCGACTACGGCCTGTTCATGCGCCGCGTGTTCGGGATGCGCGGGCCGGGCTGGGTCGTGAGGCGGCTCACCGCCAACGGGCAGCCCGCGCTCGCCGCGTACGCGCCGGAACCCGGCGGCGGGCACCGGCTGCATTCGCTCCAGGTCGTCACCGTCACCGGCGGCCGGGTCACGCGCAACGTCGTGTTCGCCGATCCGCACCTGTTCGAGGCGTTTGACCTGCCAGCGAAGGTTCCGGCCGGCTGAGATCTGCTCGCCGCGATGAGTCCCGGCGGTGCCGCTGGTACGTACCGGTGAGCATCGACCGGAGGGAGACTCATCGTGAGCGTCATCGTCATCGAGTTCATCACCCTGGACGGCATCGTGTCCGACCCGGACGGGTCCGGGGGCACGCCGGCGGGCGGCTGGGTGTTCCGGCACGGCCGGGAAGCGGTCGCCGGGGATCCGTTCCGGCTCGGCAGCGTGCTGGACAACGGGGTTCTGCTGCTGGGCCGGAAAACCTGGGAGCTGTTCTCCCGGATCTGGCCGGCACGCGATGACCCGTTCTCCGCGCGCATGAACGCCGTGCCCAAGCTGGTCGCCTCCCGCACGCTGACCGACGTGTCGGCGTGGGGGAACTCGCAAGCCGCTGACGGCGATCTTGCCGATGTCGTCCAGCGCGAGCCGCGCGATGTGGTCGTCATGGGCAGCCTGAGCGTCGTGCACGCCCTGCAGGCCGCGGACCTCATCGATGAGTACCGGCTGCTGACCTTCCCCGACATCCTCGGCACCGGTGAGCGCCTCTTCCCTGACGGCAGCCCGCCGGCCTACCTGGAGTGCCTGTCGGCCGGGCCGTCCGGGGCCGCTGTTCTCACGCGGTACGCCAGGACGGGACGGTGACGGCGGGTCAGCTGAAGATCTGGTGATACCAGCTCGTGAGCGAGGTGCGCAGGGTGTGGGCCAGGTCGCGGAGCGGCTGCCAGTGGTCGATCCGCACCCGGAGGTGCTCGAGCGGCCAGTAGAACGGCAGCTGCGAGAACGCCGTGACCAGCGCGGCCAGGCACAGCGCGCCGGTGACGAAGAGGATCACGGCGGTCGTACCCGGGGACCGGGCCACGGCGGCGTAGATCCGGCCCAGCTGGCGGCGCGGCGCGGACGAGCCGGGGCCAAGGCCGTAGCAGAGCACGATGGCCCCGGCCGCGTACCCGGCCGCCTGCGCGAACGGGTGCACGGGCACGGCCAGGATGGTGAGCGTGACCGCGATTCCGGCCGCGACGAGGGCCACCGGGGCCAGCGCGATCATCGTGATCCAGGACCAGACCAGCATCCCCGGGTAGACCAGCGCGGACATGGCGGCGGCCGAACCCCGCTTGGCACGGCGCCGGGCGGCCCAGTTGCGGGTCAGGTCGCCGCCCCGGAGCGCGAGCAGCGCGGCCAGGGCGATCGCGCCGCCGGCGACCGGGAGCACGATGGTGATCCCGGCGCCGGCCAGCACGACCAGGAATACGAACAGACGCTGCCCGCGGGCCGGGGCGGGCTGGGCCAGCCCGTACTGGGCCGCGCGGTTCGGCCCGGCCTGCGGGTCATAGGGGCCGCCGATAACCCCGGTTGCGTTGGGGTCGTACGGCCCGCCCGGCGGCCCCCGCCGGCGGCCCGACGCGGCCGGCCCGTACTGCACGTCCGGCAGCAGGCCGGACAGTGAGCTGTGGCTGGGGTCGCGCACGATGGGCATGGGCTGCGTCTGATTCAGCCGGGCCGCCGCGACCGCAGCCGCCGGGCTGCTGGCCAGATCCAGATGCGGGTCATGACCGGCGGCCCCGGCACCGGGCAGCCCAGCACCGGGCAGCCCAGCACCGCCCAGGCCAGCACCGGCCAGGCCAGCACCGGCCAGCCCGGCCGCGCCTGCGGCCCCCGCCGCGGCCGCACCCGGATACGGGCTAGCCCCGCCCGGCTGTCCGGCCGGGGCGGCGCCGGGCCCAGGGGAACCAGCCCCGGGAACGTTGGTCACCGTGGCCGACCCCGCGTCGTCCCGGCCAGCCCCGGCCGCCGCGGCGGCAGCACCGAGCACGCCAGGGACCGCGGCCCCGCCACCGGCGGGGCCCGGCACCTGCGTGGCCGGACCCGGGCTGGCCTGGCCCGGCGCCTGGGTCGCGGACCGGTCCGCGGGACCAGCCGGCGCGGAACCGCGGCCGGCCGCGGCGTGCGCCGTCTGCCCCGGGCCAGCCGGGCCGGGGGCCCAGGTCGCATACCGGTCCGCCGGATCCGGGCTGGCTTGCGCAGGACCGCCGCCGCCCGCCACTTGCGTGGCGGAGCGGTGTCCGGGAGCGGGCCCGGCGGGGTCGGTGGCGGCATCAGAAAGCGGGGCACCGTCCTGGCCGGGTACCCGGGTCGCAGACCGGCCAACGGCCGATCCGGAACCTGCGGCGTGGCCTGAACCGGCGATATCCGCCCCCCCGGCGGCGGCCGGGGAAAGACCGGAAGCGGCCGCCGCGGCAGCGCCCGCGGCGAGGGCACCCGCAGCACCCACGCCGGCGGCGAGACCGGCCGCGGCAGCACCGGCAGCTGCCGCGGGGCCAGCCGCAGCACCGGCACCAGCCGAAGCGGCTCTCGCCGCAGCAGGGCCAGCGGCCCCGGCCCCAGCCGCGCCCGGGCCCGCAGAACCGGCGGATCCCGCACCGGGCGCAGCCTGGCCACCGGCACCGGCGCCCGCCGCAGCGGGTCCGGCGGCCGCGGCACCGGCGGGCCCAGCCCCTTGTGCAGCCGCGCCAGCGGCACCGGCGCCGGCCGCAGCGGGTCCGGCGGCCGCGGCGCCGGCGGGCCCAGCCCCTTGTGCAGCCGCGCCAGCGGCACCGGCGCCCGCCGCGGCGAGACCTGCTCCGGCGGAGCCGGCCGACCCCGCACCAGGCGCAGCCGGCCGGCTGGCCCCGGCAGCCCCGGCCCGGGCGGACTCCGGGCCGGACCCAGCAGGGTCGGCGGACTGGGCGCGGGCGGCCGCAGCGCCGGCCAGGGCACCGGCGGCGGTGGGTTCGGGGCCGGCGGGGCCGGGATCCGCGACGGCCCCTTCGTCGGTGGCGTCTTCGTCCGTGCCGCGCTGGGTGGCGGCGTCTTCGCCGTTCTCGCCCGGACCGCCGGCCCAGGCGGGGCGGGCGGCATCGGCCACGGTGGCCGACGCGGGCGGGCTGGCGGGCAGCGGGACCGGGTCGATGGTCGGGGCGTCCGGGGACACCGTGGCCCCGGCGTCCGACGGGCTGGCTGCCGAGGCTGCTGCCGCCGCGGCCGCGGCCGCGGCAGCAGCGGCGGCGGCCAGGCCGGCCGGGGCGACCGCCGCCACTCCGGCCGCGGGGAGGCCAGGGCTGGCCCCGGCCCCGGCGGGCCCGCCCGCCGGGGCAGCACTGGGCGGCGGGCCGCCTGCCGCGCTGCCGTGCGCCACAGCCCGTCCCGGGCGCAGGTCGGCGGGGGCGAGCACGCCCAGCCGGGCCGCAAGCTCCGCCGCGGACGGCCGGCGGACCGGGTCCCTGGCCAGCGCCTCGTTGAGAAGGCCCATAAGCGCAGGGGGGCAGCCCGCCAGGTCCGGCGAGCCGTTCATGATCCGGAAGAAGATGACCTCGAACGTCCCGGTGCCGAACGGCGGCCGCCCGGTGGCCGCGAACGCGATCGTCGAGCCCCAGGAATGCACGTCCGACGCCTGCGTGGCGCCCTTCCCCTCGATCACTTCGGGGGCCAGGTAACCAGGCGTGCCCATGAACATCCCGGTCTGGGTGATCTTGCTGGAGTCCGCGGCGTGCGCGATGCCGAAGTCGATCACGACCGGCTCGCCCTCGGACAGCATGATGTTCCCCGGCTTGAGGTCGCGGTGCACCACGCCCGCCGTGTGGACCGCGCAGAGTGCGGCGGTGGAGCCGCGGGCCAGCCGGGCCAGGGCCGGGCCGTTCAGCGGCCCCGACTCGTTGACCAGCTGGTCCAGCGTCCGGCCGCGCACGTACTGAGTCACGATGTAGGGCGGCTCGCAGGTAAGGTCGGCGTCCAGCACCTCGGCCACGTACGGGCTGCGGACCCGTCTCATGGTCTCTACCTCGCGGGCCAGCCGCCGCCTGGCATCCCGCTCGCCCGCCACTGCGGGCCGCAGCGCCTTGACCGCAACCTGACGCTGAGCACTGTCAACCGCCAGGTAGACCACGCCCATGCCGCCCTCGCCGATGCGCCGCAGCACCCGGTAGGGCCCGAATTCCTGGGGGCGCCCATCCCGTTGAGTCATGACCGGACCAGCCTACGGTGCTTTCTGGCTCGCTTCGGGCCGCTGGAGGGCGCTGCCTTCCCTCCTCGCTCCCTCGGCGCGCTGTGTTTGCTGGCGAGCTCCGGGCCGCTGGAGGGCGCTGCCTTCCCTCCTCGCTCCCTCGGCGCTCCTTCGTCGCGCCTCATCGCTCGTCAGGAAAACAGCG
>DASVBE010000062.1:0-9968 GCA_036375995.1 Streptosporangiaceae bacterium | reverse complement strand
CCGGCGGTAGAACGCCGGAAGAACCGCCCGCCACTCTGGTCCCAGCGACCGGGCGGGGGCCCGGCGCGGACCTGTGCTGTGCTCACGGTGGCGGCCGCTGCGCCCGCAGGTCAGGGACGCAGAGGGCGAACATGACGACATACGGGCTGCTGATCTTCGAGGGTGCCGGGGAGCTGGGATCCGCCGGCCCGTGGCGGGTCTTCACCGCCTCGGCCAGCATCCGTGCCCAGGACGACCGGGTCGTGCTGGTGGCCGCTCAGCCGGGACCGGTCCGCTGCGGCTGCGGCTGCGGTATGCAGGTCCGGCCCAGCCATACGTTCGGCGATCACCCGCCGCTGGACGTGCTGCTCGTCGCGGGCGGTCCCGGGGCCTGCCGCGCGGTGTCCAGCCCGGCCGTCGTCGGATGGATCCGGACTGCCGCCAGGGACGCGGCGTGGCGGGCCGGCGTGGGCCCCGGTGTGCTGCTCCTGCACGCCGCGGGCCTGACCCGGGGCCGCCGGGTGGCTACCCACCTGGCCTACGCCGACCGGCTGGAGGCCAGGGGTGACGTGACCGTGGTCCGTGACCTCCCCTACGTGGCGGACGGCCGCCTGGTCACCAGCCAGGGCGCGGCCGCCGCGCTCGACATGGCGCTGTGGCTGGTCGGCCGGATCCACGGCCGGGACCACGCCCGGGCAGTCCGCGGCCATATCCAGTAGAAACCCGCGCGGCCGGCCAAATCCGCCCGGTGGCGGTTTGGCCGGGCCGCTGTGCGGTAGTGCGTACCCCCGCGTGGGAGGATGAGATCAGCGCGGCCGCTGGTGAAAGCCGGGCGGCCCGGCTCGGGCACCGGGAGGCGCGGCGTTGGCTCAACGGGCGTGGCTGGACTGGCCGGTCTACCGGCAGTTCACCGGCGCGGACCGGCTGGGCCGCCGGGCCGACGCGGTAGCCAGCCAGGCGACCCGCCAGCGCAGGCCCCGGGTCGCCACCGCGGACAAGGTCGTCAGGTCCATCTGCCCGTACTGCGCGGTGGGCTGCGGCCAGAACGTCTACGTCCAGGACGGCAGGGTCACCCAGATCGAGGGCGACCCGGATTCCCCGGTCAGCCGCGGCCGGCTGTGCCCCAAGGGCTCGGCCAGCCTTCAGCTGACGACGGGCCCGGCCCGGGAGTACAAGGTCCGCTACCGGCGGCCGTACGCCTCCGACTGGGAGGACCTGGACCTCGACACGGCCATCGACATGATCGCCGACCGGGTCATCGCGGCCCGGCGGGCGGGCTGGGAGCGGGAGTGGGAGGGTGCCCCGGTGCGCCGCACGCTCGGCTTTGCCAGCCTTGGCGGGGCGACGCTGGACAACGAAGAGAACTACCTGATCAAGAAGCTGTTCACGGCCCTGGGCGCGATCCAGATCGAGAACCAGGCGCGGATTTGACACTCCTCGACCGTCCCCGGTCTGGGGACCTCGTTTGGCCGCGGCGGCGCGACCACCTTCCAGCAGGATCTGCAGAACGCTGACTGCATCCTGATCGAGGGCTCGAACATGGCCGAGTGCCATCCGGTCGGGTTCCAGTGGGTGATGGAGGCCAAGAAGCGCGGCGCCAGGGTCATCCACGTCGACCCGCGGTTCACCCGGACCAGCGCGGTCGCCGACCTGTTCGTCCCGCTGCGCGCCGGGTCCGACATCGTGTTCCTCGGCGCGCTGGTCAACCACGTCCTGACGGAGGAGAAGTTCTTCCGCGACTACGTGGTCAGCTACACCAACGCGGCGACGATCCTGACCGAGGACTACGCCGGCCCGGAAGACCTGGACGGGGTGTTCTCCGGCCTGGACCGCGAGCAGCGGCTGTACGACTTCGCCTCGTGGCGCTACCAGGGCGGCATGGTCCGCTCGGCTAGCGGCGACCGCCGTCCGCCGCCCGAGGCGGGATCAGGACAGCCCGGCGATCCCGAGCTGGACCAGGCCGCGGACGCGGATGAGCGGGCCAGGGCGCACCCGGGGGTGCGGGCCGCGGCCCGCGGCGAGGCGCACGGCTCCGGCGGCGCCGCGGCCGAGCCGTTCCCGGACACCGACCCGACGCTGCAGCACCCGCGCTGCGTGTTCCAGGTGCTGAAGCGGCACTTCGCCCGGTACACCCCGGACCTTGTGCAGGAGGTCTGCGGCATACCCCCGGACCAGTTCGCCGAGGTCGCCCGTCTGATCACGGAGAACTCGGGCCGGGAGCGGACCACCGCGTTCGTGTACAGCGTGGGCTGGACCCAGCACACCGTCGGCGTGCAGTACATCCGCACCGCGTCGATCCTGCAGACCCTGCTGGGCAACATAGGCCGGCCCGGCGGCGGCATCCTGGCCCTGCGCGGGCACGCCTCGATCCAGGGCTCGACCGACATCCCCACCCTGTTCGACCTGCTGCCCGGCTACCTGCCGATGCCGCACGTGGTCGGCAACGAGGATCTGGACACCTTCGTGCAGGCCGAGTCGGTGGCCGGCGGGTTCTGGGCTAACACCAGGGACTACATGGTCAGCCTGCTCAAGGCGTGGTGGGGCGACGCGGCCACGCCAGAGAACGACTTCTGCTACGGCTACCTGCCCAGGATCACCGGCAACCACGGCACCTACGAGACGCTGCGGGTCATGGAGGAGGGCACCTGCCGGGGCTACTTCCTGTTCGGCCAGAACCCTGCGGTCGGCTCGGCCAACGGCCGGATGCAGCGGCTGGCCATGGCCAACCTGGACTGGCTGGTGGTCAGGGACTTCGTCATGATCGAGAGCGCCACGTTCTGGAAGGACGGGCAGGAGATCGAGACCGGCGAGCTGGCCACCAAGGACATCGGCACGGAGGTGTTCTTCCTGCCCGCCGCGGCGCACACCGAGAAGTCCGGCAGCTTCACCAACACCCAGCGGTTGCTGCAGTGGCACCGGCAGGCGGTCGAGCCGGCCGGGGACGCACGCAGCGACCTGTGGTTCACCTACCACCTGGGCCGCCGGATCCGGGCCAAGCTGGCCGCCGCCCCGGACGGCGCCGGCGCCAGCGGCGAGCTGGACGCCCCCATCCGCGACCTGACCTGGGACTACCCGGTCATCGGTGAATACGGCGACCCGGACGCCGACGCGGTGCTCGCGGAGATCAACGGCTGGGACGGCGACGGCAAGCCGCTGTCCTCCTACACCCAGCTGGCCGGGGACGGGTCGACGGCCTGCGGCTGCTGGATCTACTGCGGATCGCGGGCCGGCGGCGTCAACCAGACCGACCGGCGCACGCCCGGCAAGGACCAGGACTGGACCGCGCCGGAGTGGGGCTGGGCCTGGCCGGCCAACCGGCGGGTCCTGTACAACCGGGCCTCGGCCGACCCGGACGGCCAGCCGTGGAGCGAGCGCAAGGCGCTGGTCTGGTGGAACGCCCATGACCAGACCTGGACCGGCTACGACACCCCGGACTTCATCGCCGGCCGGCCGCCGTCCTACCGGCCGCCGGAAGGCGCCACCGGCACCGACGCGATCTCCGGGACCGACCCGTTCATCATGCAGGCCGACGGCAAGGCCTGGCTCTTCGCCCCGGCCGGGCTGGTCGACGGGCCCCTGCCGGTGCACTACGAGCCGCAGGAATCGCCGTTCCCCAACCTGCTCTACGGCCAGCAGCAGAACCCGGTCCGGGAGATCATCCGGCACCAGCGCAACCGGTATCAGCCCAGCGGGAACGAGCCCGGCGCCGAGGTGTTCCCCTATGTGGCCACCACGTACCGGCTGACCGAGCACCACACGGCCGGCGGCATGTCCCGGTTCCTGCCCTACCTGGCCGAGCTGCAGCCCGCGTTCTTCTGCGAGGTGTCGCCCGCGCTGGCCGCCGAGCGGCAGCTCACCCACCTGGGCTGGGCCACGATCGTCACCGCCCGCAGTGCGATCGAGGCCCGGGTTCTGGTCACCGACCGGATCAGGCCGCTGCGGGTGCAGGGCCGTACGCTGCATCAGGTGGGGCTGCCCTACCACTGGGGGCGCAACGGGCTGACCACCGGCGATCCGGCCAACGAGCTGGCCCACCTGTCGCTGGACCCGAACGTGCACATCCAGGAGGTCAAGGCCCTGGCCTGCGACGTCCGCCCGGGCCGCCGGCCGCGCGGGCCCGCGCTGCGCGAGCTGGTCCGCGGCTACCGGGAGCGGGCCGGGATCACCGACGGCACCGGGACGGAGGTGTGAGATGACGGACCGGATGGGCTTCTTCACCGACACCTCGCTGTGCATCGGCTGCAAGGCCTGCGAGGTGGCCTGCAAGACCTGGAACGAGGTCCCCGAGGACGGCATCGAGCTGTCCGGGATGTCCTACGACAACACCGTCGGCCTGGGCGCCTCGACCTGGCGGCACGTCGCGTTCATCGAGCAGCCGGCCCCGTCCGCCAGGGTGCAGATCCCGGCCGTCACCCCGGCCCGGGCCGCTGCCCCCGCCCAGGCCCCCGCCCAGGCCGCCGCCCCGGCCCAGGCCGCTGCGGACAGCATGCGCTGGCTGATGTCCAGCGACGTCTGCAAGCACTGCACCGAGGCCGCCTGCCTCGACGTCTGCCCCACCGGCGCGCTGATGCGCACCGAGTTCGGCACCGTGGTCGTGCAGGACGACATCTGCAACGGCTGCGGCTACTGCGTGGCCGCCTGCCCGTTCGGGGTCATCGAGCGGCGCGAGACCGACGGCGGCGCGTACAAGTGCACGCTGTGCTACGACCGCCTCGGCGACGGCCTGACCCCCGCCTGCGCCAAGGCCTGCCCGACCGAGTCGATCCAGTTCGGCCCGCTCGACGAACTGCGCGAGCGCGCCCGGGGCCGGGTCACTGAACTGCAGCAGGCCGGCGAGACGAAGGCCCGGCTGTACCTGGACGACCCGGAGGACGGCATCGGCGGCGGCGGCGCGTTCTTCCTGCTGCTCGACGAGCCGGAGGTGTACGGCCTCCCGCCGGACCCGGTCGTCACCACCCGTGACCTGCCCCGGATGTGGAAGCACGTGGCGCTGGCCGCGATCGGCCTGGCGGGCGCCGTGCTGGCCGCGACCAGGAGGTCCCGCCCGTGAGCCCGCGCAGCCAGGAACAGCAGATGGTGCCGGACGCCGGGTTCCGCTCCTACTACGGCCGCCCGGTGCTCAAGGAGCCCGCCTGGAAGTCCCCGGACGTGCCGGCTTACCTGTTCTTCGGCGGCCTGGCCGGGGCGTCTTCGGCGCTCGCCGTGGGCGCGCACCGGTCCGGGTACAGCGAACTGGCCCGGGTCGCCAGGATCACCGCGGGCGGCGCGATCAGCGTGTCCGCGGCGGCGCTGATCAACGATCTGGGCCGGCCGGCCAGGTTCCTGAACATGCTGCGGGTGTTCAAGGTCACCTCGCCGATGAGCATGGGCAGCTGGCTGCTGGCCGCGTATGGCCCGCTGGCCGGGGCGTCGGCCGTCTCCGCCGTCACCGGCAAGCTGCCCCGGGCGGGCCGCGCCGCGGCGGCGGCAGCCGGGGCCATGGGCCCGGCGGTGGCGACGTACACGGCCGCGCTGGTGTGCAGCACCGCCGTGCCCGCCTGGCACGACGCGCACCGGGAGATGCCCTACAAGTTCGCCGGGTCGGCCGCCGCCGCAGCGGCCGGGATCGGCCTGCTGGCCCTCCCGCCGGACCGGGCCGTCCCGGCGGCCCGGCTGGCCATTGCCGGCGCCGTCGCCGAGCAGACCGCGGAGCGCCTGCTCGAGCGCCGCCTCGGTGCGGTCGCCGAGCCTTACCGGTCCGGCAAGCCGGGCGAGCTGATGCTGGCCGCCAGGGTCCTCTCCCTCACGGGGGTGGCCGCCACGGCGGCCGCGCGGGGCCGCAACCGGGTGCTGTCCGCCGTGGCCGGCGCCACGCTGGTGGCCGGATCCGCGGTGAGCAGGGCCGGGATCTACGAGGCCGGCCGGGCCAGCGCGCGTGACCCGAAGTACACGATCGCCCCGCAGCACACCCGGGCCGCTGCGCGAGCGTGGCCACCGCGCGCCGGCGACACCCCCGCGGACGATGACGGCTGGTAGCGTCACCCGCGCCGCACATCCCGTATCCCTCAAGCCTGATCCCGAGGAGTCCCGATGAACGCCGTGCAGGCTGACCCGCCCGCGTTCGGCGGGCACGACCCGGAACGCACGGTGCAGGCGGCGATCTGCTCGGCCACCCCCACCAAGTGCCAGGCCCGCACCCGGCTGTACCGGGGCGGCGTGCTGGAGGCCGAGGGCTTCCCGGTCGACGACATCAGCGAGCACCTCAAGGACCCCACCGCGGTGGTCTGGCTGGACCTGCGCGACCCGGACCGGGAGGACCTGGCCGTGCTGGAGGCCGAGTTCGGCCTGCACCCGCTGGCCATCGAGGACGCGGTCCATGAACACGAGCGGGCCAAGATGGACCGCTACCGCAGCCACCTGTTCATGACCGCGTATGGCGTCCAGCTCAGCACCGAGACCGGCGAGCTGCACACCAGCGAGCTGGCCGCGTTCATCACCCCGCGGGCGCTGATCACCGTGCGCAAGGACGACGGGCTGGACATCGGCTCCGTGGTGGCTTACTGGGACGCCAGCCCTGACCTGGCCAAAGCCGGCGTCGGCTACCTGCTGTGGGGCCTGATCGACAACATCGTCGACGGCCACTTCACCACCGTGCAGGCGCTGGACGACACGATCGAGGGGCTCGAGGACCGGCTCTTCGACGACCACTCGCGGGACACCGACGTGCAGCGGCGCAGCTTCGAGCTGCGCAAGAGCCTGGTGCTGCTGCGCCGGGTGGTCCTGCCGATGCGCGAGGTCGTCAACGCGCTGATGCGCCGCGACCTGCAGGTCGTCGACGAGTCGATGCTGCCGTACTACCAGGACGTCTACGACCACGTGCTGCGCGCCACGGAGTGGACCGAGAGCCTGCGCGACCTAGTCACCACGATCCTGGAGACCAACCTGACCATCCAGAGCAACCGGATGAACGTGATCACCAAGAAGGTGACCAGCTGGGCCGCGATCATCGCGGTGCCCACGTTCATCACCGGGTTCTACGGGATGAACGTGGACTACCCGGGATTCGGCAGCCACTGGGGCGTGATCGTCTCGACGGTGATCATGATCGTGACGGCGTTCCTGCTGTGGATCTCGTTCCGCCGCCGCGACTGGCTCTGACCGCCCGCCGGCCGCGCGCCGCCGCGATCAGCCGATCCGGGCCAGCTCCCTGGCCCGCGCCGCGCGGCGGTGACTGCGCCGCAGCCGGGCCCGGTCCTGGTCGCTCGTCCCGCCCCAGATGCCCTGCAGCGGCGATCCCGCCGCCATCGCGTAGTCCAGGCACTGCGCACGGACCGGGCAGCGGGCGCAGATCAGCTTGGCCCTGGCTTCCTCCCCGCCCCGCCCGGTCGACGAGACCGGGAAGAACAGGTCCGGGTCGGCGTACTGGCAGGCGGCCTCGGACCACCAATTCAGCCGCGAAGGGGCGGCGATACTCATCAGGCACCTCATCCGGAGCTCTTCGGAAGCCTCGACCTGCCCCCGGTTCCGGGGCTCAAACTCGGCCCGGGAACGCCGCCGTGACCCGGGACGCCTTTTTCTAACCGTCAGACCAGCCCAGACGTCTCAAGGGGTGTCGAGATACGCAATCGGCACCGGAGGTCGCCATGAGGCTGCCAGCCAGCACCACCCAGCGGATCGCCGCCGCGGTCGCCATCGCCGCGGCCGGCGTCCTGCTCCCCGCCGCCGCGCTCGCCGCGCCGGCCCTGAGCGGCTGGCCGGCCGCCAGCCCCGCCACGGCCCCCGTCCCGGCCTGCCATGGCCCCCGTCACCAGGTCTGGCTCGGGCTGGGTGAGGGCGCGGCCGGGATGAACCAGACGTTCGTCCCACTCGAGTTCAGCAACCTCTCCCCGCAGGCGTGCCGGCTGACCGGTTCGCCCACGGTCGCCGTGTTCAGCCGGCACGGCCAGGTCGGCAAAGCGGCGGCGACCAGCGCCAGCCAGCGCAGCGTGGTCCTGCTGTCCGGCGAGACCGCGCACGTGATCCTGCACATCGAGTTCCCGTCGCCGCTCGGCCCGAAATGCGATCCGAAGATGGGCCAGCTGCACATCAGGCTGGGCGGGATGAGCACGGACCTGCTCGGCTACCCGGTCGCCCAGTGCCGCAACACGAAGCTCAACCTGCTGAGGGTGGATCCCATCCATTCCGGCGTGGGCGTGCCCGGCTTCACCGTGCGCTGACGCCCGCCGTTCCGCCTGCCACCGGTCAGGATTCGATACGGCTCGTTTCCGCGCGCCACGCCGCCGCAGCGGTCTGCCGGAGGAGCTGGGCCGTGGTCACCGGCCCCACGCCGCCGGGCCCCGGGGTGAGCGCCGCCGCGGCCTGGGTCACCTCGGCGGCCTGCGCGCGAAGCCGCGCCGCGATGGCCCGGCCGTCGATCCGCCGGGCTCTCCGTGGCGTGCTCATCCGCTGATCTCCCGGCGGACCTCGGCGGCCAGCTGGCGGGCCCGGTCGCCGTCGGCCAGGTGGCGGGCCAGCCGGCCGGACAGCGTGACCCGGATGGCGGAGTCGGTCAGCGCGCGGAGGTTGATCTCCACGTTCACGGCGGCGGCGTCGATGGCCGCGGCCGCGCAGGTGGCGGCCACGCCGACGTCGGACAGCACGCTGCGGGCGCTGCGCCCGGGCAGTTGCGCGGCCAGCCGCGCGACGCCCGCCCCGTTCCCGGCGACCTCCAGCGGCACGGTCGCGGCACGGAGGGTGGCGGCCTGGACGGCCTCCCGGCGGGCGGCCTGCTGGGCGGGGTCTTCACGGGGCAGCCGGTAGGTGGCCAGCAGCGCGGTGAACGCCGCCGCGTCGTGATCGGCCAGCGCGAGCGAGCCGAGCCGGTATCCGCGGGCCGCTTCGCGGACCTGCGTGAGGTGCTGCTCGTGGTCCGCCAGGTCCGGCTTGCCCGCCGAGACCCTGCAGACCATCTCCACCAGGCCGGCGGCCATGCCGGCCAGCATGGCCGCGGCCGCCCCGCCGCCCGGGGCCGGGTCGGCCGAGCCAAGCTTGCTCAGCCACTCACCAAGCTGCTGGGTGCTGGCAGGCGAGTCGGTGCTCATAGGGCAACCCTCCATGATCACGGAGGATTTCGCATCGCGGGGGGTTGCATCCCAGATCCGAAATCGATGGCCAGCCCAGCACTGCGCCTCGCCGGCTGGTCATCGAGTGGACCGCCCGGCTCTGAGCCGGCGGCCCGCGACTTCATGATCGCGGAGGATGGCGGGTGCTCCAGCCCCCGCCATCCTCCGCGATCATGCAGACGTCCCATCATGATCGCGGCAGGTGCGAGTCCGCAGGACACCGGAAATCCGCCGCGATCATGGATGGCTGGCCACGGGTCAGCCATCGTGGGCGTGCGACTTGCTGGCTGCTTCGCCGCCCGGTCCGGTAAAGGCGGCGCTTTGCGGGCGGGGAGTGCTGGTGAGCTAGTCGCGCGGGTGGCGGCGGATCCCTACGCCGGCGCGGAGGAGGCGCATCAGGGCGTTGCGGTCGGGCTGGGCGGGTGGGGACGGCGCTGGGCTGCTGGGCCGCCGTGGCGGCGGCGCGGGAGACCGCCCTGACCGGGGCGGCGGGTAGGGGTCGCCGGCTGCGCCGGCCAGACCCAGATAGGGCGGGACCCGCACGATATCCGGGTCAATCAGCACCAGCCCGGCCCTGCGCATGCGGTCGACCTCCAGGGTCACCGCGTAGACCCCGCGGCCGAGGGCGAAGGCTATGTCCCTGGGGGTTCGCCGGCCGTTGGCCAGGGCCAGGATCTCGCGCTGGCCGGGGCCGGGCAGGACGCCGGAGGACGGGCTGCCCTCATAAACGACCAGGTCGCGGTCGGGTGAGAGGGGGGTTCGCAAGGACGTCGAGGACTTCCAGCCGGCGGGCCGCCCTCCGCGGTCATGGGCCGCCCAGCCCGGCCAGGATGCGGTCGGCGGCCGCGAGCAGGACGCCGGACTCCAGCGTCTGGGCGATCACCCCGTCGGTGAACCGCTCGGCCCGCA
>DASVBE010000033.1:0-13981 GCA_036375995.1 Streptosporangiaceae bacterium | reverse complement strand
CGGCAGGCCAGCTGCGGCACGCCCGGCGGCGGCTCCCGGTGGTGATGGCGGACGCAGCAGTCCCGCCGCTGCGGCCGGCCGGGCTGGCGGCGGTGGCCTCGGTGATGTGCCACACCGATCTCGACGACTACCCGGCCGCGTGCCGGGCGCTGGTCCCGGCCCTGCGTCCCGGCGGGGTGTTCGCGCACGTCGGCTGCCACCCGTGCTTCGTCGGCGCGTTCGCCGACCGGGCCGACCCGGCCCGGGTGGCGATCACGCCCGGCTACTGGCGCCGGGAGCGCAGCTTCGAGGCCTGGTCGTCACGCGGGGTCAGGGCCCGGGTCGGCGCCCTGCACCTGCCGCTCGGTGACCTGCTCAGCGCGTTCACCGGTGCCGGGCTGATCATCGAGCACGTGGCCGAGTTCGGCGACCCGGTCCCCGACATCCTGGCCGTCCGCTGCCGCCGCCCCGGCTAGCGCGCCGCCCCGGCCCGCGCGCCGGCACGCGGCGCGCTGACCGGGGCGGGTCGCCTCAGGCCGGCCAGCTGGTGGTGGCGGCCAGCACCCGGGCGAACTCGTCTGGCTTGGCCAGATGCGGGAAGTGCCCGCTTCCGCCCCAGACCGCGAACGTGGCTTCCGGGATCCGCTTCGTCAGCCACTCCGCGTAGCCCGCGGGAAGGTCTTCCCCCGCGATATGCAGGTAGGGAACCCCGGTCTCACCGATAGCGGAAAGGGCTTGCTCGGTCCGGTCCGTGATCTCCTGGACGCTGCCGTGCAGTATCTCCCGCCAGTAGCCGGTCACGACCTGCTGGCGGGGCCGGCAGGTCTCGCGCACCAGCTTCCGCGCGTCGTCCGGCAGCCGCTCGGTGTGGAAGCTGTCCCAGAACACCTGCCAGGTGGCGGCGAACCCCGGGCCCTCCAGCCGGTCCCGCAGCGACCGCACGAACGCGGCAAACTCCCCGAGCCGCAGCGGCTGGTCGACGTTGAGCACGCCGCTGACCGGGAACTGAGCCGCGTAGACGGTCGCGGCCAGCGCGCCTGCCGAGTGGCCGACGATCACCGGGCTGGTCAGGCCGGCCTCCGTGATGACCTCGTGCAGCTGGGCCGGGACCGCAGCGAGGTCGTAGCGGTCCTGCTCCGGGGATTCGCCGTGCCCCGGCAGGTCGAGCGCCAGCACCCGGCGGCCAGAGTCGGTCTGCTGCAGCCGGTCCACCAGCGGGCGCCAGATCGTCCGGTCGAAGGTCATGCCGTGCAGCAGGACCAGCGGCGCGCGATCGTCGGTCGTCCCGTAGTCGTCGACGGCCAGCCCGCCAAACTGGCGAACGGCGGCGTCGGCGGATCCAATGATGTGCATGTCGTCCTCCTTGAGTGACTGTCACCCAGGAGGCGTAAATCGCCACCGAACAATTTGTTCACTGCAGGCCAGCCTGCGTAGCGCTCCGCGGTCCAGGTGCCCGGCCCGTCTGGCCAGGCTCGTTCGCACGCCAGCGGTCACGGGCGTAGCCGCTGGAGGGCGGTTACAGGTTCCAGCGGGTGGGGCCGCCGGGGCCTGGCTGGTAGCGGCAGGCCCGGCCGGTGCGGATCGAGGCGGCCAGGTGGGCGCCCGCTAGCGGTGCGGCGAGAGAGATGCGGTCCAGGGCGGCGCGGAGCGTCCGGGTGACGTTGACCCGGGCCCGTTCCTGCTCCGCGGACAGCTGGCGTGGGCGCCCGCCGAGTCCGCTCGCGCCGCGCAGGGCGGCCAGGATGGCGTCGCGTTCGGCCTGGGCGCGGGTGGCGCGTTCGGCGTCTCCGGACCGGTCGGCCGCGTCCAGCTCGGCGTCCAGTTCGGCGAGTCGTCTGCGGTAGGCCTGGACCGCGGTCTGGTCGAGGACCGGCTCGGCCGCGGTCTCATGCAGGCCTGTTCCGCCTGCGGCCAGGTCCAGGGCGGCGATCTCCTGGCCTGGTGCGGCCAGCAGGGTGCGCAGGTAGCGCAGGCCGCGGCTGTCCCGCAGCCGGGCCTTCTCCGGGCCCGCCTGCAGCAGCCAGTCGTCTCCGTCGCGGATCAGCGCCCAGGCTCCGGCCGGCCCGCCCGCACCGCCCGCCTCCTCAGGTCCGGCCGGCCCGGCCGGCGTATACGACATGCCCGGCCCGCCGGAATCGCCTGGCCCGGCCAGCCCGTGCGACGCCGCCCACTCGCCGGTCCCGCCCGGCCCGGGTGACCTGGCCGACCCGGCCGGCTGGCCCAGCCCGGCTGGCCCGCGCGAGTTGCCCGGCTCTGCCCGCCCGCCCGGCCGGTCGCTCCTGTCCAGGACACCTGGCCTTTCTGGCCCGTCTGGTCGGTGCGGCCCTCCGGGGCCGGGTGGCGGTGTGAGCTGCGTCTGCGGCGTGGCTATGCCGAGCTGCGTGGCCAGGGCGCGGGCCTCGTCGCGGTGGCCGGATGCGGTGGCGGCGTCATCACTGCCGCCCCGGCGGTCGAGCAGGTCGGCCCGGGCGGCCAGGCTCTGGGCTAGCCAGGGCAGGGCGCCTATCTGGCGGTCCAGGTTGATCGCTTCGGCGAGGAGGTCTGCGGCGGCGTCCAGGTCGCCTAGCCGGGTGGCTAGCAGGCCCAGGTAGTGCGAAACCGGGCCCGTGACAGTGTTGGCCCCCGCCCAGACCACCAGCTGGCCCCGATAACCGGAAAGCGCTTGCCAGAGCGCCCGGGCCGCCTCGGCGTCCCCGGTCCCGCTAGCCACCAGGGCCAGGTCCGCGGCGGCGCCGACCCAGCGCGGCCCGGCCCCGGCCAGCACCACCGGCAGGGCCCGGGCCAGCTCGGCCCCAGCCTCACCCCGCCGCCCGGTCGCCAGCAGGACCCGCGCCGCCGTCGCCTCGTAGAAGTGCCCGGGAGCCTGCTGCGCGGCCCGCCGCATCGCCTGGATGTCTGCCTCGCCCAGAGTGCCGTCGCCGCGCAGCGCAGCCAGCGTCCCGCGCAGCGTGCCCGTCAGCGCAGGTGTGTCGGGCAGCTGGATCGCCGCGCCCTGCTCGGCGACCCGGCTGGCCAGGCTCTCCGCCTCGGCGAACCGGCCCCGGATCGTAGCCAGCATCGCGTGCCGGGCCAGGGCCATGATCTGCCCGGCCGCGTCGCCCGCCAGCCGGGCCTCCTGCTCGAACGCGGCCAGCGCGGACTCCGCCTCGGCCACCCGGCCCAGCTCCATCAGCGCCACGAACCGCCAGAACAGGCCGCTCCGCTCCCGGGCCAAGTCAGCCGAACCCCGGGCCGCGGCGATGATCTCCGACGCGGACTCGAGCCGGTCCTGCGCCCCGGCCGGGTCCCACAGCGCGTGCAACCGCGCGTCGAGCACCTCGGCCAGCACCGCCGGCTCGCCGCTCTCCCGGGCCAGCGGCAGCGCCTCGGCGATCAGCTCCCGCCGCCGGGCCGCCTGCGACGCATCACCCAGCAGCGCGCGGGCCAGCCGGGCCAGCAGCCGGGCCCGCTGCGGCGCCGCCGCACCCCGGTCCAGCGCAGCCTCGATGAGCCGCACAAGCCGGGTGTCCACGGTCAGGAACGGCTCCGCCGAATCGACGGTGAGCGCCAGGTGCACCACCGGATCCGTGCCCGGCGGCAGGCCGGCCAGCGTGACCGCCAGCGCCCGGGCCGGTCCCGGCCGGCCGCTGGACGCCGCCCACAGCGCATACCGGGCCGCCCCGCCCGTCACCCCGGCCAGTTCGCCGATCTCGTCCGGGCTCAGCGGCTCCAGCGCCAGCACCCGGCCCGGCCCGGCCAGCCCGGCCGGCACCACAGCGGTCGTGGCGAGCACGGCGGTCGCCGACCCGGCCAGCCGCCCGGCGAGCCCCCGGATCAGCCCCACCCCAGCCGCCCCGCCCAGGCCAGCGTCGCCCAGATCAGCGTCGCCCAGATCAGCGTCGCCCAGGTCAGCGTCGTCCAGGAGCACCAGCCGCCGCACTCCGTCAGCCAGCGCCGCCACCAGCACGTCAGCGTCCCCCGGGCCCGCCGTGCCGTCCCCGGTGCCCGCCGCGCCGTCCCGCGGCTCCTGCCGCACCCGGGCCCACAGCGCGCTCCCCGGCTGCCCCGCACCCGCACCAACCCGGATGACCTCGAACCCCCGCCCGCCCGCGCGATCCGCCGCGACCTCAGCCAGCGCTGTCCGGCCGGACCCCGCTGGCCCGGTCAGCACCAGCAGGCCGCCGGTCCCGCCCGCGGCCTGGTCCAGCAGCTCATCGATCGCGCTGAGCTCCCGGCGCCGGCCGATGATCCCGAATGCCACAGCTCATTGTCCTGTCCCGCCGCGCGCCGCCAAGCAGCCCGCCGCGGAAACTCGCCGGCCAGGATGTCGACCTGATGGCCGGCTTGTTCGACATGCTGGGTGGAGGTGATGGCATGAAATACGTGCTGCTGTTCTGCGGGGACGCCGACGACGCCGCGGCGTTTGCCGCGCTGACCCCCGATGAGCTGCGGGCGAGGTACGCCGAAGTCGGGGCCTGGTTCGCCGAGCACCGGGCGAGGATCGGCGGGAGCAACCAGCTGCAGGGCCCGGAGACCGCCACGTCCGTCCGGTTCGGGCCGGACGGCCCGCCGGTGGTGACCGACGGTCCGTATCTGGAGGGCAAGGAGGCCATCGGCGGCTACGCCGAGGTCGATGTGGCCGACCTGGACGAAGCGCTGCGGATGGCGAGGACATGGCCGGGACGCGGGACCGTGGAGATCCGCCCCGTCATGACCGGGGGCTGACCCCGGCGCCGGACGACCGGATCGCCGCGGCTCAGGACTCCCTGGCCGCGGCGTTCCGGGAAGAGAGCAGCCGGCTGACCGCCTCGGTCACGCGCATCCTGGGCGGCGACTTCGCCGCCGCGGAGGAGGTCGTCCAGGATGCGCTGCTGGCCGCATGGCGGCAGTGGCCCGCCGGCGGGGTGCCCGACCAGCCGGCCGCCTGGCTCCGCACGGTCGCCCGCCGCCGCGCGATCGACGTCCTCCGCCGCGACCTCCGCCACCGGGACCGGCTCGCGGCAATCGCTTTCCCCGCTAGCCCCGCCGGCGGCCTCATCGCTGGGCTCGCCGCCGGCCCCGCTGCCAGCCCGGCCGACGGCGAGGAAGACGACCGCCTCATGCTTATCTTCACCTGCTGCCACCCGGCGCTGGCCACCGAGGCGCAGGTGGCGCTGACCCTGCGCACGGTCTGCGGGCTCACCACAGCGGAGATCGCCCGCGCGTTCCTGGTCTCGGAAGCCGCGATCATCCAGCGGCTCACCAGGGCCCGCCGCAAGATCGCCGCGGCCGGCATCCCCTACCGGGTCCCGGACGACGACGAGCTCGCCCCGCGCCTGTCCGGCGTGCTCGCCGTCATCTACCTGCTGTTCAACGAGGGCTACCTGACCAGCGCGGGCGACCGGCCGCAGCGGCGTGACCTGACCGGCGACGCCGAGTGGCTGGCCGGGCTGCTGGCCCGGCTGATGCCCGCCGAGCCCGAGGTGGCCGGCCTGGTCGCCCTGATACGGCTGCACCGGGCCCGCGCCGCCGCCCGGTTCGACGACGCGGGCCGCCTGGTCCTGCTCCGCTACCAGGACCGGTCCCGGTGGCGGCACGCGGACATCGCCGCCGCGACCGACCTGCTGGTCCGCGCCGGGCAGCAGCGGCGGCCGGGCCCGTATCAGCTCCAGGCCGCCATCGTGGCCTGCCATGCAGAGGCGCCTAGCTGGCAAGACACCGACTGGACGCAGATCCTGCTGCTCTACGACGCGCTGCTCGAGCAGCTGCCGTCTGCGGTGGTCCGGCTGCACAGGACGATCGCACTCGGCCAGGTCATAGGCCCCGAGAAAGCCCTTTCCGAGGCCGACGCCCTGGCCCCGCTCCTCGACCGCTACCACCTCCTGCACGCCACCCGGGCCGAGTTCCTCCGTGCACTCGGCCGCCACGACGAGGCCCGCCGGGCCGACGAGCGCGCCCTTGGCCTGACCGGTAACCCGGCCGAGCGCGCCCTGCTCGAGCAGCGTCTCGCCTGACGGAAGGAAAGCGCTAACCCGATGGCCACCGCCGAAGAAGGAATCGCAGCCCAGCTCCGCAACATCGAGGCCCGCTACGGCAAGACGATGGCGCAGTGGTCGGCCATCATCGCCGCCAGCGGCCTGACCAGGCACCAGGACGTGGTCGGCCTGCTCAAGACCGAGCACGGCCTGCCGCACGGCGCCGCGCACCGGGTCTCGCTGACCGTCAGGCAACTGCCCGCCCCCGGCGAGGCCGGCCCAGCCCCCGCCGGGGACCCGGCCGGCGCCCTGTACACCGGCCGCAAGGCCGCCCTCCGGCCGCTGCACGAAGCCCTGATGACCGCGATCCTGGCGCTGGGCGACGACGTCGAGGTCGCGCCCAAGAAGGGCTACCTCACCCTCCGGCGCGGCCGGCAGTTCGCGATGATCCAGCCCAGCGGCGCCGGCCGGATCGACGTCGGCCTGATCCTCCCCGCCACCGCGGAGACCCGGCCCGGCCCGCGGCTGGAGTCCGCGGCCGGGTTCAACGCCCTGTTCACCCACCGGGTCCGGGTGCCGGCCGGCGCGGACATCGACCCCGAGCTCACCGCCTGGCTCCGGCTCGCCTATCAGCACGCCGCCCGCTGACCAGACCCACCGCCCGGCCGCCGGCCCCGGCCGGCCCGAAAGCCCTGGCCGCACAGATCCCGCCGCGTCACGCTGAGGTGATGCGCGGAGCACGGATCTTCCTGGCCGGGCAAGCGGTTTCCGAGCTGGGCGACGGACTGGCCCTGCTGGCGATCCCGCTGCTGGTCCTGAACCTGACCCAGAGCCCGGTCGCGGCGGTCCTGGCCTCGCTGCCCGCCAGCGCCGGCTACCTGGCCGCCGGCCTCCCCGCGGGCCTGCTCGCCGACCGGGTGAGCCCGCGCCTCGTCCTTGCCTGCGGGGACGCCATCCGCGCAGCACTATTTCTTGCCCTCTATACGGTTTCGGGGGCGCGGGCCACCCCGCCCTGGCTGATCCTGTCACTGGCCTTCGCGGCTGGCGTGGTCACCGTGTTCTCCGAGACGGCGCTGGTCCTGGTGGTGCGGGACGTGTTCGCCGGCCCGCGCCTCATCCCGGCCAACTCGCTGCTGGAATCGGCCGCCCAGCTCGGCCTGGTCCTCGGCCCCGGGGGTGCCGGGTTGCTGGCCGCGGCCGGCCTGCTACGCGCCTCGCTGCTGATCGACGCGGTGACGTTCCTGGTCTCCCTGGCCTGCCTGGCCGGCCTGCGGGACTGCTACCCGGCCGACCCGCGCCCGCCCCGGCCCGCCCTGACCTGGCGCGCGGCGCAGGCCGAGCTGGCCGAGGGGATCCGGCAGGTGGCCGGGACCCGGCTGCTGCTGACCCTTCTCGTGTTCCAGACCGCGCTGAACCTCAGCCTGGGCGCGGACAAGCTCCTCATTTTCCTGCTCCGCAGCACCCTGGCCCTATCGCCCTGGCACGTCGGCCTGGTGATCAGCGCGGCGGTCTTGGTGGCCTGGCAGGCGCGGCGGGCACCGGGTGGCTGACCCGGCGATTCGGGTCGCTCGGCGTCATCATGGTCTGCTGCGCCGTGTCCGGCGCGGCCATGCTCCTGCTCGGCGCGGCGTTCTCGGCGCCCGTCGCCCTGGCCGCGAATGTCCTCTGCACCTGGGCCATCGTCGCGGCCAGCGTGACCAACCGGTCGCTCCGCCAGGCCCTGGTCCCCCGCCCGGTGCTCGGCCGGGTCATGGCGTCCTGGCGGCTGACCATCCAGGGCGTCACGCTGGCCGGCGGCCTGCTGGCCGGTGCCGCCGCCGCGCTGGCCGGCTCCCCCCGCCCGGTCTTCGCCGCGGCCGGCGTCCTCACCCTGGTGACCGTCACGGCCGCCTGGCTCGCCGCCCTCCGCCACGAGCAGCTCCCGCCCGGCCTCCTGGTCCGGGCCGGGCCGGGCCCGCCGCCCTGATCAGCGCCCTTTCGCCCGGCGCCAGATGCGGATCACCGTCAGTATGGCCGCCCCCAGGAGGGCGGCCGAGAAGGATCCGAGCCACCCGGAAAACGCCGGGTCGCCCCAGCTCAGATTGAGCAGTACGGTGACGCCCATCCAGACCGCCACGAAGACGACGAGGCTGAGCGGAATGTCGATCCAGAGCGGTGTGTTCCGCCGGCCCGATCCGGTTACTGCCATTTTCTGCTCCCCATCGGAATCCATTGCCAGATTGGCCTGGCCCACCATAGGCAGCGAGAACCATGCGCGGCATCGGTCGGACGACCTATTCCGTCCGGCGCCCCGTCCGGCTGGCCCAGCCCCCTCCCGCCGCCGCTGCCAAACCGAACGCGGCTATGAAACACTTCGCGCATACGGCGCAGATACCACCCCGACCCGCGTCCCCGGGAGGCCCCCATGACCACTCTCGTGCCCCCGCCCAGCACGACCGAGACCGACGACGGCGCGGCGATCGCGGAGCTGCACCGGCTGCACGCGGTCCAGCGCAAGGCCTTCCTGGCCGGCCCCTACCCGGCCCCCGCCGAGCGGAAGGAGATGCTCGGCGCGCTCGCCGGGATGGTGCTCGGCCACCGGGACCAGATCCGGGCGGCGATGAGCGAGGACTTCGGCGCGCACCCGGACCTGTTCACCGACCTGGTCGAAGTGCTCGGGGTGGCGGGCCGGGCCGCGTACGCGATCGAGCAGCTCGACTCGTGGCTGGCCGAGGACGTGCGCTACACCGACCCGGCGCTGTACGGCACCGCGCGGGCCGGCGTCCGCTACCAGCCCAAGGGCGTGGTCGGAAACATCGTGCCCTGGAACTTCCCGTTCGACCTGTCGCTCGGCCCGCTGGTCGAGATGCTCGCCGCGGGCAACCGGGTGATCATCAAGCCGTCGGACTACACGCCGGCCTGCGGCGAACTGCTGCGCTCGATGGTCGCGGCGACGTTCGGCGAGGACCGGGTAGCGGTTGCCGTCGGCGGCCTGACCCTGGCCAAGGAGTTCCCCACGCTGCGCTGGGACCACCTGCTGTACACCGGCAGCCCGGCGATCGGCCGGGAGGTGGCCAAGGCCGCCGCCGAGAACCTGGTCCCGGTGACCCTCGAGCTGGGCGGCAAGTGCCCGGCCATCATGGCCCCGGGCAGCGTCGACGCGTCCAACGTGCGCAGCGTGATCGGCACCAAGCTGATCAAGAACGGCCAGATGTGCATCTCGGTGGACTACGCGCTGGTCCCCCGGGCCGAGGTCGACGCGTTCGTCGGCCACGCGCAGGACTACCTCAACGGCGAGCTGCCCGGCTACGCGTCCTCGGAAGACAACACGGGCATCATCACCCAGCGGCACCTGGACCGGATCACCGCGATGGTCGACGAGGCCCAGGCCTCCGGCGCGCGCGTGGTCTCGCTGGGCGGTGAGGGCGACGCGGCCACCCGGCGGCTGCCGCTGGTGCTGGTCGTCGACCCGCCGGAGCACCTGCGCATCATGCAGGAGGAGGTCTTCGGCCCGATCCTGCCGGTGGTCGCCTACGACGACCTCGATGACGCGGTGGCCGGGGTCAACGCCGGCGAGCGCCCGCTCGGGCTGTACGTCTACAGCGGCGACCCGCAGGTCGCCGAGCACGTGCTGGAGCAGACCAGCTCCGGCGGCGCCTGCGTGAACATCTGCGCGCTGCAGGGCGCGCTGCCGTCGCTGGGCTTCGGCGGCGTCGGCCAGAGCGGCAGCGGCCGCCACCACGGCATCGAGGGCTTCCGCGAGTTCTCCAACCCCCGCGGCGTGGTCGTGCGCGGCACCGGCGACCTGGCCGACGCGTTCTTCCCGCCGTACGGCGGCGCCGCCCAGGCCATCGTCACCAGCATCTTCGGCGACGCGGGCGCCGCTGGCTGAAAACAGTCCCGGACCGCACGCAACCGAATACGGCGCCTCGCGCATCTGTAAGGGACCGGCAGGCCAGCCCTCGGGGGCGCGGCCTGCCGGTCCTGGGCTATCTGACCCGCTGCGCTAAGGAGAGCCGCCCGCGTGACCTACGCGACCGAGTTTGCCGAATTCGCCTCGGCGGCATCGCCCCGGCTGCGCCGGATGGCGTTCCTGCTGTGCGGCAACTGGCACACCGCCGAGGACCTGGCCCAGACCGCACTGGCCAAGGTCTTCGCTTCCTGGCCGCGAATCAGAAGGCAGGACGCGGTCGACGCGTACGCCACCCGGACGCTGGTCAACACCTTCCTCGCGGACCGGCGGCTGCGGCGGAGCGGGGAGATCCTGACCGCCCAGCTGCCCGAGCGCCCGGCTGGCGGGCCGGCCCCGGAGACCCGGATCGTGGTGCTCGACGCGCTGGCCACGCTGCCGCCACGGAGCCGCGCCACGGTGATCCTGCGCTACTGGGCGGACCTCAACGTGGATCAGGCCGCCGCGGTCCTCGGCTGCTCCCCGGGAACGGTGAAGAGCACGACCGCACGGGCCCTGGCCAGGCTGAAGGACGTGCTGGGCAGCGACCAGGCAACGGAAGAAACCGACGAGGCATGGGGAACGCGGCATGGATGAGACGACGGTGCGCGGGCTGCTCGCCGATGCGCTGACGGACGAGCCGCCGATGGGGGCGGTCACACAGCACGCCCTGCGCGCGGGCCTGCGGATCCGCCGCCGGCGTCGGCTCCTGGCGGCTGGCGGCACGGTGGCCGCGCTCGCGGCCGTGGGCCTCAGCCTGACCATCGCCGGCCCGGCGAGCGGCCACCCCGCACTGCCCGCCCTGGGCCCGGCGGAACACACGGTCTACGCAGTGGACGAATCCGGGGGGACGATCACGCCGGTCACCCCAGGCCGCGGCACGCTGGGCCGCCCGATCCGGACCGGCCGGGATGTGGTCGCGTCCGCGTTCAGCCCCGACGGAAAGACCTTCTACGCGGTCAGCTTCGCGACCGGCAAACTCACGCCGGTCGACGTCTCGGCCGGCGCTGCGGGCCGGAGTATCAAGGTCGGCAGAGGCGCTGGTGCGATCGCAATCACCCCGGACGGCCGGACCGCGTACGTCGCCAACGAATTCTCCGGCACGGTCACACCCGTCGACCTGGCCCACGGCACCGCGGAGCCGCCGATCAGGGCGGGTGCCATGCCCCGGGCGATCGTTATCACGCCCGACGGCCGCACCGCCTATGTCCTCAACCAGGCCACCGATAACCCCCGCCGGGGCTCGGTGACGCCGGTCACCATTGCGACCGGCCGGCCTGGCCGGCCGATCCTAGTCGGACGCAACCCGCTCTCCATGGCCATCACCCCGGACGGGAAGACCCTCCTGGTCGCTAACAACGGGGTGGGCGGGCCAGGGGGCCGGCCTACAGACGACGCCTCCGTGACACCAATCGCCATCGCCACGAACACCGCCGGGAAGCCCATCCCGACCGGCCGGCCGTACACGGGAAGCTTCGCGTTTACGCCCGACAGCCGGACCGCCTACCTTCCCGTCTTCTACTCGGACACGGTAATAACGATCAAACTCGCCACCATGACCATCGGGAAGCCGATCAGGGTAGGCGCCAGCGTTTCGGCCGTCGCGATCACTCCGGACGGGAAGACCGCATACGTCGTGAGTCGTGGGTCGGTGACACCGGTCGACACCGCCACCGGCACCGCCGGGAAGCCGATCCGGGTCCCTGGCCCGGCCCTTTCGATCGTGGTCAGCCCCGACGGCCGGACGGTCTACGTCGGCTCCTACCGGCCGGGCAAACTGATCACGATCCCGACGGCTGCCAACCGGGTCAGCCGGATCGTCCAGGTGGGCAAGACCGGCCCCATCACGGTGGCCGTCGGGCCCTGACCGGCCCCGTCCGCGGTCCCGGTGCCCGGCCTGACGGTGCCTGGGTATAGACCGGAGGCGACGGCGATCGGAGGCAGGGCGATGGCAGCAGAGCACGGCGGGCCGGTGTCGGTGTCACGCCGGATCAGCGCGCCGGCCAGCGAGATCTTCGCGGTGCTGGCCGATCCGGTGCGGCACCTGGAGCTCGACGGCTCGGGCATGCTCCGCGGCGCGGTCACCACGGAACCGGTGACCGCGGCCGGGGACGTGTTCGTGATGAAGATGTACTTCCCCGCGCACGGCGACTACCAGATGAACAACCACGTGGTCGAGTTCGAGCAGGACCGCCTGATCGGCTGGGAGCCGGAATCGGGCGAAGGTCACCCGGACACCGAGCCGGATGCGCCCGCGGGCACCGAGGCCCGGTGGGGCCACCGGTGGAGCTACCGGCTCACCCCGGACGGCCCGGACGCGACAATCGTGACCGAGAGCTACGACTGCTCGAAGGCGCCGGAGGAGGAGCGGACCGGCATGCAGGACGGCCGGGTCTGGCTCACCGCCATGGCGGAGACCCTGGCGCGCCTCGACGCGGCTGTCACCGGCAAGCTGCCCGCCTGACCCGGCCCCGCCGCTGGGAGCCAGCACGCCAGCACGAAGGCCGGCCACCCCCACGGGTGGCCGGCCTTCGCGTGCGCGGCCGCAGCGGCTGCCGGGATCCTTCACGCGTCGCCGCGGCTGATCCGCCGGGCGGCCAGGGCCAGCACCACGACCGCGTACAGGATGAAGAGGCCCAGACCAGTCCAAGGGCTCAGCGAGGTCCCCGGGTCGGGGTGCACGCTCGCGATGGCCTGGCCAGCGGTGGAGGGCATGAACTTCTCCAGGGTGACGCCGGTGGCGCCGGGGATCATCCCGGCCAGCAGCTGCAGGCCGAACAGCAGCCCGAACAGGGCGGTCACCGCGGCGGCGGTGTTGCGCAGCAGGGCACCGAGGCCCACGCCGAGCACGGCGGCGACGGCGAGGTAGGCAGCGCTGCCCAGGACGGCGCGCGCCACGCCGGGCTGGCCGAAGGAGGTGTCCAGGCCCACCTTGGCCAGGATCGACTGCCCGGCGAAGAAGGCCACGAGCACGGCCGGGACGCACACGGCGAACGCCGCGCCCAGCGCGACCGCCGCCTTGCCCCACAGGACCGGCAGCCGCCGCGGCACCGCCGCGAATGTCGACCGGATCATCCCGCTGCCGTACTCGCTGGTGATCAGCATCGCGCCGAGCACGCCCACCGCGATCTGGGCCAGCTGGATCCCGGACAGGCTGACCGCAGCCGGGTCGAACGCGGCCACCGCGGCCGCGCCGTGCGGCGGCCGGGCCTCGCGCAGCAGGCTGTACAGGATCCCGAACCCGGCCGCGAGGCCGGCCGAGGCCACCCCGGCCCACAGAGCCGACGGCTGGGTGCGCAGCTTGGTCCACTCGGCCCGGATCACCCGGCCCTGGCTGACCCGCTGC
Organism: Streptosporangiaceae bacterium; assembly: GCA_036375995.1. Classification (GTDB taxonomy): domain Bacteria; phylum Actinomycetota; class Actinomycetes; order Streptosporangiales; family Streptosporangiaceae; genus DASVBE01. The sequence continues at coordinate 795 of DASVBE010000033.1, read as the reverse complement.
GGCAGCGGGTAGGCCGGCACCCGGGCGGCGCCGGCCCGCGGCTGGTGGTGGCTGATGCTGGTCATCGCTCCTCCTGGGCGGTCTGTGCAGTCTGTCCGGTCTGGGAGGTGCCGACGGCGGCGCGGTACTCCACCGCGTCGTCGGTGAGGCTGACGTAGGCGTCTTCCAGCGACGCGTGCCCGGCCGACAGGGCGGCCACGGTGGTGTCGGCCAGCAGCCGGCCCTGGCCGATGACGATCAGGTGCGTGGCGGTCTGCGCGACCTCGCTCATCAGGTGCGAGGACACCAGCACGGTCTTGCCCTGGGCGGCCAGGCTGGCCAGCAGCCCGCGGATCCACCGGATCCCCTCCACGTCCAGGCCGTTGACCGGCTCGTCGAGGATCACCGTGTGCGGGTCGCCGAGCAGCGCCACGGCGATGCCCAGCCGCTGCGACATGCCCAGCGAGAACTTCCCGGCGGGCCGCCTGGCGGCACCGCCCAGCCCGACCGCGTCGATCAGCTCGTCCACCCGCGACCGGCGGATGCCGGACGTCTGGGCCAGCGCCAGCAGGTGGTGATACGCGGACCGGGTCGGGTGCACGGCCCGCGGGTCGAGCATGCCGCCCAGTTCGCGCAGCGGCGCGGCGTGCGCCCGCGGCGGCTTCCCGTTCACCAGGACGGTCCCGCTCGTCGGCTGGTCCAGGCCGAGGATCATCCGCATCGTGGTGGACTTCCCCGCGCCGTTGGGGCCGAGGAACCCGGTGACCTCGCCGGGCCGGACGGCAAACGTCAGGCCCGCAACAGCCGTGACAGATC
>DASVBE010000269.1:0-18031 GCA_036375995.1 Streptosporangiaceae bacterium | reverse complement strand
GGGGTGATGGTCATGGCCCAGGCCGAGGAGTGGGTGCTGCTGGCCTACCGGCTGCCGCGCGTGCCGTCCACGCCGCGCTCAGCGGTCTGGCGCAAGCTCAAGCGCCTGGGGGTGGCCTGGCTCGGCGATGGACTGATCGCGCTGCCGGCCGACGCGCGCACCCGCGAGCACCTGGAATGGATCGCCGAGGAAGTCACCGACCACGGCGGCGAAGCCACCCTGTGGCAGGGCCGCCCCCTCGACACCGCCACCGCCAGCGCATTGGCGGGCCGGATGACCGCCGCGGTCGCCGCCGAATACGAGGCGGTCGCGGCCGCGGCAGCCGCGGCCGGCCCGGCCGACCCGGCGGCCCGGCGGCGGGCCGTGGCGCGGCTGCGCCGGGAACTGCACCGCATCCAGGCCCGCGACTTCTTCGCCTGCCCGCAGGGAGAGACGGCCCGCCGGGCGGTTGACCGCCTGGCCGCAGCCCACGCCACCCGGGCGCCGGCATGAAGTGGGCCACCCGGCCCGGCGTGCATGTCGACCGGGCCGCCTGCGCCTGGCTGATCCGCCGCTTCATCGACCCCGTAGCCGAGTTCGTTTTCACCGCCGACCCCGCGGCCATCCCCGACGGCGCCACCCCGTTCGACATGCGTGGCGCCGCGCTGGGGCACCACCAGGGCCGGTGCTCGTTCGAAACCGCCCTGCACAGCTTCGGCCTCGACACCGACCCCGCCCTGGAGGAACTCGGCCGGATCATCCACGAGGCCGACCTCGCCGACGAACGCTACGACGCCCCTGCCGCCCCCGGGCTGGATGTGCTGATCCGCGGCCTGACCATGACCAGCGGTTCCGACCACGACACCCTCACCATCACCGGCCGGCTCTTCGACGGGCTGTACGAGCACACCCGCCGCCAGCTCATGACCGGGCGCCCACCCGCCTGACCAGGACCACCGGGACGAAGCAATTCGTCCGCGGCGTGGACGAAGACGAGTGGGCGCGCCTCACGCCGTTGCTGGACAGGATCCGCGAGGCGGTCCGGGCGGCCAGGAACGCGGCCCCGGCCTGACGGACGGCGCATTGGCCGGGATGAGCCTGCCCGGCCGGCGGCGGGCTCCGCCGTTGCCGGGAACGGCTCAGCCGATACGCATTACCTGGTCATGGCCAATGCAATGCCAGCACATCGCCTGAGGCGCTGTCCGGCCGCCCTGGCCTGGCTTCGGTCAGCGTGCACCTGGTGCCACCGCACGTCATCACCAGCCCGCCGGCCGGCCGCGGTGGCCAGCGCTGACGGCCGTCGCTGTGCTGCCGTTATCCAGGCGTGATCGGCGGACCCGGCTTGCGGCAAGGATCCGGGCGGGCCCAGCCGCCGAATCGGCCGCCGTCTGCCGCTGGTCCCTGATAATGGATTACGGTTTGCGCGGAGTCCATCCCGTAGCGGTTTGCCGGTGCCCCAATACCGTAATCCTGAAGCGCCGCGCATCGCAGTCAGCCGCAGCGCAGGAAGCTAGGCCCCCAAGGCCATTCCCTCCTTACCCAGCATCTCACCCGGTATACAGGTTCCGCGCGTAATTCATGTTTCACTACGGGTCATGCCGGGCGAGTCCGGCGGCCGGCGCGACGCCGGGCCCGCGATATCCGCGGCACCACGCCGGGCCCGCTGCCCGGTGCCGGGGCGGGCGCGCCGCGGGCCCGGCCAGGCCCGGATGGGCTGCCTAACGGGGTTAGCCAGGCGATGCGGGCTGCCGGGGTCACCGTCGGTCCGCTACGGTGGCGAAGGAACAGGCGGCCCGCACTCACGGGTTACCGGGTCTTTCCCGATGGGATTGACAAATGAGCAGAATCGGGTTGAGGGTGTAGTTAACCGTGCTGGAGTGGAGCGGGCTTCCGTGTTGCACGCATGCGGCCGCAGGCCTGCGAAATATCGCGCTCCATGACCGTTAACAACCGGGAAGACGTCAAACGACCAGGTGCAAAACCACTACCCGGAGGGCAAATGAGAAGGCTACGCATGATCGCTATGGCTGCCGTCGTGCCGCTGTCGCTGGGCGCGCTCCTGGCGCCGCAGGCGGCCTCCGCCGCGCCGGCCAGGCCCGTGAGCATCGAGTTCATCTTCTACAACTCGCCAGGCCGCGACACCGGCTCCAACGCCAGCCTGAATGCCGAGTACGTCATCCTGGAGAACAACACCAACCACCGGGTGACCATCACCCACTGGACGCTTACGGACAGGGCGCACCACACCTACACGTTCGGCCGGAGGACCCTGGCGGCGCACGGCATCGTGTTCGTGCACACCGGGAGGCACCGGAACCAGGGCTTCCACGTGTACTGGGGTCGCCACCACTACGCCTGGTCGAACACGGGCGACACGGCGACACTCAGGAACGCCGCCGGCGTGGTCAAGGACCGCTGCTCCTACTCCGACCCGCAGCAGCGGCGCCTGTCCCACAAGTGCTGACCTGAGGGCATGAGCTGAAGGGCCCCCGGCCGCCGCCGGGGGCCCGTTGGCTGCCCGGCGCCGCCGGGACGCAACCCGGGCGGGCCTTAGGATCGGGCCGATGCGACGAGAATCATCGACCGTGGTCGTGGTGACCGGTGAGGTGGGCGAGGACCTGCTGACCGGGCTGGCCCGGTCGGCCAACGTCTCGGTCGCCCGGGCCCCGTCGGCCGCGCCCAAGGGGGCCGCGCCGAAGGCGGGCGTGAGCGCAGGCGAGCCGGCCGGGGCCGGGACCGGTTCCGGGCCGCCGCCTGGGTGGCAGGCCGGGGCCGCGGCGCTGCGTGAGGCGGCCCGGCGGCAGTCGACCTACGTGATCGTGCCCGAGGACCCGCTGGGCGAGGTGGCCGCGTCGTGGCGGGCGATGTGGGACGGTCCGGGCGGGGCGGCCGCCGCGGCCAGGTTCGAGGAGCAGGCGGCGGACGCGCTGGCCGCCTGGCGCGGTCAGCGGTTCGAGCTGCCCGACTACTACCTGGTGGTGGCGCCGGCTCAGACCGGGGGCACCGGCCCGGACCTGTACCTGGGCCCGCTGCGCGCGGCGCGGCCGCGCCGGGTGGCGGTGGCCCAGCTGGCCAGCGGCGAGGCCGAGTCGCGGGCCCGGCTGCTCGACGCGCTGGCGTCGCTGGAGTACGGCCCGTGGTGGCCGCCGCTGGACGAGCTGATCGGCGCGGCCCGCCGCTTCTACGCGGGCGGCCTGGCCGAAACTCAGACGGGGAGGTCGCCGGGGCCGGCGTAGGCGGCGGCCAGGCCGGCCGGGGCGCGCATCCGCCACGCGTCGGTGATCAGCTCGGCCAGCCGCGTCCGGCCGACCTCGGTCAGGCGCAGCATGACCAGCGGGAAGCCGTCGTAGCCGGGAGTGGTGAAGAACAGCGCGGGCTCGCCCAGCAGCAGCGCCTGCTTCTCCGCCTCGTCGCCGACGTACAGCACGGCGATGTCGGTGCGGATCACCCGCCGCTGGCCGGGCGGGCGCTCCGGATAGGACCAGACAAAACCCTTGCCGCCGACCCGGAAGTCGAAGCCGTCGCTGTCGATCTCCTCGACGTGCGGGAGCGCGAGCGCCACCGCGCGCACATCGTCGGCGTCAGCCATCCGGGACCCCTCGTCTTGCCTGGAACCGCTGCCGCCCACGCTAGCGGCCGGGCCCGACAGCACGCCGCGGCTCGTTAGGATGCTGAGGCTAGCCGTGGCCGTGGCCGAGGCGGCCAGGGCCGGATCAGGGAAGAAGGAATCCAGCGTGCCGAGCCGTAGCGTGACGCTGACCGGGTGGGGCCGGGTGGCGCCGTCCCGGGCCGAGCTGGCCGAGCCGTCCAGCCCGGCGGAGGCCGCGGCGCTGCTCGACCATGCGGTGCCGGCCCGCGGCGTGATCGCGCGCGGTCTGGGGCGCAGCTACAACAACGCCGCGCAGTGCGGCGGTGGCCTGGTGATCTCGACCGCCCGGCTGAACCGGATCATCAGCCTGGACCCGGCGACCGGCCTGGCCTGCTGCGAGGCCGGGGTGAGCCTGGAGCAGCTGATGGTCGCCGGGCTGCGGTCCGGCTGGTTCGTGCCGGTCACCCCGGGAACCCGGCACGTCACGATCGGCGGGGCGATCGCCGCCGATGTGCACGGCAAGAACCATTTCGCGGAGGGCAGCTTCGCCCAGCACGTCACCGGGTTCGGCCTGCTGCTGCCCAGCGGCGAGCAGCGCACGGTCACGCCGGACGGCGACCCTGAGCTGTTCTGGGCCACGGCCGGCGGGATGGGCCTGACCGGCCTGATCACCAGCGCCACCGTCCAGCTCAAGCGGGTGGAAACGGCCCTGGTCAAGGTGCACACGGTGCGCACCGCCGACCTCGCCGAGACCATGGCCGTGCTGGCCGAGCACGACAAGTCCTACAGCTACACGCTGGCCTGGTCGGACAGCCTGGCGCGGGGCGCGCACCGGGGCCGCTCGGTGATCACCAGCGGGGACTTCGCCCGCCTGGATGACCTGCCGGCGGACCGCCGGGCCAGCGCGCTGGCATACGAGCCGCGCACCCGGATCGGCGTTCCCGGCGGGTTCCCGCCCGGGCTGATCAACCGGTACACCGTGGCGCTGGCCAGCACGGCCTGGTATCTCAAGGCGCCGCGCGAGCGCCGCAATGAGCTGCAGACGATCTCGCACTTCTTCCACCCGCTCGACGGCATCAGGAACTGGAACCGGGTCTACGGCCCGGGAGGCTTCCGGCAGTACCAGTACGTCGTCCCCGCGGGCCAGGAGGACGCTGTCCGCGAAAGCTACCGGCTGGTCAGCGAGGCCCGGGCGGCCTCGTTCGTGACGGTACTCAAGCGCCTGGGGGAGCGGGACCCCGGCCCGCTGTCGTTCCCGATCGCGGGGTGGACGCTGGCGCTCGACGTGCCCGCGCGGACCCCGGGACTGGCCGGGCTGCTGGCGCGGCTCGACGACCTGGTGGCCGGGGCCGGCGGGCGGGTCTACCTGGCGAAGGACTCGCGGGTGCCGGCCGGCCTGCTGGCCCGGATGTATCCCGGCCTGGACGGGTTCCGCGAGCTGCGGGCCCGGCTGGACCCGAAGGGCGTGCTGGCCTCGGACCTGTCCCGGCGGCTCGGGCTCTAGCGGCACCGCCAGCGCCGGCCGTGCAAATCAACGTTTCTTAATCAACGAACCTTGATCAAGGAACGTTGATCAGGCCTCGGCGGCCGGCTTGGCCCGCCCGGGCCGCCCGGCCCGGTGGGTGGCGCGGCGGTCGCGCCGGGCCCGGGACCAGGCCAGCAGGGCGGTGGCCCCGGCCGCGGCGGCGGGCGGCAGAGTGACCAGCCCGGGCAGCTGATACCGCCAGGAGAACTGGGTGATGTCCGCGGCCAGCAGCAGGACCACGCCGGTCACCCAGAACAGCAGGCAGGCCATGGCCAGCGGGCGGGTGTGGGTGGCGGCGTCGGCCTGGCCTGGCCGGTGGCGGGCCAGATTGCGGCGGGCCAGGCTGAGGCGCAAGGCCAGCGCGAGCACCGTGCCGGCCAGGCCAAGCAGCACGCACAGCAGGAGCAGCGGGCCGGGTGTGTAGCCACCATTCAGCTGGTACGAGCGCAGGAACGCGGCCGCGGGCCGGCTGGTGTGCGCGATGCCGCCCCAGGCCGGCGGGACCGCGGTGAAGCGGAACCGCCGGTAAGCGGCCTTCTGGGTGCCGATCATGATCTGCTGGCGGCTGCTGACCGAGACCGCCGGGTAGTAGTCCGGGTAGGCGGTCTGGAACTGCCAGCGGGAGATCGGGGTGACGCTGGGCACGCCGTCGCGGGTCAGCGCGAACAGCCGGGCCGAGTCCCGCAGGATCGACGCCGCGACCCGCAGCGGCTGCTGGTGCTCCACCGCGGAGGCGAACGACGCGATCAGCAGCCTGCGGTCCGCGCCAGCCGGGATCGGCTGGCTGTGCAGCGGCGAGTCCTTGGACTTCTCCAGGTAGTCCGGGCCGAGCGCCTGCGCGGCCGGGCCCGGGCATAGCGCCCGCAATTCCGGGCGCAGGCGCAGCGTGGAGCAGTCGGCAGCGACGGCCATCCGGCCGTTCACGCTCTGCCCGGCGGACAGCCGGAAGTGCCCGTCGTGCGCCCAGGAGATCGTGCAGTAGGCCAGCACCGGCAGCAGGAACGCGGCGGTGAACGCCGCCGAGACGGCCAGCGCGCGGCGCCAGCCGCCGCCCGCGACCAGCAGGTAGGCCAGGCCGGGCAGCAGAAGGATCTCGCCGATCAGCTTGAACGTGGCCGACAGGCCGATCAGCACCCCCGCCGCGACCGCGAACCGGACGGCCGGCTGGGGCCGCCACAGCAGCAGGGCCAGCGCGGCCACCAGCAGCGCCATGAACCACAGGTCCGGCATGATCACGTGCTCGATGTCCAGCCAGTAGGCGTCGAGCAGGACCGGGGCCACGGCCAGCGCGGCCAGCCACCGGGCGGCCTTGCGGCGGACCAGCACGGCATAGAGAAGGACCGCCATCGCCAGCCCAGCCGCGTGCTGGAGCAGCGCCACCGTGCCCAGGTCGCCGAAGCTGAGCACTGCGCGCAGCAGCACGTTGTAGGCGTGCGGGTCGGAGCCCGGGTACTCGTTGTACAGGTACTTGGGGGTGTCGATGTAGAGCAGAGCCGGGTGATAGGCGGCCACGACCACGGCCCGCAGCGCCACGCCCGCGGCCAGCAGCCCGGCCAGCACCCAGTGCACCCGGACCAGCCGGGCCGCCCGCCCCGGCCAGGCCCGCCACCCGCGCGGCGCGGGAGCGGTGGGGGCCGGCCCGGCGGGCAGCCCGGTCCGGGGCCGGGTCTCGTCCAGCATCGTCTTCCACGCTAACGCCGGGCGATCAGCCCGGCGCCGCGTTCGGCCGGCCCCCGTGCTGGCCGGCCCCCGTGCTGGCCGGTCCTTGTGCTGGCCGGTCCTTGTGCTGGCCGGCCCCCGTGCTGGCCGGCCCTTGTGCTGGCCGGCCCCTGTGCTCATCCGGCCCGGGGCAGGCGACCCGGCCCGCACCGGGCCGTGGTCACCGCAGCCGGCCAGGTTATGGTCGTATGGCGGGCTGAGCAGCTTCCGTAATCCTGAAAAGGAGCCGCCGTGGGCGATTACGTCATGACCATCGACGGGCAGGCCGTGCCTGCGGAGCAGACCTTCGGGGTCATCAACCCGGCCACCGGCGAGGTGTTCGCTCAGGCTCCGGAATGCACCAGGGAGCAGCTCGATGCGGCTCTGGAGTCGGCGCACAAGGCCCAGCTCAGCTGGAAGACGGACGCCGCGGCCCGGACCGAGGCGCTGCTCGCGGCGGCCGACGCCGTCGACGCCGCGGCCAAGGAACTCGGCCCGCTGCTGACCGCCGAGCAGGGCAAGCCGGTCGCGCAGGCCGTCGGCGAGGCCAAGGGGGTCGCCCTGTGGCTGCGCCACTTCGCCAAGCTGGACCTGCCCCGTGAGGTCATCCAGGACGACGAGCGGGTATTCGCCGAGGTCGTCCGGCGGCCGATCGGCGTGGTCGCGGCGATCACCCCGTGGAACTTCCCGCTATCGATGGCGGCCTGGAAGTTCGCCCCGGCGCTGCGCGCGGGCAACACGGTGGTGGTCAAGCCGTCGCCGTACACCCCGCTGGCCACGCTGCGGCTCGGCGAGGTGCTGCGCGACGCGCTGCCGCCCGGCGTGCTGAACATCGTCAGCGGCAGCGACGAGCTGGGCCGCTGGATGACCGCGCACCCGCTGGTCAGGAAGATCAGCTTCACCGGGTCCGTGGCCACCGGCAAGAAGGTCGCCGCGGCCGCTGCGCCGGACCTCAAGCGGGTCACCCTGGAACTGGGCGGCAACGATCCGGCGATCGTTCTGGACGACGTGGACACCGAGAAGGTAGCGGAGAAGCTGTTCTGGAGCGCGTTCCGGAACAGCGGCCAGGTGTGCATCGCGGTCAAGCGGGTGTACGTGCCCGAGCGGCTGCACGACGACCTGGTCGACGCGCTGGCCGCGAAGGCCCGGGCGGCCAAGGTCGACGACGGCATGGCCGAGGGCACGGACCTGGGCCCGATCAACAACAAGCCGCAGTTCGAGCGGGTCAGCGAGCTGGTCAGCGACGCGCTGAGCAACGGCGCGACCGCGGTGGCCGGCGGCGGGCCGCTGGACCGGCCCGGCTACTTCTTCGCGCCGACCGTGCTGACCGGCGTGTCCGACGGCACCCGCATCGTGGACGAGGAGCAGTTCGGCCCGGCCCTGCCGGTGATCCCGTACCGGGACGTGGACGACGCGCTGGCCCGGGCCAACGCGACCCAGTTTGGCCTGGGCGGCTCGGTGTGGTCGGCCGACCCGGACCGGGCCGCGGACGTCGCGGAGCGGCTGGAGACCGGCACCGCATGGGTCAACACGCACGCGGCGCTGGCCCCGCACCAGCCGTTCGGCGGGGCCAAGTGGAGCGGCATCGGCGTGGAGAACGGCTCGTGGGGGCTGCTCGGCTACACCGAGATCCAGGTCGTGCACCGCTCGAAGCGGTAAGCAGCTTGCGGAAGTAGGCGGCGGACTCCTCGTAGCCGAGCGCGCGGTAAAACGGGCCCGCCCGCCTGGTGGCCAGGGCTGCGGCCAGCGCGGCAACCTGATCCGCGTCCGCCGGACCGGCGGCCCGGATCACGGGCGGCGGTTCGTGGCGATCTGCACGTAGTCGGTGAAGACGACCGGCCCGGCGGTCAGCTCGGGCTGGTAGACGGACTCAAACTGGCGGACTGCGGCGGACTGGCCGTGCGCCTGGTGGGCCGCCTCGTCGGCGAACTCGAAGAGGTGCACGAACCGGGTGGGATCGTCCTTGCTCTGCCACGCGGTGTACATCCGGCTGCCGGGCTCGTTCGCGGCGACGTATTCGACAAACTCGGTGATCGCGGTCAAGACCTTGGCCACCGCGGCGGGGTTCACCTGGTAATGGGCGGTCTGGTAGATCGGCACGCAGTCCTCCTCGGGAGCTTTCATTCAACAGAAACGTTGAATATCATGCGGGCGCGGTAAGGTCAACAACGTGGTTGAAGAACACGCTGGCGAGGGGCCCGGCGACGGCGGCCAGCGGCTGGACCGGGCCTATGCGGCGCTGGCCGACCCGACCCGCCGGGCGCTGCTGGTCGCGCTGCGCGCCGGGGACGCCAGGATCACCGACCTGGCCGCGCCGCTGCCCATGACGTTCGCCGGGGTGTCGCGGCATGTCGGCGTGCTGGAATCGGCCGGCCTTGTCCGCCGGTCGGTCCGCGGCCGGGAGCACTGGCTGTCCCTGCGCCCCGAGGGACTCGCCGCGGCCGGGGACTGGATCGCCGAGCAGACCGCGTTCTGGTCCCGCCGGGCCGACGCGCTGGCCGCGCGGCTGGCCCGGACCGCGCCCGTGCCCGCTCCTGGGGAGCCGGCCCGGTGACCGGCCCGGGTGTGCAGGCCGCGGCCGTGCGCCGGGTGCTGCCCGCGGTGCCCGACGTGGTGTACGGCGAGTGGACCGAGGCGGCGGCGCTGGCCGACTGGATGTGCCCGCGGCCGGCCCGGTGCCGTCACGTGGAGGCGGACCCGCGGATCGGTGGCCGGGTCCGGTTCGACATCGAGGAGAACGGCACCGAGTTCACCGTCACCGGCGAGTACCTGGTGCTGGACCGGCCGCGCCGGGTCAGCTTCAGCTGGTCCTGCTCCACCTGGCCGGACCCGCTGGTGCGCAGCGTGGTCGACGTGCGGCTGGAGCCGCACGGCCCGGCGGAGACCCTGATGACCATCACCCACCTGCGGCTGCCGCCCGGGCTGGCTGGCCAGCACGAACGCGGCTGGGCGGCGATCGGCGGGCAGCTTGCCGCCCGGCTCGCCGCCACGGCCGGCCCGCCGCCGCGGTTGTCTCCGCGCCGTGGAGCGGGCAGCATGTGCGAATGATCGGCGGCAGGGGCGGTAACGGTACTGCTGCGGCGCGCGGGGCTGCGCGGGAGGGAGCTGACGTGACCGCTACCCGGCACCTGATCGGCTTGCTGCTGGGCACCGAGGACGACTGGCCGCGGGCGTTCGAGGAGATCCTGGGCCGGCTGGGCCGGGTCACCGCCCCGGACGGCGCCAAGCACGCGTTCGACGTGGAGCGGATCACGATCGAGCCGTTTGGCCTGCGCGACAAGCCGCGCTACAACCTGGCCATCGACCGGCTCGCGTACTGGTACTACCACCCGCGCGAGTGGCTGAAGAAGGTCGCGCTGATGGACGGCGTGTACCTGCTGAACAGCCCGTTTACCTTCCAGTCCATGGAGAAGCACGCCGCCTACTGCGCGATGATGCGGCTCGGCCTGCACGTGCCGGAGACCGTCCTGGTGCCGTTCAAGAACCCGCTGGACAACTCCCGCTACGCGTACACCGCGGCGCGCTACAACCAGCCGTTCGACCTGGACGCAATCGCCGAGCGGATCGGCTACCCGCTGTTCATGAAGCCCTACGACGGCGGCGCCTGGCGCGGAGTCTCCCGCATCGACGGCCCCAGGCAGCTGCACACCGCCTACGACCAGAGCGGTGAGATGCTCATGCACCTGCAGAAGGCCATCGACGGCTACGACGTGTTCGCCCGGTCGCTGTCCATCGGCGCCGAGACCATGGTCATGCGGTTCCAGCCGGACCAGCCCATGCACCTGCGCTACGCGGTCGACCACAACTTCCTGTCCCCGGCCGTGGGGGACCAGGTGGTGAGCATCGGGCGGCTGGTCAACGCGTTCTTCCGGTGGGAGTTCAACTCGTGCGAGACGCTGGTCAAGGGCAGCGAGGTGTACCCCATCGACTATGCCAACGCCTGCCCGGACGTGGCCCTGACCAGCCTGCACTACTACTTCCCCTGGGCGATCAGGGCGCTGGTCCGGTGGTGCGTGTTCGTGCTGGTGACGGGCCGCAAGCCGCGGCTTGACCTGGAGACCGACCGGTTTTTCGAGATCGCCGACGAGCCGGGCATGGGCTACGCGGAGAAGCTCGGCGCGTACCGCGGGCTGGCCGACGCCTACTTCGAGAACGAGCGTTACCAGGAGTTCTGCGCGCGCAGCCTGCCGCACGCCGACGAGGTTGTGCTGGACTGGGTGGCCAGCCCGGCGTTCGACCGGCTGCTGACCGACACGGTCAAGGCCACCTACCCGGAGCACGAGCATGAGCAGTTCATCGCCCACCTGCGCGGCCTGACCGGCCTGTGGGTCACCGACGAGACCACGCGGCTGCGTAGCCCGGCCTGACCGGGCGGGTCCGGCTACGGGGCCCAGGGCCAGGTGTGCACCGGCTCGTTGGTGTGCATGTGCTCGATGTAGCGCTGGGTCATCTGGCGCAGCGCCTCGGACCGGTCCGCGCCGCCGTTCTCCAGCGCCGCGGCGGTGGCGATCTGCCAGCCCGCGCCGGTCCGGCTGGTCAGGCAGCGCTGCTCGATGATGCCCAGCAGCCGGTCGGCCTGCTCGGTATCCACGCCCCAGGCCTGCAGCCCGTCGGCGGCCATCGGCAGCAGGCGGCGCAGCACCAGTTCGGCCACCGGCACCTCGCCCAGGCCCGGCCAGTACAGCTGGGCGTCCATCCCGTGCTCGGCGGCGGTGTGCAGGTTCTCCTCGGCGGTGGCGAACGACAGCTGGCTCCAGATCGGCCGCTGGGCCTCGGCCAGGGTGCGCACCAGGCCGTAGTAGAACGCCGCGTTGGCCATCGTGTCCGCGACCGACGGGCCGGCGGGCAGCACCCGGTTCTCCACCCGCAGGTGCGGCACGCCGTCCACGACCGCGTAGACCGGCCGGTTCCACCGGTAGATGGTCCCGTTGTGCAGGCTCATCTCGGCCAGCAGCGGGACCTGGCCGCCGTTCAGCTCGGCCAGCGGGTCTTCCTCTTCGCAGATCGGCAGCAGCGCGGGGAAGTAGCGCAGGTTCTCCTCGAACAGGTCGAACACCGAGGTGACCCACCGCTCGCCGAACCACACCCGGGGCCGCACGCCCTGCTGCTTGAGCTCGTCCGGCCGGGTGTCGGTGGCCTGCTCGAACAGCGTGATCCTGGTCTCGTGCCACAGCTGGCGGCCGAACAGGAACGGCGAGTTCGCGGCCAGCGCCACCTGCACCCCGGCGATGGCCTGGGCCGCGTTCCAGTACCGGGCGAACGCGTCCGGGCTGGTCTGGACGTGCAGCTGCACGCTGGTGCACGCGGCCTCGGGGGTGATGCTGTCGGCGTGCGTGAGCAGCTGCTCGGCACCGTCGATGGCGATCCGCATGTCCTCGCCGCGGGCGGCGAAGATCTGCTCGTTGAGCAACCGGTAGCGCGCGTTGGCCGAGAGCGTGCCCTCGTGCATCGCGTCCTTGCCCAGCGTGGGCAGAATGCCGATCATCACCAGGTGGCTGCCGATGTCCCTGGCCTTGGCGTCCCCGGCGTTCAGGCTGCCGCGGACCTCGGTCTCCAGCCCGGCGATCGAGTTGCCGGCCAGCTCCCGGGGCGGCACGTTGATCTCCAGGTTGAACTGGCCCAGCTCGGTGGCCCAGGCTGGGTCCGCGATCGCCTCCAGCACGTCGGCGTTGTGCATGGACGGCCGGCCCTGGTCATCGACCAGGTTCAGCTCGATTTCCAGCCCGACCTGCGCGGGGTCGGACTCGAACAGGTGCTCGCGGAGCATGCGGGCGAATACGTCCAGCGACCGCCGCACCTTGTCCCGGTACTTCCGCCGGTCCTCACCGCTGATCGTGATCAGCTGAACGTCGCGACCCATCTGGCCTCCGCTCCGCAGGGGTAGCGACTCTCTACCCCGCTACGCAGCTTCTTTACACACTGGCACGCCGCGGGGCCCGCGCGCCAGCGGCGCGGCGCAGGGTCTGCTCGCGGGAGCACCACCAGGTGGTCCGGCCGCCGACCACGCCCTGGCGCATCGGGGCGCCGCAGCGCGGGCAGACGCCGCCGCGCCGCCGGTGCGTGATGACCTCGCCGGTATGCACCCCGCCGTTCGCCCCGGCGGACGCCAGTGCGGCCTGCAGCGACTGGTAGAGCCGGCTCACCGCGGGCCGGGACAGGCTCCCGGCCGGCGCCTGCGGCGAGATCCTGGCCTGCCAGAGCGCCTCGTCGGCGAGCAGGTTGCCGACCCCGGCGATCTTGGACTGGTCGAGCAGCCGGGCCTTGACCGCGACCGTGCCCCGGCGGACCAGGTCACGGAACTCGGCCTCGGTGACGGTCCCGGCGTCGGGCCCGAGCGCGGCCAGGCCCGGGTTCAGCCAGACCCGGCCCAGGCGTCGCTTGTCGAACAGCACCAGGCTCCCGCCGTCGGCGAAGTCCAGCCGGAACCGGTCCCACTGCGCCCGGGCCGGCTGGGCGTCGCGGCGGAACGGCTCGCCGCCCCAGGCCGTCTGGTGGCCGGGGGACTCCACCACGATCCGCCCCGCCATGCCCAGGTGCAGGCCGAGGTCAGGCCCGTGCTCGGCGGAACCGTGCTCGGCGGAACCGTGCTCGGCGGAGCCGTCCAGGCCCGAGGTCTCGCACCACATGGTCTTGCCGCGGCGGTTCGCGGCGATGAGCTGCCGGCCGAGCAGCGCGTCGCGGATCTGGCCGGGAGCATGCGGCCGGCAGACGTAGGAGTCGGTGTCGTCGACCGCCACGATCGGCCGGTGCAGGGCCCGCTCGGCGATCAGCTTGCGGGCGGTTTCCACCTCGGGAAGCTCGGGCACGCGTCCGTTCTACCGGGTCATGGGCCGCGGTGCGAAGGCCGGCCCGCGATCTAGCCCGATCTCGCCGTGATCCCGCCTGCTATACCGCCTGCTATCACCGCCGGCAGACCCGAATCCCGCGCGTATAGACTGAGTGTATACACGTGGGTTATGGTGGGCGGCATGAGCGTTCCGCTGACCCTCCTCGGCCTGCTCGAGCGTGAGCCCAGCCACGGGTACGACCTCAAACGGGACTACGACCTGTACTTCGGGCGGTCGCGGCCGCTGCCGTTCGGGCAGGTGTACGCGACGCTGGCCCGGCTGGCCAGGGACGGGAAGGTGGTCACCGCCGGGGCGGAGCCCGGCGAGGGCCCGGACCGCAAGCGGTACGTGATCACGGAGGCCGGCGTCTCGGAGTTCGAGACCTGGCTGGCCGAGCCGGCCGCGCCGGAGCCGCACCTGCAGACCATTCTGTTCGCCAAGGTCGTGCTGGCCCTGATGCTGGGCAAGCCGGCTGAGAAGTACCTGGACGCGCAGCGGGCCGCGCACCTGGCCCGGATGCGCGAGCTGACCGAGCTCAAGCAGCGCGGCGGCCTGGTTGACACGCTGCTGGCCGACCACGGCCTGTTCCACCTGGAGGCGGATCTGCGCTGGCTGGACCTGACCGTGGCCCGGCTCGGCGCGCTCGCCCGTGAGGTGCAGCGGTGAGCGGCGGGGCCGGCGCGGGCGGCGCGAGCGGCAGCCTGATCGAGGCCAGGGACCTGGAGCTGTCTTTCGGGGCGACCCCGGCGCTGCGCGGGGCCAGCCTGGCCGCGGACGCGGGCGAGATGCTCGCCGTGATGGGCCCGAGCGGCTCCGGCAAGTCCACGCTGCTGTACTGCCTGGCCGGCATCCTGCGGCCGTCGGCCGGCGAGGTCTGGTTCGGCGGCCGCCGGATCGACACGCTGGGCGAGACCGAGCGCAGCGCGCTGCGCCTGGACCGGTTCGGTTTCGTGTTCCAGTTCGGCCAGCTCGTGCCCGAGCTGTCCGCGGTGGAGAACGTCGCGCTGCCGCTGCTGCTCGGCGGCATGAGACGGGCCAGTGCGCTGGCGCAGGCCCGGCCCTGGTTCGGCCGGCTCGGCCTGGACGGCCTCGAGGGCCGCCGGTCCGGGGAGCTGTCCGGCGGCCAGGCCCAGCGGGTCGCGCTGGCCCGCGGCCTGATCACCCGGCCGGATGTGCTGTTCGCCGACGAGCCGACCGGGTCGCTGGACTCGCTCACCGGCGAGCAGGTGATGGGCCTGCTCACCGCGGCCGCCAGGGATCAGGGCAGCACGGTGATCCTGGTCACGCACGAGCCGCGGGTGGCGGCCTACGCCCGCCGGGAGGTCATCGTCCGGGACGGCCGGGTCAGCTCGCTGACGGCGGGCCGGGTCGGCCCGTGATCCGGCTGGGCCCCGTGATCCGGCTGGGCCCCATGATCCGGTTGGGCCCCATGATCCGGTTGGGACTGCGGCTGGCGGCCGGCGGCGGGCCGGGAGGCGGCGATCCGGCTGGTGCTCATCGCCGCCGCGGTCGCGGCCGGGTCCGCCCTGCTGCTGGTCACGCTGGCCGGGCTGAACGCGGTGAACGCGCAGAACGCCCGGTACGGTTGGCTCGCCACGGGCACGGGCACGGGCACGGGCGCTGGCGCCGGGCCCGCCGCGGACGGTGCCAAGGCGAACGGCCATGACCCGCTGTGGTGGCGGCTGACCGCGGACTTCTACCGCGGGCAGATCATCGGCCGGGTGGACGTCGCGGCCACGGGGCCGCGGTCGGCCGTCCCGCCCGGCCTGTCCGCACTGCCCGGTCCCGGGCAGTATTACGCGTCGCCCGCGCTGGCCGCCCTGCTTCGGTCGGCGCCGCCCGGCCAGCTGCGTGACCGGTTCCCCGGCCACCTGGCCGGCCTGATTGGCCCGGCCGCGCTGCCCTCGCCGGACTCGCTGATCATCGTGACCGGCTACCGGCCCGGGCAGGTGGCCAGCCAGCCGGGCGCGCGGTCCGTGACCGCGATCCTGACCACCCCGCCCAGCAGCTGCAACGGCCAGAACTGCGCGGCGGCCGGCGGTCTCAACGCGGCCGCTATCGACCTCGTGCTGGCCACGATCGCGCTGGGCCTGCTGTTCCCGGTGGTGATGTTCATCGGTACAGCCACCCGGCTGTCCGCCGCCCGCCGCGAGCAGAGGTTCGCCGCCATGCGGCTGACCGGGGCCACGCCCCGCCAGGTCAGCGTTCTGGCGGCCACCGAGTCGGTGGCGGCCGCGGCGGCCGGCACGGCGGTCGGCTTCGGCCTGTGCTACGCGGTCCGCCCCGGGGTGGCCGCGTTCCCGTTCACCGGCGCGCCGTTCTTCACCGGCGACCTGACGCTCAGCCTCCCGGCCATCCTGGCCGTGGCGGCGGGCGTGCCGGCGGCCGCAGCGGTGGCCAGCCTGACCGCGCTGCGCCGGGTCCGGATCTCACCGCTGGGCGCCAGCCGCCGGGCCCGCCCGCCCGCTCCGCGA
The DNA here is from genome assembly GCA_036375995.1 of Streptosporangiaceae bacterium. GTDB lineage: Bacteria > Actinomycetota > Actinomycetes > Streptosporangiales > Streptosporangiaceae > DASVBE01. The sequence goes on along the minus strand of DASVBE010000269.1, from coordinate 1,939 downwards.
GCCTGGCGGCTGATCCCGCTCGCGGCCGGCCTGGCCGAGCTGGCCTTCTTCGCGGTCACCGGCGGCCTGCCGTCGTGGCGGCGGGGGCCCGGGCTGACCGGGATGACGACGACCGGCCAGCTGCAGGCCTTTCTGCCGGGGTTCGCGCTGGTCCTGGCCGGCCTGGTGATCGCCGGGCCGTGGCTGACCATGACCGGGGCCCGGCTGCTGGCCCGGCGGGCCCGGCGGCCCGCCGCACTCATCGCCGCCCGCCGCCTGGCCGACAACCCGAGAGCCGGGTTCCGCGCGGTCAGCGGGCTGATCCTGACCCTGTTCGTCACCACCGTCACCCTGGGCGTGATCACTACTATCGCCGCGCACCGCGGCGCCCACGCGGACGCGGCGGCGCGCAGCACACTGGTCGCGCAGCTCCCCGGCCAGCAGCAGCCCGGGGTGACGAGCCCGCCGGTCCCGCCGCCGTCCGCCGCGCAGCTGGCCCGGCTGCGCGGAACCGCCGGCGTCCGCGGGGTGATGATGGTCCGCACTGACCCGTTCGGCGGGCACGTCCAGCTGCCGGACGGCGGCGGCGCCATTACGGCCGGCCTGGTCTCCTGCGCGGAGCTGGCCACCGTCCCCGGCGCTGGCCGGTGCCCGGCTGGGGCCGCGGCCGCGGCAATCCCGGCGCAGGTCATCGGCCCAGCCGGGGCCAGCAGCCGATCCCAGGCCGGTCACCTCTGGCCGGCCGCGGCGATCCCGGCAGGCCAGCTGGCCCGGCTCCGCGTGCAGTCGGTCGCGGTGGCCACCGACGGCACCGGGGCGGCCATCGAGCGGGCCAGGACCGCGCTGGAACGGGCCTACCCGGCCCTGGCCGCGCCGTCCACCCCGGCCGAGGAAGCCCAGCTGGCCGGGTTCGCCCGGCAGACCACGGAAGAACAGCAGCTAGCCGACGTCATCATCATCGCCAGCCTCGTCATCGCGGGCTGCACGATGGCCACCAGCGTGGCCGCCGGGCTGACCGAGCGCCAGCGGCCGTTCAGCCTGCTCCGGCTGACCGGGGTGCCGGTGGCGACGCTGCGCGCCGTGGTCACCCTGGAGAGCGTGGTCCCGCTGCTGCTGGTGGCGGCGGTGGCGACCGGAGCTGGCTTCCTGGCCGCCCAGCTGTACCTGACCAGCCAGCTCGGCTACACGCTGACGGCGCCGGGCGCCGCGTACTACCTGATCGTCTTCGGCGGGATCGCGGCGGCGCTGGCGGTGATCGGGTCGGCACTGCCGCTGCTGCGGAAGATCACCGGACCGGAGGCGGCCAGGAACGAGTAGCCGCAACCGGTCAGGCGCGGGGGCCGGCCCGCTCGCCGGCCCCTTCGTCGGCCAGCTCGGCGATGACCATCGCGTGGCAGGGCAGCGGCGCGCACCAGCAGCCGAGCCGGCGGCCGCGCAGGCCGGGCAGCATTGCCAGCAGGTCAGGGCGGCCCAGCAGGTACGCGCGGTACTTCGCCACCACCTCCTCCCGGCTGCCGTCCGGGCCCGGCCGGAACGGGCTGGCCAGCGGCGAGGCGGCCAGGTGCCAGCCGCCCCGGTGCATGGCCCGGCCCACGTACACCACGTCGGAGAAGTCCGGGTCGTCGCGGTGACCCTTGAGGTTGACCACGGTCGTTGCCGCCATGGCATCGTTTCTACCCAGCCGGCCAGTCCGCCGGGACGGGGTCGCGCCGGGCCCGGTCGATGACCTCCTGCGGGCTGGTCCTCACTCCCCGGACGGCCGGCCGGTCAGGACGTGAAGCGGAGCATGGTGCGGTCGGCCACCGGCTCGTAGCCCAGCCGCGGGTACAGCCCGTTGCTGGCCGCGCTGGCCAGGTCGGTGAACAGCACCACCCCGTCCGCGCCGGCGTCCAGCGCGGCCTGGCTGACGGCGGCGGTGGCCGCCGCCGCGTAGCCGTGCCGCCGCTGGCCCGGCGGGGTG
>DASVBE010000257.1:0-23896 GCA_036375995.1 Streptosporangiaceae bacterium | reverse complement strand
AGCCCGGCGGGCGGAGGATCGGCAGCAGGCCGGCGATCGAGTCCATGATAACCGGGGCACCGGCCTCTTCCAGGTCGGCGCGGGAGGCCGCGCCGGTGAGGACGCCGGCCACCAGGCCGGCCCCGGCCCGCAGGCCGGACTCGATGTCGCTGGCGGTGTCGCCGGCCACCGCGAGTTCGCGGACCGCGCCGCCGCCGAGGCGCAGCAGGGCGGTCAGCGGGAGGTCCGGCCAGGGCCGGCCGCGGCCGGCCTCGGCCGGGGACAGGTACAGGTCGGCCAGTTTCTCCCAGCCCAGCGCGGTCACGATGGCGTCCCTGGTGGCCGGGGAGAATCCGGTGGCCAGGCAGACCCGGATGCCCGAGTCGCGCAGCGCGGTGACGGTTTCCACCGCGCCGGGCAGCGGGGCGATCTGCCCGGCCCGCACCGAGGCCGCGTAGTGCTCCTCGAACGCCGAGTTGGCCTGCTGCGCGGCGTCCTCGGCGCCGAGGATCCGGCGGAAGACCTCGATCTTGGACTGGCCCATGGTCTCCTTGACGAAGGCCAGCGCCTGGTCGTAGCGCTGGGTGCCGGGGGCCAGGCCGAAGCGCTCGACGGCCGCGGAGAAGGCGGCGATGACGGTGCCGTCGTCGGCGACGGTGGTGCCCGCCATGTCCAGGCAGGCCACGGTGATACCGGTCATGCGAAGGTCTCCTCGGCGATCGCTGGTGCGCAGGTCATGCCCCGGCCGCCCGGGCCGGTGACCAGGATGACCCCGGGGGCCACCTGGGACCGGTGGTACAGCTCGTCGGTCGTGACCTGGCTGTACACGCCCGCCCAGCGGCGCTGGGTGGGCGGGAGCGCGGTGCCGAGCAGCCGCTCGGCCCGGCCGCGCAGGTGGTCGTAGGCTTCCTCGGTCACGTCAAACCCGAACGGCTCATCGTATTCGTGCGTGTCGCCGATGGTCAGGCTGCCGTCCAGCCGCTGCACCAGCAGCAGCTGGGCCCTGGCCGCCGCGCCGGCCGGGGCCTGGGGCGGCAGCCGCAGCCGGCCGGGCAGGTCGTAGGCCGGGTAGTAGCGCAGCGAGTCGCCGTCGGCCAGCGAGGTGGTGAGCTGCCCGGCGAACGGGGCGGTCTGCAGCATCTGCAGCCGGACCCGGCGGACCGGTGATTCCTCCCAGGTGGCAAGGTGCGGGCCGGCCAGGCCGGTGTGGTTCGCGCCGGTGCACAGCACAACCAGGTCGGCGTGGTGCCATTCGCCGGTGTGATCGCGGACGCCGTAGGGGGCCACCTCGACCGCCTCGCACCCGGGCCGCCACTCGTACCGGCCCGGGCCGCCGGCCCCGGTCTGCAGGTACTCGCGCAGCGCGCCGGGCACCTGGCGGGGCTCCACGATCGCGTCCCGGTGGCACAGCAGCCCGCCGCAGAACTCGCCGCGCAGGACCGGGCTGGCCGCCCGGGCGCCGGCCTCGTCCAGAAGCTCGTAGCCGCGGGCCGCGGCGTCCGGCCGGGCCGCGGCCTCCTTCATAAGGCTGAGCTCCGCCTCGCCGGACGCCAGGGTCAGCGACGGATGCGGCCGGAACCCGGTGGCGGGGACCTGCCCGGCGACCTGCTCCCAGAGCTCCCTGGCCCGCAGGGCGAGGCCGAGTTCGCCGCCCCCGGCCCGGCCGCTGACCCAGACCAGGCCGAAGTTGCGCACCGTGGCCCCGCGCGGGCCGGCCTCCCGTTCCAGCTGGACGACTTCCAGGCCGCGCTGGCGGGCCTGCACTGCGTGCATCATGCCGAGCACGCCGCCGCCCACGATCACCACCCGGTCCATGGCCATGCCGTCCTTCCTGCGGGCCGAGCGGCCAGCCGCAGGTCAATCGTGATCGGCCGGCCCGGGCGGCGCAACCGCCGGCCCGGCCGGCTGCCTGCTGTTAACCGCGAGGACAACCGCGGGCGGCCGGCCGCGCCTAATCTGTGAGCGGCGGGTACAAGCAGGGTGGCTGAACCGGCCGGAGCAGACAGGGAGGGCCCTCAGTGCACATACTGGGCGTCGACATCGGCGGCACCGGGATCAAGGCAGCCCCGGTGGACACCGAGACCGGCACGCTGATCGCCGAGCGGATCAAGGTCGCCACGCCGCAGCCCGCGGAGCCCGGCCCGGTCGCGGACGTCGTAGCCGATCTGGCGCAGAAGTTCAGCTGGACCGGCCGGGTGGGGGTGGCCTTCCCCGGCGTGATCACCGACGGCGTCACCAGGACCGCTGCCAACCTGAGCAAGGACTGGATCGGGCTGGACGCCAGGGCGCTCCTCGGCAAGGCCACCGGGCTGGGCGTGAGCCTGGTCAACGACGCGGATGCGGCCGGGGTGGCGGAAATGAAGTTCGGCGCGGGCGCCGGGCACACCGGCGTGGTGCTGATGCTGACCTTCGGCACCGGGATCGGCAGCGCGCTGTTCCTGGACGGCAAGCTGGTGCCGAACACCGAGTTCGGGCACATCGAGGTCCGCGGCAAGGACGCCGAGAAGCGGGCCTCCGAGCACGCCCGCGAGCTGGGGGACCTGAGCTGGGACAAGTGGGCCGACCGCGTGGACGAGTACCTGCATCGCATCGAGGCGCTGCTGTCCCCCGCCCTGATCATCGTGGGCGGCGGGATCAGCAAGAAGTCCGACAAGTTCCTGCCGCTGCTGACCGGCCTGAGCGCCCCGGTGATCCCGGCCAGGATGCTCAACGACGCGGGCATCGTGGGCGCCGCGATGGCCGCCGATCAGGCCCCGGGCGGGAACCCCGGCCCGGGCCTGGCGCCCGGCTCACCGGCCACCGGCCGGTAGGCGACGGCCTCGACCTCGATCAGCATCCGCGGGTCGACCAGCGCGCTGACGCCGATCATCGACGTGGCGGGCGGTGCCGCGGCGAACGCGGCACCGTGCGCCCGGCCGTACTCCTCCCACCGGCTGATGTCGGTGACGAACATCCGGGTCCTGACCACGTCGGCGAGCGTGGCGCCGAGCCCGGCCAGGGCCGCGGCGACATTGGCGATGCACTGCCTGGCCTGCGCGGCGGCGTCGCCCTCGTGCACGAACTGGCCGTCCTCGCCAGTGGACGTGCAGCCGGACACGAAGATCCAGTCGCCCGCGGCCACCGCCCGGCAGTAGCCGACTACCGGCTCCCACGGCGTCTGGGTCGAGACCCGCCTGATCATGCGTCCTCTCCAGCCCGGGTCTCCGGCCGGTCCGGGCGGGCCCGCCGGTCCCGCAGCGCGGCGGCGAGCTCGATGCCCCCGGCCACCGCGGCCACGGCCAGCGGCCAGAAGGCCAGCGCCCCCTGGGCTCCCAGGGACAGCGGGACGTGCAGCAGCGTACCGGCCCTGGCGGTCAGCACCTGGTGGTCGAACCCGGCGGAGCCGGGACGCTGCCCGGCCCAGCGGGCCGCGAAGGCGGCCAGCACCCCGCCGCCGAGCAGCGCGGCCAGGCCCACCGGGCCGGTCCGTCGCACTACTGCCCGCCAGCCGGCCAGCCCGCAGACCACCCCGCCGGCCAGGCACAGCACCGAGAACCAGGCGTCGGCCACGATGAACGCGGAGCTTTCCGGGTTCAGCAGCCCGTAGCTGCCCGGGGCGACCACGACCACCACGGCCCGCGGGGCGACGGCCTTCCAGAGCAGGCCTGCCAGCAGCCCGAGCAGCGCGCTGGCGGCTATCGCGGCGGCGATCACGGCCGCGTCGGCGAGCAGGCGCCGCCCGGCGGCGGCGGTGGCCTTGGCGGGCGGCTGGCCCGGCCAGGCCGGGGACGGGGACTGTGTGTAATCGGCCATTCTCCGCGCAACACTACGGCACCTGGCCGGACGGCCGCCGGCGCGCGGGCGCACCGCCCGCCGGAAATACTTGCTAGCGTGTGCTTTCCGCATTTTCCGCGGCACCGCAGGACGGGCACCGCATGAGCCCGGCGGGAGGCAGGGCAATCCGATGATCGAGGTGCATGACCTCACCAAGCGGTACGGCAAGAAACTCGCGGTGGACCATCTGACGTTCAGCGTCGCACCCGGACGGGTAACCGGGTTCCTCGGGCCCAACGGGGCCGGCAAGTCCACCACCATGCGGCTGATCCTGGGCCTGGACCGGCCCGGCGAGGGCACCGCCACCATCAACGGCCGCCACTACCAGGACCTGGCCGACCCACTGCGCACGGTCGGCGCGCTGCTCGAGGCACGGTCGGTGCACCCGGGCCGGTCCGCCTACAACCACCTGCTGTTCCTCGCCCAGAGCCAGGGCCTGCCGCGGAGCCGGGTGGACGAGGTGCTGGCCCTGGTCGGGCTGACCGAAGTGGCGAAGAAGCGGGCCAAGGGGTTCTCGCTGGGCATGAGCCAGCGGCTGGGCCTGGCCGCCGCGATGCTCGGCGACCCGGCGGTGCTGCTGCTCGACGAGCCGGTCAACGGGCTCGACCCGGAGGGCATCCGGTGGATCAGGAACATGCTGAAGAACCTGGCCGGCGAGGGCCGCACGGTCCTGGTGTCCAGCCACCTGATGAGCGAGATGGCGCTCACCGCGGACCACCTGGTGGTGATCGGCCGCGGCAGGCTGATCACGGCGGCCAGCACCGCGGAGTTCATCGCGCAGAGCTCGGAGCGGTCTGTGCTGGTCCGCAGCCCGGAGGCGGACCGGCTGGCCGGGCTGATCGAGGCCGAGGGCGGCAAGAGCCGTCCCGGCGCGGCCGCGGAGCCGGGCCAGGCCCCGCAGGTCGTGATCACCGGCCTGGAGGCGCCGCGGGTCGGCGAGCTGGCCGCCTCCGGCGGGATCGTGCTGCATGAGCTCACCCCGCAGCTGGCCTCGCTGGAAGAGGCGTTCATGGAGCTGACCGCGGACAGCGTGGAGTTCGGCCCCGCCGGCGCGGAGCACGTGCCGTCCGAGGAAGGAAGCCACCCGTGACCGCCCCCGCGCAGGCGCCTGCCGCCCGGCCAGCTGCCCCGGGCCACCGGGGCGGCTTCGGCCACCTGGTGCTGGCCGAGCTGACGAAGATCCGCACGGTCCGGTCCACGGTGTGGTCGTTCCTCCTGCTGGTGGTCCTGACGATCGGGTTCACCGTGCTGATCACCGCGCTGACCGTGGCCGGCTGGGGCAAGGCCGACGCCTCGACCCGGCTGCAGATCACCGCCAACCCGGTCGCCTCGATCCTCGGGGCGGGCCTGGAGTTCGGCCAGCTGACCATCTGCGTGCTCGGCGTGCTGGTGCTCTCCAGCGAGTACTCCACCGGGATGATCCGGGCGTCGCTGCTGGCCGTGCCCAAGCGGTGGCCGATGCTGGCGGCCAAGATCGTGGCCTTCACCGTGGTCGTGCTCGTCATCGGCGAGATCGTCTGCTTCTGCTCGTTCTTCGTCGGCTCCGCCATCCTGAACAGCAAGGTGCCGGTGTCGATCAGCGACCCCGGGGTGCTGCGCGCGGTCGCCGGCAGCGGCCTGTACCTGGCTGTGCTCGGCTTGTTCGCGATGGCCATCGCCGGGCTCATCCGGCACACCGCCGGGGCGATCACGGCGGTGATCGGTTTCGTGCTGGTGCTGGCGCCGCTGGCGCAGCTGATCCCGGACCCGGCCGGCAAGTACATCCACGCCTACCTGCCCACCGAGGCCGGCCAGCTGATCGTCCAGACGCATCGGGCAGCCGGGGACGTGCTCACCCCGTGGCAGGGCTTCGGCGTGTTCGTGCTGTGGATCGTGGTGCTCCTCGCGCTGGCCGGCTGGCTGCTGCAGCGCCGGGACGCCTAAGGGGCCGGCTGGCCCGCTCCGCCCGCGTGGGGCTCCGGCCCCGGCGGCGTGGCTAGCCCACGCAGCCGGGGCCGAGCAGCTGCTTGAGGTCGGCCAGCAGCGCGGGTGACGGCTTCACCCGGAGCTTGTCATCCAGCCGGATCACCTTGACCCGCTGGCCGGTCAGCATCCGCAGGTGCACCTCGACGTGGCCGGGGTGGGTGCGCAGCACTTCCTTGAGCCGCTCGATCACCGGCGGCACGCACCGGGACTCCATGATCGACACCTGGAAAGGGCCTTCCTCGCCGGTGGGCAGCTCCGGCGCGGTCACCTCCATCGCGACCAGCTTGGGCTGGTCCTCCCGGCGGTCGAGGCGGCCCTTGACCACCACGATGGCGTCCTCGACGATCATGGTCAGTGCGGCCTGGTAGGTGGACGGGAAGAACAGCACCTCGATGGCGCCTTCCAGGTCCTCCAGGCTGGCCGCGGCCCAGGCGTTACCCTGCCGGGTGACCTTGCGCTGCACGCCGGTCAGGATGCCGCCGACGGTGACGATCTGCCCGTCGCTGCGCTCCCCGCCACGGCCGGCGGCACGGCCCGGGTCGTCCTGGGCGGAGGCGATGAGCTGGGCCACCGAGCAGTCGGTGGACGCGGACAGGATGTGCTCGAGGCCGAGCAGCGGGTGGTCGGACACGTACAGGCCGAGCATCTCGCGCTCGAACGCGAGCAGGGCCGCCTTCTCCCACTCGCCGTCCGGGACCGGCACGTCGAACGTGGCCGCCGCCTCGGTGTCCTCGCCGAACAGCGAGTCCTGGCCGATGGCCTCGTTGCGCTTGACGTCGATGACGGTGTCGATGGCCTGCTCGTGGATCAGCACCAGGCCCTTGCGCGGGCTGTTGAACTCGTCGAACGCGCCGGCCTTGACCAGGGACTCGATGACCCGCTTGTTGCAGACGTTGACCGGCACCTTGCGCAGGAAGTCGGCGAAGCTGGTGAACGCGCCCTTGGCGGTACGGGCCGCGACGATCGACTCCACCACCGGGACGCCGACGTTGCGCACCGCGGCCATGCCGAACCGGATGTCCTGCCCGACCGGGGTGAACGTGGCCGCGGACGCGTTCACGTCCGGGGGCAGCACCTTGATGCCCATCCGGCGGCACTCGTTCAGGTACAGCGCGGACTTGTCCTTGTCGCCGGCCACCGAGGTGAGCAGGGCGGCCATGTACTCGGCCTTGTAGTTGGCCTTCAGGTAGGCGGTCCAGTAGGAGACCATCCCGTAGCAGGCCGTGTGGGCCTTGTTGAAGGCGTAGTCGGAGAACGGGACCAGGATGTCCCAGATCGCCTTGATCGCGGCGTCGGAGTAGCCGTTGGCCTTCATGCCGGCCTCGAACGGGCCGAACTCCTTCTCCAGGATCTCCTTCTTCTTCTTGCCCATCGCCTTGCGCAGCAGGTCGGCCTTGCCGACCGAGTAGCCGGCCAGCTTCTGCGCGATGGCCAGCACCTGCTCCTGGTAGACGATCAGGCCGAAGGTGGGCTCCAGGATGTCCGCGAGCGGCTCGGCCAGCTCCGGGTGGATCGCGGTGACCTGCTTGCGGCCGGTCTTCCGGTCGGCGTAGTCGATGTGCGCGTTGGCGCCCATCGGGCCCGGCCGGTACAGCGCCAGCACGGCGGAGATGTCCGCGAACCGGTCGGCGTGCATGGCCCGGAGCAGGGAGCGCATCGGGCCGCCGTCGAGCTGGAACACACCCAGCGTGTCGCCGCGGGCGAGCAGCTCGTAGGTGGGCTGGTCGTCCAGCTCCAGGGTCTCCAGCACGACGTCCTCGCCGCGGTTGGCCTTGATCCCGGCGAGCGCGTCCTCCAGCACGGTGAGGTTCCGCAGGCCGAGGAAGTCCATCTTGAGCAGGCCCAGGTCCTCGCAGGCCGGGTAGTCGAACTGGGTGATGATCGCCCCGTCCGCCTCCCGCTTCCACACCGGGATGTGGTCGATCAGCCGCTCGCTGCTCATGATCACGCCGGCCGCGTGCACGCCCGGCTGGCGGATCAGCCCTTCCAGGCCCTTGGCGGTGTCCATCACCTGCCGGACCTCGGCCTCGGCCTCGTACAGCGCGCGCAGCTCGCCGGCCTCGCTGTAGCGAGGGTGATCCGGCTCGAAGATGCCGGCCAGCGGGATGTCCTTGCCCATCACCGGGGGCGGGAACGCCTTGGTGATCCGGTCGCCGAGCGCGTACGGGAAACCGAGGACCCGGGCCGAGTCCTTGACCGCGGCCTTCGCCTTGATCGTGCCGTAGGTGATGATCTGCGCGACCCGGTCGTCGCCGTACCGCTCGGTGACGTACCGGATGACGTCACCGCGCTTGCGCTCGTCGAAGTCGATGTCGATGTCGGGCATGGACACGCGCTCGGGGTTGAGGAACCGCTCGAACACCAGCCCGTGGGTGATCGGGTCCAGGTCGGTGATGCCCAGCGCGTAGGCCACGATGCAGCCGGCCGCCGAGCCGCGGCCCGGGCCGACCCGGATGCCGTTGCGCTTGGCCCACATGATGAAGTCGGCCACGACCAGGAAGTAGGAGCAGAACCCCATCTGCTCGATGATCCCGGTCTCGTACTCGACCTGGCGGGCCCGCTGCTCGTCGAACCCGTCCGGGTAGCGCCGGGCCATCCCGGCCTCGATCTCCTTGCGCAGCCAGCTCTGCTCGGTCTCGCCGTCGGGCAGCGGGAACCGCGGCATCAGGTTCCGCTTCTCGAACGAAGTCTGGATCCGCTCGGCGATCAGCAGCGTGGCGTCGCAGCCGGCCTGCCATTCCTCCTCGGAGCTGACCGCCCGCATCTCGGCCGGCGACTTGACGTAGTAGCCGTTGCCGTCGAACTTGAACCGGTTCGGGTCTTCCATGTTGGTGCCGGTCTGCACGCACAGCAGCACCTCGTGGGCCCGGGCGTCGTCCGGGTAGGTGTAGTGCGAGTCGTTGGTGACCACGAACGGCAGCGACAGCTCTTTGGACAGCTTCCGCAGCCCGGCCCGGAACTTGCCCTCCAGGCTCAGGCCGTGGTCCATGATCTCGATGAAGAAGTTGTCCTTGCCGAAGATGTCGCGGAAATCCGCGGCGGCCTGGCGGGCCTCCTTCTCGTGCCCGAGCCGGATCCGGACCGGCACCTCGCCACTGGGGCAGCCGGTGGTGGCGATGATCCCCTTGGCGTGCTCGGACAGCAGCTCGCGGTCCATCCGCGGCTTGCGGAAGTACCCTTCCAGCGAGGCCCGGGAGGCCAGCCGGAACAGGTTGTGCATGCCCTCGTTGGTCTCCGCCCACAGGGTCATGTGGGTGTAGGCGCCCGCGCCGGAGATGTCGTCGTCCTTCTGCGCCGGGGTGCCCCATTTGACCGGCTTCTTCAGGCTGCGGTGCTCCGGCGCGACGTAGGCCTCGATGCCGATGACCGGCTTGATCCCGGCCTTGGTCGCCTTGTTCCAGAAGTCGTAGGCGCCGTACATGTTGCCGTGGTCGGTCATGGCGATAGCCGGCATGCCGTCGGCCTGGCATTGCCGGAACATCTCGTCCAGCCGGGCCGCGCCGTCCAGCATCGAGTACTCGGTGTGCACGTGCAGGTGCGCGAATGACTTCCCGGCCGGGGCCGCCATGAAGTACCGCCTCCTTCAGGCATGCTGCCGTCAGCCCGCAGCGCCCGGCCGCCCGCGGCGGCAGGCCCCGGGGCGCGAATCTGGGTGCCGGGGGAAGTGACCGGCCCGCCACGCGGCCGCTCTGCTGGATGCAGGGCGCCGCCGGGCACTGGGCCAGTCCGGTAACTACGACCCTATCGCCCGGCCTGCGCCGCCGCGGTCTGCCGCGCCGGACTGGTCAGCTCTCGGCCCGCAGCACGTCCAGGGCGGCGGCCAGGTCGGCCGGGTACTCGCTGGTGAAGTCCATCCGGCGGCCGTCCTCCGGGTGGGCGAAGCCGAGCCGGACGGCGTGCAGCCACTGCCGGGTCAGGCCCAGGTGGGCGGCCAGCACCGGGTCCGCGCCGTACAGCCGGTCGCCCACGCACGGGTGCCGCAGCGCGGCCATGTGCACCCGGATCTGGTGGGTGCGGCCGGTCTCCAGGGCGACCTCGACCAGGCTGGCCGCACGGAACGCCTCCAGCGTGTCGTAGTGGGTGACCGAGTCGCGGCCGCCGGCCACCACCGCGAACCGGCCGTCGCCGGACGGGTGGCGGCCGATCGGGGCGTCGACCGTGCCGCGCAGCGGGTCCGGGTGGCCCTGCACCAGTGCGTGGTAGCGCTTGTCGACCGCACGGTCCCTGAAGGCCTGCTTGAGAACGCTGTACGCCCCCTCGCTGCGGGCCACCACCATCAGGCCGGACGTGTTCGCGTCCAGCCGGTGCACGATGCCCTGCCGCTCGGCGGCCCCGCTGGTGGCCACGGTGTGCCCGGCGGCGATCAGGCCCTCCCGGACGGTCGGGCCGGTCCAGCCGGGGGTGGGATGGGCGGCCACCCCGATCGGCTTGTCCACCACCACGATGTCGGCGTCCTCGTAGACGACGTCCATGCCGGGCACCGGCTGCGGGGGCGGCGCGGCCGCGGGCGGCCCGGGCAGCGTCACCTCCAGCCACTCCCCAGCGGTGACCCGGTCCGATTTGGCCGCGGTGGCGCCGCCGGCCAGCACGGCGCCGTCCGCGATCAGGCCCGCGGCCCGCGCCCGGGACAGGCCGAACATGCGGGCCAGCGCGGCGTCGAGGCGCTCGCCGTCGAGCCCGTCCGGCACCGGCACCTGCCGGGTCTGCCCGCTGCTCATCGCCACCTCATCCGCCTGCCGCCGGGCCCGGCGGGCCGGCCTGCTCGTCCGCCGCGGGCTGGCCTGCCCTGGCACCGTCGATGCGCAGGCCCAGGCCGGATAGCAGGACGGCCAGTATCCCGCCGCAGACGATGCACGAGTCCGAGATGTTGAACACCGGCCAGTGCGGCAGCTGGATCCAGTCGACCACGTACCCGCGCAGCGGGCCGGGCGCGCGCAGCAGCCGGTCGGTCAGGTTGCCGGTGGCCCCGCCGAGCAGCAGGCCCAGCGTGACCGCCCAGGCCACGCTGTGGATCCGGCGCGAGGTGCGCAGGATGAAAACGATGACCCCGGCCGCGATCGCGGTGAACACCACGGTCATCGAGGTGCCGATGCTGAACGCGGCACCCGGATTCCGGTCGACCCGCAGCGTCAGCAGCCCGCCGAGCAGCCGGACCGGGGGCCGGTCCGACAGCGTGGCGACCACCACCGCCTTGGTGATGATGTCCGCGGCCAGCACGCCGATCGCCACGGTGAGCAGCAGCCCCATCCGGCGCGGCCGGCGGCGCACGGCCAGGCCGGCCACCGCCCCGGTCAGCGCCGTTCCTCGCGCTGCTTGCAGGTCACGCACAGGGTCGCCCGGGGGAACGCCTGGAGGCGGGCCTTGCCGATCGGCTCACCGCATGATTCGCAGGTGCCATAGGTTCCCTCGGCAATCCTCGCCAGGGCCTGCTCGTTCTGCATCAGCAGCGCGCGGGCGTTGTGCGTGAGGGCCAGCTCGTGCTCCCGCTCGAACGTCTTCGCGCCCAGATCGGCCTGGTCGTCCCCAGCATCGCCGATGGAGTCCCGAAGCCGGTCGGCGATACCCGCCTCGGACTGGGCGATCTCCGCCCGCAGCCCTCCGACCTCGGCCGTCAGCGTCTCCGTGACCTCGGCGATCTCGTCGGCCGTCCACGGGTCCTCGCCCGGCCGGACCGGGAGAGCAGCGGCATCAGGTTCGGCAGCAGCCGCCATTTCCCCGCCTCCTCAGCCCGTCATTGAATCGATCTTGCGTGCGGGCAGTCAACGGAGGATAAGTCGCGTCCGGCGGTACTGCAAACACGCGCGCCCGCGCCCACCCGGGGGCGCGGCCGCCCCAGCGCTATCCTGGCCTGCATGCTGGCCAGTCTGCCGGCCGTGCCGGACCTGCCCGCCCTGGAACGCGAGGTGCTGGCCCGCTGGCAGCGCACCGGGGTGTTCCCGCGGTCGCTGGAGGCCACCGCGGGCGGGCCGCTCTGGACGGTGTACGAGGGGCCGCCGACCGCCAACGGCATGCCCGGCGTGCACCATGTCGAAGCCCGGGTGTTCAAGGACGCGTTCCCCCGCTACCGGACGATGCGCGGCTGGCACGTGCCGCGCCGGGCCGGCTGGGACTGCCACGGCCTCCCGGTCGAGGTCGCGGTGGAGAAGGCACTCGGCCTGGCCGGCCAGCCGGACATCGAGGCGTACGGCATTGCCGAGTTCAACCAGCGCTGCCGCGAGTCGGTGCTGCGGCACGTGGACGCGTTCGCCGCGATGACGGCCCGGATGGGCTACTGGACCGACCTGGACGGCGCGTACAGAACAATGGACGCGAGCTATATCGAGTCGGTCTGGTGGTCACTCAAGATCATCTTCGCGCGGGGCCTGCTCGTCCGCGACTTCCGGATCAGCCCGTACTGCCCGCGGTGCGGCACCCCGCTGTCCGACCATGAGCTGGGCCAGCCCGAGGTGTACCAGGAGGTCACCGACCCGGCCGTCACGGTCAGGCTCCCGCTGCTGGCACCGCTTCCGCCGGGGGCGCCGCCGCTGCTGGCCGGGGCGGATTTGCTCGTGTGGACCACCACCCCGTGGACGCTGGTGGCCAATACCGCGGTGGCCGTGCACCCGGCCGAGCGGTATGTGCTGGCCGGGAAGTCCGGGGACGGGGACCGGGTCGTGGTGGCCGCGGCGCGGCTGGACCGGGTGCTCGGCGAGGGCTGGCACGTGCTGGCCGAGTTCGACGGCGCCAGCCTGGCCGGGGCCGCCTACGAGCCCCCGTTCTCGCTGGTGGACGTGCCCGGCGGGCACCGCGTGGTGACCGCCGGGTTCGTGACCGCCGGCGAGGGCACCGGCCTGGTGCACCTCGCGCCCGCGTTCGGCGCGGACGACCTGGACGCCGGGCGACGGCATGGGCTGCCGGTGGTCAACCCGGTCCGGCCGGACGGCCGGTTCGCCGCCGGCCTGCCGATAGCCGGCGGCCTCCCGGTGCGGGAGGCCAGCGAGCCGCTGATCGCCAGCCTGGCCGACCGCGGGCGGCTGTTCCGGTCCGGGCCGTACCGGCACAGCTACCCGCACTGCTGGCGGTGCGGCACACCGCTGCTCTACTACGCGCTGCCGGCCTGGTACATCCGCACCACCGCGATCAAGGAGCAGCTGCTCGCCGAGAACGAGCGGACCCGCTGGCACCCGCCCACCATCCAGCAGGGGCGGTACGGCGAGTGGCTGCGCGGCAACGTGGACTGGGCGCTGTCGCGGACCCGGTACTGGGGCACGCCGCTGCCGTTGTGGGAGTGCGGCGAGGGCCACCTGACCTGTGTGGGGTCGCTGGCCGAGCTGTCCGGCCTGGCCGGCCGCGACCTGTCCGGGCTGGACCCGCACCGGCCGTTCGTGGACGGGGTCACGCTGGCCTGCCCGTCGTGCGGCGGCGAGGCGCGCCGGGTGCCCGAGGTCATCGACACCTGGTACGACTCCGGGGCGATGCCGTTTGCCCAGTTCGGCGCGCCGCTGCGGAACGAGGCGGAGTTCCGGGCCGCGTACCCGGCCCAGTTCGTCTGCGAGGCGATCGACCAGACCCGCGGCTGGTTCTACTCGCTGATGGCGGTCGGGACGCTGGTTACCGGCCGGTCCGCGTACGAGGAGGTGCTGTGCCTCGGCCTGATCACCGACGCGGCCGGCCGCAAGATGAGCACGCGCCTGGGCAACGTGATCGAGCCGATGGGCCTGATGGACCGCTGGGGCGCCGACGCGCTGCGCTGGTTCTTCCTGGTCAGCGGGTCGCCGTGGGTGGCCAGGAAGATCAGCGAGCCGGTGCTCGCGGAGATCGCCCGCAGGGTGCTGCTGACTTTCTGGAGCACGGCGGCGTTCCTGGTGCTGTACGCGCGCGCGGCGGCCGCGGCGGGGCCGGGCGCAGCCTGGCACCCGGGCCGGGTGGCCGAGGCGCCGCCCGCGGCGGACCGGCCACTGCTTGACCGGTGGGCGCTGGCCGGGCTGCACACGCTGATCGGCGAGGTGACCGCGGCGATGGAGGCGTTCGACGCCGCGGCCGCGGGCCGCCGGATCGCCGCGTTCATCGACGACCTGTCCAACTGGTACGTGCGCCGGTCCCGGCGACGGTTCTGGGCCGGGCCGGGGTCGGCCGATGGGCTGGCCGCGTTCGCCACCCTGTACGAGTGCGTGCACACGCTGCTCCTGCTGATGGCCCCGCTGACCCCGTTCCTGGCTGACTATCTGTGGGATGTGCTGCGTCCGCCGGGCGCGCCGGATTCGGTGCACCTGGCGGCCTGGCCCGAGGCGGATCCCGGCCTGCTGGACCCGGCGCTGACCGGGCAGATGGCGCTGGCCCGGCGGCTGACCGAGCTGGGCCGCTCGGCCCGGGCCAGCGCCGGGATCCGGACCCGGCAGCCGCTGGGCCGGGCGCTGACCGGGGCGGCGTCGTTCGCCGCGCTGCCGGCTGCGCTGCGGGACGAGGTGGCCGCGGAGCTGAACGTCCGGGAGCTCGCCAGCCTGGACAGCGTGCCTGGCGGCCTGGTGCAAACCGTGGTGCGGCCGAACTTCCGTGCGCTCGGCCGCCGGTTCGGCCCGCGCACGCAGGCCGTGGCCCGCGCGGTGGCCGGGGCCGAGCCGGTCGCGCTGGCCGCCCGCCTGGCCGCGGAGGGCAGCGTGACGCTGCTGGCCGGGGGCTCGCCGGCGCAGGTCGGCCCGGAGGACGTGATCGTCACGCAGCGGCCGCGCGAGGGCTGGGCGGTGGCCAGCGAAGGCGGTGAGACGGTCGCGCTGGACACTGCGGTTACCCCGGCCCTGCGCCGCGAGGGCCTGGCCCGTGAGGTGGTCCGCCTGGTCCAGGAGGCCAGGAAGCAGGACGGGTTCGAGCTCACGGACCGGATCAGACTGCTCTGGCGGGCCGACGGCGAGGAACTGGCCGGGGCGCTGACCGAGCACGCGGCCTTTATCGGCGCTGAGGTGCTGGCCGCCGGTTTCGGCCCGCAGCCGGACGGCGCAGATAACCAGCCGGACGGCGCAGCCGACCAGCCGGACGGCGCAGCCAACCAGCCGGGGCTGTTCCGGCATCATGACGAAGGGCTTGGCCTGACCGTCTGGCTCCGCAAGGCCTGACTGCCCCAGGGCCCCGGCTCACCCGGGGCAAATATGTGCGTGCGCACGCACATATCTCCTGGCGGCCAACTGCCAGCTGTTATGCACGTGCGCACGCACATAACAGGGGTCCCGTGACGGGCGGGGCTGCCGGGCGGCTGGAGCGGCAGCGGGTGACTAGGCGGGGTCCTTGTCGGGCTGGCAGGCCTTGCACGGCACGCAGTCGGCGGCCTCGGCTTCGGCCTTGGTCATCCGCTCCAGGTCCTCGGCGCCCAGGAAGCGGATGAGGATGCAGCCATCCTTGTGGTAGCGGGTGATCCCGGGGACCACGATCACGCTGGTGTCCCCGCCGCCCGCGGAGGGCGGGCCGGCCCCCGGTTTATCGTCCGCAGCGCTCGGGGTCGCCGGAACGACCGTAGGCGACGGCCCGGACCCGGCGCTGCCCGGCGATGACGACACGGCCGTGGGCGACGGTTCGCTGTCCGTCCGGCCGGGCGACGGCGAGACGACCGTAGGCGACGGCTGTGATCCCGCCCTGCCCGGCGACGAGGACACGACCGTGGGCGACGGCCCGGATCCGGCGCGGCCCGGCGACGGCGAGCTGACCGTGGGCGATGGCTTGTCGTCGGCGCGGCCCGGCGACGAGGACACGACCGTGGGCGACGGCCCGGATCCGGCGCGGCCCGGCGACGGCGAGCTGACCGTGGGCGACAGCCCGGGGCCGGTCCGGTCCGGCGACGGGGCAGCCACGGCCGGCGGCGGGCCCGCCGCGGCCGACGACGAGACGACGGTGGGCGACCCGGTGGACCGGGCCGGGGGGTCAGCCGGCTCACCGGCACCGGCCGGCCGCGACGGCGGCGTGCCGCCCGGGGACGGCGGGGTCACACCGGATGGGGACAACCCGGACGGAGACAGCCCAGACGGAGACAGCACAGTGTCCGAACGTCCCGGGGCCGCCGGGGCGGACGCGGGCCGGTCAGCGTCAGGCCGGCCGGACGCGGGCCGGTCAGACGCGAGCCGCCCGGACATGAGCTGATCCGGCGCAGGCCGGCCGGCTACGAGCCGGTCGGACACGGGTGGCGCCGGGACGGCGGACGCCGCGGGCCTGGACTTCTCCGGCTCTCGCGGGGGCGCGGCGGGCGGCGCGGCCGCGGGCGGCGGCGTCGCGGGTGACCGGGAGCCGCGGTGCGGCGGCGGTGCGCTGCCTTGCCGCGTGCTGGACGGCGGGTCCGGGAGCATGCGCGTGAACAGCGACGAGGATGAGGAACTGCCCGGCATGGCGGACGGGGCCGTCTGCGGGACCCTCCGGGGCAGCGGCGCCCCAGACCGCGGCGGCACGGCCGGCGGGGCCGCCGACGGGGCCGGCGGCGCGGGCGGGGCGCTGGCCGCGGGCTGGGCGGGCTCGCGGGCCGGCCCGGGCGAAGCAGCCGGGCCGAGGTCCGGCGAGCCCAGGCCCTGGCCGGCCGCGGGCGGCACGGGCCAGGCAGCGGGGGTCGCGGGCCGGGAGGGCGGGCCGGCGGCGGCCGGCGCCACGGTGTCCTCGCGGCGGATCTTCGCCGCAGCGGCCTGCCGGGCGGCGGGGGTGGCCAGCGACATCGCCGGGGCGTCAGCCCCGGCCGCGGTCCGGCCCGGTCCGGCGGCGGCCGGGGCCTGGCCGCGGGACCGGCCGCGGCGGGTGGAGGGCCAGCCGACGCTGGGCTCCGGGGCCGCAGCGGGCGGGCTGGCCGCCGCGGCCGCGGCGGGCACCCATTCGGCCGGGACCGGCCGCAGGCCAGGAGCGGGAGACGGGCTGGCCGCCGGGGCGGCCGGGGCAGTACGCCCCGGCTCGATACGCCCGGGCTCGGCGCGACCCGGGGCCGCCGTAGCGGGGGCGGGACTGC
The DNA here is from genome assembly GCA_036375995.1 of Streptosporangiaceae bacterium. Lineage (GTDB taxonomy): Bacteria > Actinomycetota > Actinomycetes > Streptosporangiales > Streptosporangiaceae > DASVBE01. The sequence goes on along the minus strand of DASVBE010000257.1, from coordinate 7,191 downwards.
CGGGTAGCGGACTAACGGGCAGCGGCCGGACCGGGGCCGGGCCAGCCGGAGACGGGCTGGCCGGACCGGGGCCGGCCGCTGCTGCGGTACGTGCTGCGGCCTCGCCGGGCGAGCCGGCCGGGGCCAGGGGAACTGCGGGTGCGGGCGGGCTGAGCGGGGTGGCCAGGGCGGCCGGCTGCTGTTGACCGGCCGGCCCCGGCTGCGGGCGAACCCGCGCCGCCTTGCTGTTCGCGACGGGACCGAAGACTTCCTCGCGCCAGATGATCACCCCGGCGATCAGCATCACGGCGGCCAGGCCGCTGACCCCGATGGCCAGGTAGACCAGCTGAAGGCTGCTCGTCAGGATGCCCGCGACGAGCAAGCCGATCGCCGTCACGACCACCGTGAGGATGATGCCAAAGCGAATCAAATGCTGGCTCCACGCAATATGACGACCTGGTGCGCTGGGTTAGCGGAGGCCGCCCTGCGGCGGTCTCCTCCTAGCGGCGGTCGTGCTGCGCGGCCTCGGACGGGTGGAAGCCACCGGTGTGCGGCACCGGATCGGGCTGCGGCGGGTAGGACGGCGACACCGACGGCTGGCCGTTGCGCTCCATCCGGCCCATGCCCGCGGGCACGGCGGGCGGCGGCGGGCTGGCCTGCATGGCCGGGAAGACCCCGCTGTCGGTCGCGCCGGCCTCCAGGTCGCGGAGCTGGCCCTCCAGGTACGCCTTGAGCCTGCTGCGGTACTCCCGCTCGAAGGCACGCAGGTCGTCGACCCGGCGCTCGAGCTCCTCGCGCGACTGCACGAGCGAGCCCATGGCCTGGCGGTGCCGCTCCTGGGCGTCCCGCTCCAGGCTCTCGGCCCGGGCCCGGGCGTCGCTGGTGATCTGCTCGGACTGCCGGCGGGCCTTGGTCAGCAGCTCGTCCGCGTCGCGGCGGGCACGCCCCAGGGTCTCGTCGGCTTCCCGGCGGGCGTCGGCGATGGCCTGGTCCGCGGTCTGCTGGGCCAGCGCCAGAACCCGGGCCGCGGTGTCCATGTTGTCCTCGGCCGGCTTCATGCCCATCATCACGGCCTCCTGCGGCCGGCGCTCGGGCTCGATGCGCTGCGGCTCCGGCGGCTGGATGAGCTCGGGGGGCTGCTCGGCGTGCGGAGCGTTCAGGGCCACGGGCGCCTTGCCGCCACGCAGGACTTCCGCGAGCTTCGCCCGGAGTTCCTCGTTCTCCTGGATCAGCCGGTCGAGCTCCGCTTCGACCTCATCGAGGAAGGCGTCGACCTCTTCCTCGTCATAGCCCGGCCTGAGCCTCGTCGTGCTGAACTGCTTGTTCCGCACATCCGCGGGCGTCAGTGGCATGTCGTCTCCTTGGCGCACTTGGACTTGGACTTGGTCCCTGTAGTCGCGTCCTGCAGGACGCTACCTGATCAGCTGCACGGCCTGGAACAACACGAACACCACCAGGAACAGCACCATGAAGCTGAGGTCCAAGGCCACAGTACCGAGGCGAAGGGTCGGAATGTAGCGCCTTAGAAATCTCAGTGGCGGATCGGTGGGCGTGTAGACAGCCTCAGCGAGGATCAGGACGAAGCCCGTTGGGGTCCATGAACGCGAGAACGACTGTATCCAGCTGAAGATCAGCCTCCCGACGAGCAGGACCAGATAGATCGCCAGTGCGTAGTACAAGATGATCTTTACGATCGCCACATCCCTGTCCTGCCCGCACGGCCCGGGGCCGACGTGGCTGCCGCGGTTATCGTGCTGCGTAGTTTGCTGCGAACGGCTAGCTCTGGTTGAAAAAGCCCCGTTCCACTATCCGTGCCTTATCTTCCGCGGCGACCTCGACGTTGGCCGGGGACAGCAGGAACACCTTGTTGGTCACGCGCTCGATGCTGCCGCGCAGCCCGAAGATCAGGCCTGCGGCGAAGTCAACGAGGCGCTTGGCGTCGCTGTCCACCATCTCCGTGAGATTCATGATCACCGGCGTACCGTCGCGGAAGTGCTCACCGATGGTACGGGCCTCATTGTACGTACGCGGGTGCAAGGTGGTGATACGGGCCAGATCAGTTGTCTGGGTCAGCGTCGCGGTCTGGCCGTGGTAGCCGTTCCGGCTGGTGTCAGGACCGGCCTCGGGCGGGGTGAACTGCGCGTCATGACGCTCGGCCGCCTCGGGCAGCTCGCCGTGCTCGTCGGGGTACTCGTCGTACTCCTCGGAGCCGTACTCACCGTCATAGCGGTCGTCGTAGCGGTGGTCGTCCTCTACGAGGCCGAGATAGACCGCCATCTTGCGCATCGCGCTGGCCATTCTTGGTCCTCCGTCACGCTATGGTGCAGCGACGCCCACGGCGTGCCACGCGACGGACATTACCTGACGAAGGCTGGCCGGCCGCCGAGCAACGCCGTACCGATCCGCAGGTGTGTCGCGCCGGCCGCGATCGCTTCCTCCAGATCACCGCTCATACCTGCGGAAATCACCGTGGCTGCCGGGTGCCTGGCGCGGACCTGTGCGGCCACCCCGGCGAGCCGGGCGAACGCCGGCCCGGCCGGGCGGCCAAGCGGCGCCACCGCCATCACCCCGCCCAGCACCAGGCCGCCCTCCCCCGGGCCGGCCGGCCCGTTCGCGGCGATCGCGTCCGCCAGCGCGGGCACCTCCTGCGGGTCCGCGCCGCCGCGGGCGGCCGGGCCCGTCGCCGGCCCGGGTTCTTCCAGGCTGACCTGGACGAGGCAGGTGACGGTTTTTCCAGACGTACGGCAGCGGGCCGCGAGCGCCTCGACCAGGCGCATCCGGTCCACCGAATGCACCACAGCCGCGTAGGAGACCACGCTGGCGGCCTTCCTGGTCTGCAGCTGGCCGATGAAATGCCAGGTCGGCCGCAGCCCCAGCGCCGCGGCCTGCTCGGCCTTGGCGCGGGCCTCCTGATCCCGGTTCTCCCCGATGTCGGTCAGGCCCAGCTCGCAGAGCAGCGCGATGTCGGACACCGGCCGGGTCTTGGTGACCGCGATCAGGGTGATCTCATCCGGGCTGCGGCCCGCGGCCGCGCAGGCTGCGGCGATCCGCTGGCTGACCTCGTCCCGGGCCGCGCTGATCTCGCCGCGGCGGTCGCTCACTTCAGGAAGTCAGGCACATCAAGATCGTCGTCCTCCTCGAAGACGACCGACCGGCGGCGGGTGCTGGCCCCCTCGAACGCCCGGGCGGCGGGCGGCTCGGCCCGGGCCGCGGGGGCGTCGCCCGCCGCCGTGCCGTTCCCGCTGGGCGCGTCGCCGGACCCGGAGCTCAGGCCGTCCTTACGGCCGGCCGGGTCCGCGGGCCGCGGCGGCGGGACGGCCTCGGCGTCGTCGCCGGACGGCGCCCCGGCGCTGGCCGGCCCGGCGCCCGCTGGCCCGGACCAGCCGCCGGCGTCGCCGTCCTGGCTGGCCAGCGGCGCAGGCGCAGCCAGGCCAGGCGGCTCAGGGAAACTGACCGGCCGCCAGCCGCCGCTGGCGGAAGGGCCGCCGTCCGGCTGGGGGCGCGGCGGGGTGCCGGCGGCAGCGGCCGGGGCAGCGGCCGGAGCGGCCGGCAGGCCGAGACCGCCGGACCGGCCCGGCCGGGACCGGGCCAGCCGGGCCTCGTCGAACCCGGCCGCGATCACGGTGACCCGCACCTCGTCGCCCAGCGCGTCGTCGATGACCGCGCCGAAGATGATGTTGGCGTCCGGGGCGGCGGAGTTGGAGACCAGCTGGGCGGCCTCGTTGATCTCGAAGAGCCCCAGGTCAGAGCCACCCTGGATGGACAGCAGCACGCCGTGCGCGCCGTCGATGCTGGCCTCGAGCAGCGGGCTGGAGATCGCCATCTCGGCGGCCGCGACCGAGCGGTCGTCGCCGCGGGCCGAGCCGATGCCCATCAGCGCGGACCCGGCCCCGGACATCACCGATTTCACGTCCGCGAAGTCCAGGTTGATCAGGCCGGGCGTGGTGATCAGGTCGGTGATGCCCTGGACACCGGAAAGGAGCACCTGGTCGGCGGCCTTGAACGCGTCCAGCACGCTGACGTGCCGGTCGGAGATGGACAGCAGCCGGTCATTGGGGATGACGATCAGCGTGTCGACTTCCTCGCGGAGCCGCTCGATGCCCAGATCGGCCTGGGCGGCCCGGCGCTTGCCCTCGAACCCGAACGGCCGGGTGACCACGCCGATCGTCAGCGCGCCGAGCGAGCGGGCCACGCTGGCCACCACCGGGGCCCCGCCGGTCCCGGTACCGCCGCCTTCACCGGCGGTAACGAAGACCATGTCAGCGCCCTTGAGGACCTCCTCGATCTCCTCGCGGTGATCCTCCGCGGCCTTGCTGCCGATGTCCGGGTTGGCACCCGCACCCAGGCCACGGGTGAGCTCCCGGCCGACGTCCAGCTTGACGTCGGCGTCACTCATCAGCAGGGCCTGCGCATCGGTATTGATCGCGATGAACTCAACGCCCTTGAGTCCCTCGTCGATCATCCGGTTCACGGCATTGACGCCGCCCCCGCCGATACCGACGACCTTAATGACCGCCAGGTAGTTCTGCGGTGCTGCCACGAGGTGGGACCTTTCCGCTCGTCTGCGTCTCTGGGGATTTTCTGTTGCCGCTTTCGCGATTAACCGGAGAGCTTTACGGCCGCTTTCCGGAAAACCTCGTTAGCTGCAATTCGCCGAAATACTCCCCCAATAGCATCGGCCGGGACACGTCCGCGGTTTCCAGCCGCACAACTCTCACCCTCAAGTTGAGATTTAGAGTTATGTCAAGCTGCTGATTGATAGGGACAGTAGGATCGCGCGCCACCAGGGTCAACTAACCGGGCGCCCAGCGCCCCGGCGTGTCGCAGGCCAGCGTGCGGGCCGGGCGGCGGACACCGGGAAAAGCCGGCCGATAGCGGGGACGGTCCTGGCGCATGATCAGGCGGCCGGGGCGGTGGGCGCGGTGACTACCGCCCGCGGGTCGCTGACGTCGAAATAGCGTGCCTGGCCGCGCATCAGGATGGCCAGTTCCCTGGCTTTCATCGCGGTCTGCGAGGCGTCACCCCACACCACGGTGCGGCCGCGGCGAAGGTACAGGGTGACCGTGTCGGCGGTGGGCGCGGCGATGCTATGCACCTTCGCGGCCAGCCGGGCCGGCAGTTCGCGTTCCACGGTGGCGGCGGCGAACACCGCCGGGTTGCCGCGGAGCAGATCCGGCGCAGTGCTCGTGCGCAGCCGCGGCAGGCCGTGCGGGCGGCCAGGGACCTGGTGCAGGACCACCCCGAACCGGTCGACCAGGGCCCAGCCGGCCGGCTCGCGGACCGCGAGCGCCGCCGTGCGCTCCACGATCGTGATCGTGATCGCGTTCGGCCAGGACCTGGTCACCCGGGCGGACTCGACCAGCGTGAGCCGCTCCACCCGGCGGGCGACGGTCCCGGTGCTGATCCGGATCAGCGGGGTGCCGGCCCGCACCCCGGCGGCCGCGATGACCTGGCCGCGCGGGATGTCCGGCGCCCCGTTGATCGTGATGGACCGGACGACCAGGAACTTCGAGCCGAGCAGGGCCCAGGCGACCCCGGCGATGATGGCCACCACGGCCAGCACGAAGAAGGCCGCCTTCCACCGGTCGGCCCGTTTCCTGCCCGGCGCAGGCTCACCGGCGTCCGGCCCGGCGGGCGCTCCGGTCCCGTCCGGCGGCGCCGCGGTCGCCACCCCACCCGGGACGCGCCCATCTGGTACGGGCCCATCCGGTACGGGCACGCCCGGCCGGGGCACGGCCGTGGGCTGCGCGGGCAGCGTCACCGGGCGGGCGGGCCGGGGGTCAGCCCCGTCCCGCTGGTCCGGGCCATCCGTCATCCGCCCTCCCCCGCGCGGGCCCGGAGCACATCCACGATCAGCGGCCCGAGCCGGGTCACGTCGCCCGCGCCCATCGTCAGCACCAGGTCCCCCGGCTTGGCCAGGCCCGCCGCGGCGGCCGGCCCGGCGGCCGCGTCGGGCAGGTACAGCGCCCCGCCGGGCACGGCGCGGGCCACCAGCTCACCGGTCACCCCGGGCTCGGGATCCTCCCTGGCCGGGTAGACGTCGAGCACGACGGCCTCGTCGGCGAGGCCGAGCGCGGCGCCGAACTCGGCCGCGAACAGCCGGGTCCGGCTGAACAGGTGGGGCTGGAAGACCGCGATGACCCGGCCGCCAGCCGCCACCTCCCGGGCCGCGGCCAGGTCGGCGGCCAGCTCGGTGGGGTGATGCGCGTAGCTGTCGAGCACCCGCACGCCGTCCGCCTCGCCCTTGGGCTCCATCCGGCGCTGCGCCCCGCCGTAGGCGGCCAGCCCGGCCGCCGCCGCCGCGCCCCCCGTGCCCAGCTCGGCGGCGGCGGCCAGCGCCGCGGCCGCGTTCAGCGCGTTGTGCCGGCCCGGCACGCCGATCGTGACCGGCAGCGGCACACCGGCCGGCAGCCCGGTCTCCGGCCCCGGCGTCACCGTCAGGCGGGTCGTCATGCCCGTGACCTCGATGCCGCTCACCTGGTAGCCGGCCCTCGCCGCCGCGCCGTACCAGCGCAGCCGCAGGTCAAGGCCGCTGGCTGCGGCGGCCAGCCGGCCGCAGCCCGGGTCGTCCGCGCAGAGGACCAGGGTCCCGCCGGGCGGCATCCGGGCCGCGAACTCAGCGAACGCGGCCTCGATCTCCGCCAGCGACGCGTAGTTGTCCAGGTGGTCGGCTTCCACGCAGGTCACCACCGCTACCGCGGCCCGCGGCGCCAGGTTGAGGAACGAGCCGTCGCTCTCGTCCGCCTCGGCGACGAAGACCTCGCCGCGGCCGTCCTCGGCGCCCAGGCCCGTTTCCGCCAGGATCCCGCCGATCACGTAGGCCGGGTCAGCGCCCGCGCGGCGCAGGATCGTGGTCAGCATCGACGTCGTGGTGGTCTTGCCGTGCGTTCCGGCGATGACGGCCCCGCGGCGGCCGGCCATGGCCGCGGCCAGCGCCGCGGAGCGGTGCAGCACCCGGAGCCCGCGCTGCCGGGCGGCCGCCAGCTCCGGGTTGCCCGGCCGGATCGCGCTGGACACCACCAGCGTGTCCGCGTCGCCCAGATGGCCGGCGTCGTGGCCGACCGCGACCCGCGCGCCGAGCGCGGCGAGCTCGGCCAGCAGCGCGGAGTCCGCCGAGTCGGTGCCGGACACCGGCACGCCGCGGGCCAGCAGGATGCGGGCGATGCCGGACATCCCGGCCCCGCCGATGCCGGTGAAGTGCACCCGGCCCAG
>DASVBE010000247.1:0-3443 GCA_036375995.1 Streptosporangiaceae bacterium | reverse complement strand
TTTCGTGGGGCAGGCCGCCGCGGCGCTGGTCCAGGAGAAACTGGCCGCCGGGGGGTTCGGTGATCTGCGCTTCTCGCACGGGTATGTGTTCCAGCACCTGATCGACGGCGAGCCCACGGTGGGCGAGCTGGCCACCCAGCTCGGCATGACGCAGCAGGGAGCTTCCAAGGCCGTGGCGGAGCTTGAGCGGCTCGGTTACTGCGAGCGTGTGACAGGCGCGGCTGACGCCCGCATCCGCCGCGTCCGGCTGACCGGCCGGGGCCGGGAGGCCGTGGCCGCGGCACGGCGGGCCCGGGCCGATGTGGACCAGCGGCTGGCCGGCCGGTTCGGTGAGCAACGCCTTGCCGAGCACCGTGAGCTGCTGGCCCGGCTCCTGGACGAGCTCGGCGGAACCGCAGCAGTCCAGCGCCGGACGGTACGGCCACCCCGGTAACTGCGTGAACTCGCGTTGGGGCCGGGCCTCCCTAGGTGATCGAAGTGCCGTTGCTTGCCTTCTATGTCTCTCTCCAGGCCAGGCAACGGCGCTTCGATCACACTCCGCCCGGGGCGCCCGCGCGAGGCGTGCAGCGATCCAGGAATGTGCTGCAGGGCCCAGCAGAAAGACCCGGATGGCACATCCACGCGCGTACCGGCGGGGCTGGGGTGGCCTGCACTGCTGGCCCGCTGTGAGGGATGTGCCATCGATCACCCCCGTGAGTGAGCCAGGACGGGGACCCGGAATTGAGCGGCAACGCGGGCTGGGCGGTTAGCATCCGTCGGTGACTCCCGGGGAGCTAGACGACGCGGTCCAGGCGGCGGCCGTGGCGGCGCTGGCTGCGCTCGGCGGTGGTCCGGCGAGCGCTGGGGGCGCGAGCGCGCTGGGCCGGGCCGGGGTGCGCCGGCCACGGCACCCGGAGCAGGGCGACTACGCCTCGCCGGTGGCGCTGCGGCTGGCCAGGGCGACCGGGCTGCCCGCGGGCGAGCTGGCCCGGGCCATCGCCGCCGGGCTGGGCCGGCATCCAGGGGTGCGGCGGGCCGAAGCGGCCGGTCCCGGCTTTGTCAGCATCTGGCTGACCGTCCGGGCCTCGGGTGAGCTGGCCGGGCTCATCATGGCGGACGGCCAGGCCTACGGTCGCAGCGACCGGCTGGCCGGCCAGCGCTTCCGGCTCGACCCGCTGCCCCAGGAGCCGCCGTTCACGGCTACGTTGAGCCAGGCCAGGCGCGGCGCTCTGGCCGCCGCCACGGGACGCCTGCTCCGCGCGGCCGGAGCCGTGCTATCCGCCGCGCCGGGACCCGGCGTGACCAGCCTGCGGATCCCCGGTCCAGCCGCGACCAGAACCTCCGTCCCGGGCCCGCATGCGGGCGGCAGGCCTGTCGCTCAGGGCCTCCAGGAAGCACTCGTCGCCCAGACCCCACCAGTCACAGAGATCTCGGTGATGCCATCCGCCCCGGCATCGCCTCCGACAGGCCCAGGAGACGCCCAGAACCCTCACGTCGCATCCGGCGCTCCAACCACATCGAGCACGGGCCTGCCCCTGGACGGACCGCCGGCCGCTCAAGGACCGGATGTCACATCCAGCGTCCGGGGCACATCAGTCGCAGGGGTTTCGCGGGCTGATCCGGCGCCGGGGACGCTGGGGCAGCTGGTGGCTGCGGTGGGGGCAGGGGCGGCGTGGTATGCGCTGATCAGCTGGCCGCCGGGGGCGCCGGTGGAGATTGATCTGGCGGTCTGGGCCCGGCGGACGAGCGCTAGCCCGGCCTGGCTGGTGCGGCACGCGCGGCAGCGGGTAACCGGCCTGAGCGGGCGGGCGGCGGCGGCCGGGATCGGCCTGGAAAGCGGTTTCAACCCGGCGCGGCTGACCGCCTGCGAGGAGACCGCGCTGCTCAGCTTGCTGGCCGACTTCCCGGCGGTGGCCGCAGTGGCGGGCCGGGCGGGCGAGCCGCATCGCGTGGCGCGCTACCTGGAGAGCGTGGCCGCTGCTTGGTCGCGCTGCGACGAGGCGTGCCCGGTCCTACCCCGCCGCGGCCGCCCCGAGCCGGACCTGGCCCGCGCCCGGCTGACGCTGGCCCAGGCGGCCGGCACCGTGCTGGCCACCGGCCTGAGCCTGCTCGGCGTACCAGACTGATCCGGGCCCAGCCCGCATCGACTGGACCAGCCGCCCAGCAGTGTGCTGGCCACCGGCCTGAGCCTGCTCGGCGTAGCAGGCCGACCCGGCCCTTCAAACTGGACCGCCCGCCCAGCACTGTGCTGGCACCGGCCTGAGCCTGCCGGCGCACCAGGCCGACCCAGCCCAGCCCCGCCTCGGCCGGACCGCCGCCCAGCCCTGTGATCCGCTGCCGCGCGTGCCACAAACCAGCCCAGCCCCGCCTCGCCCAGACCGCTCGCCAAGCCCCACCCGTTTAGCGATCGATGTGACATCGCTCGCTTCTTAGCCAAGCGATGTCACATCGATCGCATTGGGCAGGCTGGCCGGCGGACGGGACATCTGCCGGAAACATGCGGCGGCTAAGGTCCGGCCATGAGCCCGATGCGGTATCCGGCCCAGCTGCCGGACATGGCGCCGCCGGCCGGGGCCGGGGACGGACCGCCGGGCTGGGGACGGCGGCGGCGCCGGGCGGCCGTGATCGCCGTGGTGATCGCGGTCGTGCTGGTCGCGGGCTCGGTGTGGTGGGCGGTGGCCGCGCCCGGAACCTACGGCCGGTCGCACGCTGGTTGCGTGACCGCGTCGGTTCCAAGCACCACCGGCGGCGGCCTGGTGCACGCCTGCGGGGACAAGGCGAAGTCGCTGTGCCGGGTGTCGTTCACCCGGACCGACCGGCTGTCCAGAGCGCTGCGGCCGCAGTGCCGGGCCGCGGGACTGGGTCCCGCGGCGGGCTCTGCCCCGGCCGGAAGCGGCGCTGGCTAAGTCCGGCGGCGTGGCCTTGGCGCCAGCCGCAGGTGCGGCCGGCCAAATGCCGGGCGGCCAAATGTCGGGCGGCTTTGTGGCGCTGCCGATGGTGCGGCGGGCCGCTAGTGCGCGGCGGCCATCGGCTGGTGCGGGGCGGCCGCCTTGTGCGGCGCGATGGCCGCTTTGGGGAAGGGAAACCGGCGGCAGGCGGCTTCCGGCGACCGCCAGCCGCCGGCGTCGGTGCCGACTGCCCGCAGCGCTAGTGGCAGCCCGGCGGGGGGACGTCCAGGGTTGGGTTCCTGCTGAAGAACCCCGTCGGCTTGAGGGTGAACCCGCAACGGCTGACCGGCATCACCGGCCAGTCCTCCGGCCGCGGGAAGTGCGCCGGCCCGAACGTGTGCCAGAGCACCACGTCTTCGCCGTCCAGGCTGGCGTCCCCGGCGATGTACTGCGGCAGGCCGGCGCCGCCGGGGTGCTGGTTGACGTAGTCACCGGCCGGGTAGCGGTGCGCCGGGTCGTACCTGGTCACCCACAGGTGATGGGTGGCGAACCGGGCCCGGTCGTACAGCGTCGAGC
>DASVBE010000187.1:0-20228 GCA_036375995.1 Streptosporangiaceae bacterium | reverse complement strand
CCCCAGGCTCGCGTAGGGCCGCGGCGCTGTTTTCCTGACGAGCGATGAGGCGCGACGAAGGAGCGCCGGGGGAGCGAGGAGGGAAGGCAGCGCCTCTCCAGCGGCCCGCAGCGAGCGGCTAGCACAGCTCGCGGAGGGGCGCGGCGCTGTTTTCCTGACGAGCGATGAGGCGCGACGAAGGAGCGCCGAGGGAGCGAGGAGGGAAGGCAGCGCCTCTCCAGCGGCCCGCAGCGAGCGGCTAGCACTGTAGGCAGCGCCTCTCCAGCGGCCCTGCGCTCGCCAGCAAGCACTGCAAATGCCCTGAGAGCGCTATCACAGTGGCAGACCAGCGATACGCTCACCGCATGCATTACCCGGGTGACGTGGAAGCGGACCAGCCGCACGCTGGCTACCGCATGCCGGACGAGGATGACGTGCTCTGGCCGGACAGCGGCTACGGCGACCCGGACGGCGGCACCGACGGCGGATTTGCCCTGGCCGGCGGCCATTACGGCGCGGCCGGCTCGTTCGCGCGCAAGGGCCCGGCCCGCGGCTTCCCGCCCGCGCCCGGCCAGCCGCCGCCGGTGTACCCGCCGGGCCAGTTCGCCGCGTGGAACCTGCCCGCGGACGGCGCGGGCAGCGTGGCGGCCGCCTGGCCGGGCACCGCGTCGGCCGAGCACGGGTACGGCTGGCCGGCCGCCAAAGGCCCCGGTGGGGCCGCCTATCCCCCGTCCATGGACGTCCCCTCGATCCAGCCCTGGCCCGCTGACGACGACGCCACCGGGTCCGCGTCGTCCTGGCCGGGCCTGGCCGCGCCGGTGGCACCGGCCACGGCAACCAGCACCACGGGGGCCAGCACCACGGGGACTGCCCAGGCCGTCCCGGCGGCCAGGACCCCAGCGGAGAAGGAGACCGCCGCTCCGGCCGCGGGCGGGCCGCCGCGCGGCGCCCCGCGCGGCAAGCGGGCCCGCAAGAGCGGCGGCAGGCTACGGCTGCTGGTCGCCGTGGGGGCCGTGCTGGTGATCGCGGCGGCCGCGGTGACGTACGTGCTGAAGTTCAGCCACCACGGCACCCCGACGGCCGGATCCTCGCCGTCCGTGAGCCCGTCGGCGCCCACGACGCCCTCCCCGTCCCCCTCGCCGTCCTCCAGCGGCCGCTGGGGGCACATCCAGACCAGGAAGGTGGATCCGGTCCCCCTGACCCTGCCCGAGGTGTTCCCGGCTCATTTCACCGCCTCGGGCCAGACCTACACGCTCACCGCCGCCAAGCGCGGCAAGCACTGCGAGCCCGCGGTCATCGGCGCCAAGCTCCAGGCCGCGGTCCAGGCCGCCGCCTGCACTCAGGTGCTGCGGGGCAGCTACCTGTCCGGGGACAAGAAGATCATGGGCACGATCGGGGTGCTGAACCTGCAGAGCGCCCGGCTGGCCCAGCACGCCGGGCTGGCCACCGGGACACACGAGTTCATCCTGCAGCTGCGCGGCACCAAGGGCCCGACCCGCAACCTGGGCAAGGGCACCGGGATCGAGGTCGCCGACGTGAAGGGCCACTATCTGATCCTGATCTGGGCCGAGCTCGCCAGCCAGCACAAGCCGAAGAACGCGGCCCAGAAGGCGGATCTGATCCAGTTCTGCAACCGGGTGCTGGCCGGCTCCGCCAACGTCAGCCTCAGCCAGCGCCTGGTCAACGGCAAGTCGGCCTGACCGCCGCGCCCGCACCGCGGGCGGCTGAGGTTGCAGTATCACTGCAACCACACGGCGCGGGGACTTGCAGTATCACTGCAACCGCATCGGCGCGCGGGGACTTGCGGTATCACTGCAACCGCGTCGGCGCGGGGCTTGCAGTGACACTGCATTTTGCGGTCAGCCGCGGACGCGGCGGGTGGCGGCGGCCCGGGCGGCCAGGTCCCCGGGCGGCGGGTAGCGGACCTCCTCCAGGCACAGCGCGTGCGCCGGGGCGACGTGCACAGCCGGGTCGCGCACCCGGGCGGCGAGCACCCCGGCGGGCCAGCCGGGTGGCTTGCGCCCGTCGCCGACGGCGAGCAGAGCCCCGGTCAGCGCCCTGACCATGTTGTGGCAGAACGCGTCGGCCACCACCGCCGCCACGGCCAGCCCCGGCGCGGTGCGCTGCCACTCCAGCCGGAGCAGCGCGCGGACCGTGCTGGCACCTTCCCGGCGGCGGCAGAACGCGGCGAAGTCGTGCTCCCCGGCCAGCGCGGCGGCGGCCTGGTTCATCAGGCTGACGTCCAGCGGCCGGGGGTGAAACAGGGTGTCCCCACGGCGCAGCGGGTCGGCCGCGGCGCCGTCGTCGCAGACCCGGTAGGAGTAGCGCCGCCACAGCGCGGAGAAGCGGGCGTCGAACCCGTCCGGCGCGGGGCCGATCGCCCGGACCCGCACGTCCGGCGGCAGCAGCCCGGCCAGCCGCCGCAGCACCGGCCCGGCCGTGGCCGGCCCCCGTGCCGCCAGCGGTGCAGCCGGCTCCGGCGCCGCCCGCGCCTGTCCTGACTGGCCCTGTGCAGCAGGCTCCTGCGCTGGCAGCCCCTGTCCTGACTGGCCCTGTGCAGCCGGCTCCTGCGCTGGCAGCCCCTGTGCGGACAACCACTGGGCGGCCGGCACGTCGGTGTGGGCCACCTGGCCGCGGGCGTGCACGCCGGTGTCGGTCCGGCCCGCGACCGTGAGCCGGACGTCCGGCAGGCCGAGCACGGTCGCCAGGGCCCGCTCCACCTCGTCCTGGACCGTGCGCAGACCGGGCTGGCTGGCCCAGCCGTGGAAGCCCGCACCGTCATAAGACAGGTCGAGCCGGATCCGGCAGGTATCCGGATCCGGCTCGGCTGACCTGGTCATCCCCAGGGCCGGGACGCCTGGCTAGGCGTCCTTCGCCGCGTCGTCGCCCTCGGCGCCGTCGGCGCCGTCGTCCGCCGCCTCGGCGTCCGCGGCGGCCTCGTCAGCCGCCTCGGCCTCGTCAGCCGCCTCGACCTCGGCGGTGCTGGCTTCGGCAGTGCTGGCCTCAGCCGCGGTCTCGTCCGCAGCCTCGGCCTCAGCGGGAGCCTCTGCCGGGGCGGCCACCGACGCGGCGGCCCGGGCGGGCGCGGCCGCGGCCGCGGTGGCCGGCCGGCGCGCCAGCCGGCGGCGGCGCGGTGCCCTGGCCTCGGCCTCTTCCCTCACCAGCTCGATCACCGCGAGCGGGGCGTTGTCCCCCTTGCGCGGGCCGATCTTGGTGATCCGGGTGTAGCCACCCTCCCGGGTGGCGAAGCTCGGCCCGATCTCGGTGAACAGGGTGTGCACCACGCCCTTGTCCGTGACCACGGTGAGAACCTGGCGCCGGGCGTGCAGGTCGCCGCGCTTGGCCTGAGTGATCAGACGCTCGGCGAACGGCCGCAGCCGGCGGGCCCGGGCCTCGGTGGTCGTGATCTTGCCATGCTCGAAGAGCGCCGTGGCCAGGTTCGACAGCATGTGCTTCTGATGCGCCGAGCTGCCGCCCATCCGGCGGCCCTTGGTTGGCGTGGGCATGGGAGTTACTCCTGTAGTTGACTGCGGCAGGCCGCGGTGGCCCGGACAGTGTTGCCGGTCAGTACTGCTCGGTCTCGACGTAGCTCTCGTCGTCGTCCGCGCCGTAGCTGTCCGCCGCGGTACCCGGGTCGAACCCGGGCGGGGAGTCCTTGAGCGCCAGGTTCATGTCGATCAGCTTCTGCTTGACTTCCTCGATCGACTTGGCGCCGAAGTTGCGGATGTCGAGCAGGTCCTGCTCGCTGCGGGCGACCAGCTCGCCCACGGTGTGGATGCCCTCGCGCTTGAGGCAGTTGTAGGACCGGACGGTGAGGTTCAGCTCCTCGATCGGCAGTGCGAGGTCGGCGGCCAGCGCCGCGTCGGTCGGCGACGGGCCGATGTCGACGCCCTCGGCGTCCACGTTCAGCTCGCGGGCCAGGCCGAACAGCTCGACCAGGGTCTTGCCCGCGCTGGCCACCGCGTCCCGCGGCCGCATGCACGGCTTGGTCTCGACGTCCAGGATCAGCCGGTCGAAGTCGGTCCGCTGCTCCACACGGGTCGCCTCGACCTTGTAGGTCACCCGCAGCACCGGCGAGTAGATCGAGTCGATCGGGATCCGGCCGATCTCCTGCCCGGGCTGCTTGTTCTGGGTGGCCGAGACGTAGCCGCGGCCGCGCTCGACGGTCAGCTCCATCTCCAGCTTGCCCTTGGCGTTCAGGGTGGCGATGTGCAGGTCGGGGTTGTGCACCTCGACCCCGGCCGGCGGCGCGATGTCCGCCGCGGTGACCACCCCTGGGCCCTGCTTGCGCAGGTACATCGGCACCGGCTCGTCGTGCTCGGAGGACACGACGAGCTCCTTGAGGTTCAGGATGATGTCGGTGACGTCCTCGGTGACCCCGGGCACGGTGGAGAACTCGTGCAGCACACCCTCGATCCGGATGCTGGTCACTGCCGCGCCGGGGATCGACGAGAGCAGGGTCCGGCGGACCGAGTTGCCGATGGTGTAGCCGAAGCCTGGCTCGAGGGGCTCGATGACGAACCGGGACCGGAAGTCGTCGACCTGGTCCTCGGTCAGGCTCGGGCGCTGGGCGATGAGCATGGGTGGTTCCTTTCCGCGCTGCCCGCTATATGACAGTCGCGATCCCGCGGCGCGAAGGCCGCCTTACTTCGAGTAGTACTCGACGATCAGCTGTTCCTGGATCTGGGTGTCGACCTGCGCCCGGCTCGGCAGCGTGTGCACCAGCACGCGCATCTTGTCCGGGATGACCTCCAGCCAGGCGGGGGTGGGCCGCTCGCCGGCCTCGGCGCGGGCCACGATGAACGGCGTCATCTCGTGCGACTTGGCGCGCACCTCGATGATGTCGGCCTCGGCGACCCGGTAGGACGGGATGTCGACCTTCTTGCCGTTGACCAGGATGTGGCCGTGGTTGACCAGCTGCCGCGCCATGTCCCGGCTCTTGGCGAAGCCGGCCCGGTACACGACGTTGTCCAGCCGGCTCTCCAGGATCTGGAGCATGACCTCGCCGGTCTTGCCGCGCTTGCGGGTGGCCTCTTCGTAGTAGCTGTGGAACTGCCGCTCCAGCACGCCGTAGACCCGCTTGGCCTTCTGCTTCTCGCGGATCTGGAGCAGGTACTCGCTCTCCTTGGGCCGGTTGCGGCCGTGCTCGCCCGGCGGGTAGGGCCGGATCTCAATGGGGCACTTCGGCGAGTCGCACTTGGCGCCCTTGAGGAAGAGCTTCGTCTTCTCGCGGCGGCAGCGCTTGCAGTCGGCGCCGGTGTATCGGGACATGTATCGCTACCCTTCAGACCCGGCGCCGCTTGGGCGGGCGGCAGCCATTGTGCGGAACCGGGGTCACGTCCTGGATCGAGCCGACCTCCAGGCCGGTCGCCTGCAGCGACCGGATGGCGGTCTCCCGGCCCGAGCCAGGGCCCTTGACGAACACGTCGACCTTGCGCATGCCGTGCTCCATGGCGCGGCGCGCGGCGGCCTCGGCGGCCATCTGGGCAGCGAAGGGCGTGGACTTACGCGAGCCCTTGAACCCGACCTGCCCGGATGACGCCCAGGAGATGACGCTCCCGGCCGGGTCGGTGATCGAGACGATGGTGTTGTTGAACGTGCTCTTGATATGAGCGTGCCCGTGGGCGACGTTCTTCCGTTCCTTGCGGCGCACTTTCTTGACGGCGCCGGCACGGCTCTTCGGAGGCATCCTGCTCCTGTCCTGGCGGAGGTGATCGGTCCGCGGTCGGGCGGACTACTACTTCTTGCCGGCCTTCTTGCGCCCGGCGACGGTCTTCTTCTTGCCCTTGCGGGTGCGGGCGTTGGTCTGCGTGCGCTGGCCGTGCACCGGCAGCCCGCGGCGGTGCCTGATGCCCTGGTAGCAGCCGATCTCGACCTTGCGGCGGATGTCCGCCTGGACCTCGCGGCGCAGGTCACCCTCGACCTTGTAGGTCGCCTCGATCCAGTCCCGCAGGCGGACCAGTTCCTCGTCGGTGAGCTGGTGAACGCGGGTGTCCCCGCTCACACCGGCGGCCTTGAGGGTCTCGGTGGCGCGGGTGCGGCCGATTCCGTACACATACGTAAGAGCGACCTCCAGGCGCTTATCGCGCGGGAGGTCGACGCCAACCAGTCGTGCCACTGGGCAGTTTCTCCTTCGGTCCGGAGGTCCTGCGCACCGCTCCCGGTCCCTGCCCAGGACCGGGCCCCGGCCTCCTCCGGGGGTGATCCGCGACCGGTTCGCCGGCCGCGGATCGCGGTACGTGTCGGTACGGGCTCAGCCCTGCCGCTGCTTGTGGCGCGGGTCAGAGCAGATGACCATGACCCGGCCGTGCCGGCGGATGATCCGGCACTTGCTGCAGATCTTCTTCACACTCGGCTTGACCTTCATGGTGGGCTCCTCATGGCCCGGGCCTGCCGGCCCGGTGCCGCTCGCTGTGCTGCTGCTGTGCTTGCTGCGAACTACTTGTACCGGTAGACGATCCGTCCGCGGCTCAGGTCGTACGGGCTGAGCTCGACGACGACCCGGTCATCGGGCAGGATCCGGATGTAGTGCATCCGCATCTTGCCGCTGATGTGGGCCAGGACCTTATGCCCGTTGTCGAGCTCCACCCGGAAGAAGGCATTGGGGAGCGATTCAACCACCGTGCCCTCAATCTCGATGGCGCCGTCTTTCTTGGGCATATCCTCCGCGCTTCGCTGTCCGTCCGATCGCCAGCCGGCGTTCAGGTCGTGCTAACTGGTAACCGTTGTCAATTATTCCCTGGCGCGCCCATGGCCGGCCACGCTTACGCGCGATACCGGGAACGGGCGGGCCCAGCAGAGCGACTGCCTGCCACACCGCAGACGTGAGGCCATACGGGAACGGCAGCCTATGAGGGCCGGTGGCGAGTCTACGCGACCCGGGCCCAGATTGCGAACCGGGCTCGGTTAGGGCCGCCGCGGCTAACCATGGTGCGACGCGCCGCTCAGCCAGCGGGCCAGCAGGATGATCCCGATAGGCCCGGCGACCAGCAGGAACCACGGGAAGCCCGCGCCGGTGCCCAGCCAGACCAGGAAGGTGACCAGCGTCAGGGTGGCCCAGCTGCCCCAGGCGGACAGCCACGCCGGCGAGAACCGCCCGCCTGGCACCACTGGGCCCGCTCCCGGCCGCTCGGCCGGCAGCGGGCGGCCGGCCGCGTCCTGGTAGCGCGGCAGCGACTCGTGCGGCAGACGGTACAGATCGATGCCGGGCAGGTCGGCGAGCAGCTCGTCCAGGTCGCCGATGGTGGTCGCGGCGTACGCCCGGTCCAGCCGCTCGCTGAACTCGGCCGGGCTCAGCCGGCCCACCGCGTGATGCTCGCGCAGCAGCGCCGCGGTGCGGTCCCGATCCTCGTCCGAGGCCCTGATCCGGGGGTCGTCCGGCATCCGGCGCCCTCCTCAGCCCGCCCGGCCGGCGTGGCGCCCGGGCACCGGTACCGCGGCCGGCCCGGCGGCCCGGCCCAGCCGGGCCGCCCCGCCGTCCGCGGCGGTCAGCACCCACGGCCCGTCCGCGGTGATCGCGACGGTGTGCTCGAAGTGCGCGGCAAGGCTGCCGTCCTCCGTGACCACTGTCCAGCCGTCGTCCAGCAGCCGGGTGCCGGCCCGGCCGGCCGTCAGCATCGGCTCGATGGCCAGCGCCATACCCTCGGCCAGCAGCGGGCCGCGCCCGGGCCGGCCCAGGTTGGGCACGGGCGGGTCCATGTGCATCTCGGTGCCGATGCCGTGCCCGGTGTACTCGGCCACGATGCCGTACCGCCCGGCGGCGCGCGCGCTGGTCTCGATCGCGTGCGAGATGTCGGTCAGCCGTGCGCCGGCCCTGGCCGCGGCCAGGCCCTGCCACATGGCCTCCTCGCAGGCCGCGATCAGCGCGGCGGCGCCGCGGCGAGCCGGGCCGATGATTATCGTGCGGGCCGCGTCGCCGTGCCAGCCCGCGACGATCGCGCCGCAGTCGATGGACACCACGTCGCCGGCCGCCAGCACCCGGTCCGCGGCCGGGATCCCGTGCACGATCTCGTCGTTCACCGAGATGCACAGCGTGGCCGGGTAGCCGTGATACCCGAGGAACGACGCCGTCGCGCCTGCGCCGGTGATCACCGCGGCCGCCGCCGCGTCCACCTCGGCGGTGCTCACCCCGGGCTGCGCGGCCGCCACCGCCGCGTCCAGCGCGGCGGCGACCACCAGGCCGGCCTCGCGCATCAGCCGGAGCTGCGCGGGGGTCTTCAGCTGAACCGGCGGTTCCCGCCTCATCCGCATGCTGCCTCCGGGTTTTCCTCCACGCTACCGCCGCGGTCCTGGCGGCCCATCCTGCGGAGGCCGTGTCTAGCGCATGAACCGCTGCAGCGCGGCCAGGGCGCGGCTGGTGATGTCCTCCACCGGTCCGGTCGCGTCGATGCCGAGCAGGATCCCCTCGTCCGCGTAGAACGCGATCAGCGGCTGGGTCTGCTCCGCGTACACGTCGATCCGGTGCCGGATGGTCTCCTCGCGGTCGTCGTCCCGCTGGAACAGCTCGCCGCCGCACTCGTCGCAGATCCCCCTGCGGGACGGCGGGTCGAAGGACACGTGCCAGACGTGCCCGCAGCGGCGGCAGGTCCGCCGGCCAGACAGCCGCCGGACCACCTCGTCGTCCTCGACCACCAGCTCCAGGACGATGTCCAGCTTGGTGTCCCAGGAGGTCAGCAGCTTCTTCAGGGTCTCGGCCTGGGGGACGTTCCGCGGGAACCCGTCAAGCAGGAACCCGGCGTGCGCGTCGTCCTCCTGCAGCCTGCTGGTGACCATCCCGATCGTCACCTCGTCGGGGACCAGGTCGCCGCGGTCCATGTAGGCCTTGGCCCGCCGTCCCAGCTCGGTACCCGTGCTGACGTTGTACCGGAAGATATCCCCGGTGGAGATCTTCGGGATCGCCAGCTGGGACGCGATGAACTGGGCCTGCGTCCCCTTGCCCGCACCGGGGGGCCCGACGAGGACGGCGCGCACTACCGCAGGAAACCCTCATAGTTACGCTGCTGCAGCTGGCTCTCGATCTGCTTGACCGTGTCGAGTCCCACCCCCACCGCGATCAGGATGCTGGTGCCGCCGAGGGGGAACTGCTGGGAGGCCCCGACCAGGCCGATGGCAACCATCGGGATCAGCGCTACCACGCCCAGGTACACCGAGCCGGGTGCGGTCAGCCGGGTGAGCACGTAGCTGAGGTACTCCGCGGTCGGCCGGCCCGGGCGGATGCCGGGGATGAAGCCGCCGTACTTCTTCATGTTGTCCGCGACTTCCACCGGGTCGAAGGTGATCGACACGTAGAAGTAGGTGAAGAACACGATCAGCAGGAAGAACAACGCCATATAGTCCGGCGAATTGCCGATTACCAGGTGCGAGGACACCCACTGGACCCAGGCCTGCGGGTGCTTGCCGTTGCCGAACAGCTGGGCGGCCAGCTGCGGAATGTACAGCATCGAGGACGCGAAGATGACCGGGATGACGCCGGCCTGGTTGACCTTCAGCGGGATGTAGGTGGACGAGCCGCCGTACATCTTCCGGCCCACCATCCGCTTGGCGTACTGCACCGGGATGCGGCGCTGGGCCTGTTCCATGAAGGCCACGAACGCGATGATCGCCACCCCGGTAGCCAGCACCAGGAGGAACACGAACGCCTTCTTGGTCCGGTAGATGGCCAGCATCTCGCCCGGGATCACCGCGATGACCTGGGTGAAGATCAGCAGCGACATGCCGTTGCCGACGCCGCGGTCGGTGATCAGCTCGCCCAGCCACATGATGACCGCGGTGCCCGCGGTCATGGTGATGACCATCGTGGTGATGGTGAACACCGAGTCGTTGGGGATCAGCGGCACCGAGCAGCCGCTGATCAGGTTGCCGGACCGGGCCAGCGCCACGATGCCGGTGGACTGCAGGATGGCCAGCCCGACGGTCAGGTAGCGGGTGTACTGGGTGATCTTGGCCTGGCCGCTCTGGCCCTCCTGGCGCAGCGTCTCCAGCCGCGGGATCACCTTGACCAGCAGCTGCAGGATGATGCTCGCGGTGATGTAGGGCATGATGCCGAGCGCGAACACGGACAGCTTCAGCAGCGCCCCGCCGCTCAGCAGGTTGACCAGCTGGAACAGGCCGCCGCTCGAGCTCGAGGCCTGGTTGAGGCAGACGGTGACGTTGTGCTCGGACACGCCGGGGATAGGAAGCGCCGCGCCCAGCCGGAACATGGCGATGATAAAGACCGTGAACAGCAGTTTCCTGCGCAGGTCAGGAGTCCGGAAGGCCCGGAGGAAACCGGTTAGCATCGGCCGTCCTCAACTCGAAGGGTCTGCATCTACCGCTCCTGGCCGGGTCTCGCCCGGGCCCTGAGGGGCGTGGCGTGCACGCCGCAGTCTAACCCGCTGACCGGGGTTGCCGTTCCCGCCAGCGCGGGCGGCCGGCGCCGCTGACCCGGCCCCTCGCGGGGCGGGCTGCTGCGGCGCCGGCCTGGGTGCTTACAGCTGGGTGGCGGTCCCGCCCGCTGCGGTGATCTTGTCACGGGCGCTGGCGGAGAACGCGTGCGCGCTGACCCGCAGCCCCGACGGGGCGTCGCCGGTGCCCAGCACCTTGATCAGCGAACCGGGCCGCACGGCCCCGGAGGCGACCAGGTCATCCGGGGTCACGTCGCCGCCGTCGGGGTACAGCTCGGCCAGCCGCCCGGTGTTGACCACCTGGTAGCTGGTGCTGAACGCGGCGTTGGAGAAGCCCTTGAGCTTCGGCAGCCGCCGGTGCAGCGGCATCTGGCCGCCCTCGAAGCCAAGCGCCACCGTGGTGCGCGCCTTGCTTCCCTTGGTGCCGCGGCCGGCCGTCTTGCCCTTGGAGGCCTCGCCGCGGCCGACCCGGGTCTTCTGCGTGTGCGCACCCGGCGCCGGGCGCAGGTGATGGAGCTTCAGGCCCCGGCCCGCCGGGGTGCCGTCCGCTGCCGCCATCTCAGTCCACCTCCTCGACCGTGACCAGGTGGCTCACGGTCGCGATCATGCCGCGGATCTCCGGCCGGTCCGGCTTGGTGACTACGCCGCCGATCCGGCGCAGCCCCAGCGAGCGCAGCGTCTCCCGCTGCCCCCTGGTGCCGCCGATCTTCGACTTGACCTGCGTAACTTTCAGCTCTGCCATGTCCTGCTCCCGCCTAGCTGTTGCCCGGCGCCGGAGTGGACGCTGCGGCGGCGCGGGCCCGGAGCATGGCCGCCGGGGCGACGTGCTCGATGGGCAGGCCCCGCCGGGCGGCGATCTCCTCCGGGCGCTTGAGGCTCTTCAGCGCGGCCACGGTGGCGTGGATGACGTTGATGGCGTTCGACGACCCGAGCGAGCGGGACAGCACGTCGTGCACGCCGGCGCACTCGAGCACGGCCCGGACCGGGCCGCCGGCGATGACGCCGGTGCCCGGGCTGGCCGGCTTGAGCAGGACGACACCCGCCGCCTCCTCCCCCTGCACGGTGTGCGGGATCGTGCCGGCGATCCTGGGGACCTTGAAGAAGTTCTTCTTCGCGGCCTCGACGCCCTTGGCGATCGCGGCCGGCACTTCCTTGGCCTTGCCGTAGCCGACGCCGACCATACCGTTGCCGTCGCCGACCACGACCAGGGCGGTGAAGCTGAACCGCCGGCCGCCGGAGACGACCTTGGCGACCCGGTTGATGGCGACCACCCGCTCCAGGTAGGCAGTGCCCTTATCGGCGCCCCCGCCGCGGCGGTCGTCGCGGCGGTCGCGCCGCTCGCCGCCGCCGGCCCCGCGCCGCGGTGCTGCTGGCATTAGAACTTCCTCATCTCGTGTGTGTCCGGGCTGGCCGGGACCGCTGCGGCGGTCACAGGGCCAGCCCGCCCTCGCGCGCGCTGTCCGCGAGCGCAGCCACCCGGCCGTGGTAGGCGTAGCCGCCGCGGTCGAACACCACGGCGGTGATGCCCGCCGCCGTGGCGCGCTCCGCGAGCAGTGAGCCTACCTGCTTGGCCCGGGCGGTCTTGTCCCCGCCAGCGCTGCGGATGGCAGCCTCCAGAGTGGAGGCCGAGGCCAGCGTGACCCCGGCGGTGTCGTCGATGATCTGCGCGAACGTGTTCCGCGCGGACCGGGTGACGACCAGCCGGGGGCGCACCGCGCTGCCCGAGACCTTCTTCCTGACCCGCAGGTGACGGCGGGTTCGCGCGGCGATCCGCCGGGCGGTGCGCCCGGTGGTGCGCTGATGCGCCCTGGTCCTGGTTCCCGGCATGGCTTACTTCCCCGCCTTTCCGACCTTGCGGCGGATCTGCTCGCCCTGATACCGCACGCCCTTACCCTTGTACGGGTCCGGCTTGCGCAGCTTGCGGAGATTCGCCGCCACCTCGCCGACCTGCTGCTTGTCGATGCCCTCGACGACGAGCCGGGTCGGCGTCTCGACCCGGAAGGTGACCCCGTCCGGCGGGCTGACCGGCACCGGATGGCTGTAGCCGAGCGAGAACTCCAGGTCCTTGCCCTTGGCCTGGACCCGGTAGCCGACGCCGACGATCTCCAGCGTCTTGCGGTAGCCGTCGGTGACCCCGGTGATCATGTTCGCGATCAGCGACCGGGACAGCCCGTGCAGCGCCCGGATCTCGCCTTCGTCGCTGGGCCTGGTCACGGTGATGGTGCCGTCCGCCTGCTTGACCTCGATGGGCTGCACGACTTCCAGGGAGAGGGTGCCCTTGGGGCCCTTCACGGTGACCTGGCGGCCGTCGATGGTGACGTCCACCCCGCTGGGGATGGCCACCGGCATCCGTCCGATTCGTGACATCTGCGCCTCTCCTACCAGACGTAGGCGAGGACTTCCCCGCCCACGCCCCGCTTGTTCGCCTGCTTGTCGGTCATCAGGCCGGCGGAGGTAGAGATGATCGCGACACCCAGGCCGCCCAGCACGCGGGGCAGGTTGTCCTTGCGCGCGTACACCCGCAGGCCCGGCTTTGACACCCGCTTGATCCCGGCGATCGAGCGCTCCCTGGTCGGCCCGAACTTCAGCGCGATCACGAGGCTCTTGCCGACCTCAGCGTCCTCGACCCGCCAGCCCGAGATGTAGCCCTCCTCCTGGAGGAGCTCGGCGATGTGGACCTTGATCTTGGAGTGCGGCATCTTCACGGTGTCGTGATACGCCGAATTAGCGTTGCGCAGCCGGGTCAGCATGTCTGCGACCGGGTCGGTCATGGTCATGGCCTGGTGGCCTTCCTCACCGCGGTTTCCCGGGTCCGTCCCCGGGACCTGCGATGTAGCTAGCTATTGGGCTGGGTGCCGCGGGTGCGGCTACCAGCTGGACTTGGTGATGCCGGGCAGTTCGCCGCGGTGGGCCAGGGTCCGGAAGCAGATCCGGCACAGGCCGAACCGGCGGTAGACGGCCCTGGGCCGGCCGCAGCGAGAGCACCGGGTGTACGCGCGCACCTCGAACTTGGGTGCGCGCTTCGCCTTGGCGATAAGGGCTTTCTTCGCCACTAGTCAGCTCTCCTTGAACGGGAACCCGAGGCGCCGCAGCAGCGAGCGGCCCTCGGCGTCGTTGGTCGCGGACGTCACCAAAGTCACGTCCATGCCGCGCTGCCGGTCGACCTGGTCCGGGTTGATCTCGTGGAACATCAGCTGCTCGACCAGGCCGAAGGTGTAGTTCCCCCGGCCGTCGAACTGCTGGTCGGACAGCCCGCGGAAGTCGCGGATCCGGGGCAGCGCGGTGGACAGCAGCCGGTCGAGGAACTCCCACATCCGGTCACCGCGCAGGGTCACGTGCGCCCCGATCGGCATGCCCTCGCGCAGCTTGAACTGAGCGATGGACTTGCGGGCCCGGTTGACGGCCGGCTTCTGGCCGGTGATCAGGGACAGGTCCTTGACCGCACCGTCGATCAGCTTCGCGTCCCTGGCCGCCTCACCGACGCCCATGTTGACGACGATCTTCTTCAGCGCGGGGACCTGCATGACGTTCGCGTAACCGAACTCCTCGCGCAGGCCGGGCGCGATCTCGGTGAGATAGCGCTCGCGCAGCCGCGGCCGCGCTGGCGCCTGGACCGTCTCGGTGGTGGTTGACATCAGATTTCCTTACCGCTGGCGCGGGTGACCCGCACCTTCCGGTCGTCGTCGCCGCGCTTGTAGCCGACCCGGGTGGGCTTCTTGGTCTCGGGGTCGATCACCTGCACGTTGCTGACGTGGATCAGCGCCTCGGTGTGCATGATGCCGCCTTCCTTGGCACCACGCCGGCCCTGGTAGTCGACCTTCTTGTTCTTCTTGATCATGTTGACGCCCTGGACCAGGACCCTCTGCTTGTCCGGGTCGGCAAGGATCACCGTGCCCTCCCGGCCACGGTCCTTGCCCGCGATGACGACAACGTGGTCGCCCTTCTTGATCTTCATCACAGCACCTCCGGGGCCAGCGAGATGATCCGCATGAACCGCTTCTCGCGCAGCTCCCGGCCGACCGGGCCGAAGATGCGGGTGCCCCGCGGGTCCCCGCCGTCCCTGATCAGCACGGCAGCGTTCTCGTCGAAGCGGATGTAGGAGCCGTCGCCGCGGCGGCGCTCCTTGCGGGTGCGCACCACCACGGCCTTGACGACATCGCCCTTCTTCACGCCGGCGCCCGGCAGGGCGTCCTTGACCGTGGCCACGATGACGTCGCCGATGCCGGCGTATCGCCGACCCGAGCCGCCGAGCACCCGGATGCACAAGATCTCCTTGGCTCCGGTGTTGTCGGCGACCTTAAGCCGCGACTCCTGCTGGATCACGTCAACTCCTGCTCCGTCACGCCGGCCTCCGGGGGGACCTGGCGGGTCCTGGTGTTCTTACTTGGCCTTCTCGAGAATCCGCGATACGCGCCAGCGCTTGGTCGCGGACAGGGGCCGGGTCTCCATCAGCAGAACCCGGTCGCCCACGCCGCACTCGTTCGCGTCGTCGTGCGCCTTGTACCGCTTGGTACGGCGGATGACCTTGCCGTACTTCGGGTGCTTGACCCGGTCCTCGACCTCGACGACCACGGTCTTGTCCATCTTGTCGCTGACCACGAGGCCCTCACGGACCGTGCGGTAGCCGCGCACCGGCGCGTCGCCGCCCGCCTGCGGGGCAGTGGTGTCACTCATCGTCTTCCGCCTCTTCCGCCACCGTCACGATGCCAAGCTCCCGTTCCCGCTTCACCGTGTAGATGCGGGCGATCTCCTTGCGGACGGCGCGCAGCCGCCCGTGGCTCTCCAGCTGGCCAGTGGCCGCCTGGAACCGGAGGTTGAACAGCTCGATCTTGGCCTCGGCGAGCTTGCCGTCCAGCTCTTCCTCGGTTGAGTTCCGCAGATCACTGGCGACCAGGCCCTTAGCCATCACGCCTCACCAACTTCACGCTTCACGAAACGGCACTTCATCGGCAGCTTGTGCATGGCCCGGCGGAGCGCCTCCCTGGCCACCGGCTCGGTGACCCCGGACAGCTCGAACATGACCCGGCCGGGCTTGACGTTGGCCACCCACCACTCCGGGGCGCCCTTGCCCGAGCCCATGCGGGTCTCAGCCGGCTTCTTGGTCAGCGGCCGGTCCGGGTAGATGTTGATCCAGACCTTCCCGCCACGGCGGATGTGCCTGGTCATCGCGATACGCGCGGCCTCAATCTGCCGGTTGGTCACGTACGAGTGCTCGACCGCCTGGATGCCGTACTCGCCGAAGGTCACCCTGGTGCCGCCCTTGGCGGCGCCGGAGCGGTCCGGCCGGTGCTGCTTGCGGTGCTTGACTCTGCGCGGGATGAGCATGTCCTCAGCCCTCCTCGCCCGTGCCCGCGGGGGCGGCCGCGGTCGCGGCCGGCTCGGGGGCGTTCTGGCTCGTGTCGTCCTGGCGGTCCTGGCGGTCAGCGCCGCCGCGGCCGTCCCGGCGACCCGGCCGGCGGCCCTGCGGCGGCCGGCGGTCGCCGGGGCGCTGCCCGGCCCGCATCGCGGCCGCCGCGGCCTCGCGCTCGGCCCGCGTCTGCGGGGCCTCGCCGCGGTAGATCCACACCTTCACGCCGATCCGGCCGAAGGTCGTCCTGGCCTCGTAGAAGCCGTAGTCGATGTCCGCCCGGAGCGTGTGCAGCGGCACCCGGCCCTCACGGTAGAACTCCGACCGTGACATCTCCGCGCCGCCGAGGCGCCCGGAACACTGCACCCGGATGCCCTTGGCGCCGCCCTTCATCGCGGTCTGCATGGCCTTGCGCATGGCCCGGCGGAAGGAGACCCGGCTGGACAGCTGTTCGGCGACACCCTGCGCCACCAGCTGCGCGTCCACCTCGGGGTTCTTCACCTCGAGGATGTTCAGCTGGATCTGCTTGCCGGTGAGCTTCTCCAGGTCGCCCCGGATCCGCTCGGCCTCGGCGCCGCGGCGGCCGATCACGATGCCGGGACGGGCCGTGTGGATGTCCACCCGCACCCGGTCCCTGGTTCGCTCGATCTCGACCTTGGAGATGCCCGCGCGCTCCATGCCGCGCTGCAGCATCCGGCGGATCGCGACGTCCTCCGCGACGTAGTCCTTGTACAGCTTGTCGGCGTACCACCGGCTCTTGAAGTCGGTGGTGATGCCCAGCCGGAACCCGTGCGGGTTCACTTTCTGGCCCACTAGCGGGTCGCCTCCTTGCGGCCATCCGACACGATGACCGTGATGTGACTGGTGCGCTTGTTGATCCGGTAACCGCGGCCCTGGGCCCGGGGGCGGAACCGCTTCAGCGTCGGTCCCTCGTCCACCCAGGCCCGGCTCACCACCAGATCGGCGGAGTCGACCTGGCGGCCGTGCTCGGCGTTGGCGATGGCGCTGGCCAGCACCTTGCCAATGGGGCCGCTGGCCGACTGCGGAGCGAACGCGAGCGCCGCCTTCGCCTGGTCAGCGGGAAGCCCGCGGATCAGGTCCACCACACGGCGGGCCTTCCGCGGCGTGACGCGCACGTACCGCGCCTTTGCCCTCGCTTCCATTGCTCTCTCTCGCTCTCTGGGTAGCCGGTCTGCCCGGGATCGTCGGTCAGGTAGTCGTCAGCGCCGGCTGCGCCGGTCGTCCCGCACATGACTGCGGAAGGTACGGGTGGGCGCGAACTCGCCGAGCTTGTGCCCGACCATCGCTTCGCTGATGAAGACGGGTACGTGCTTGCGGCCGTCGTGCACCGCGATCGTGTGGCCGAGCATCTCGGGGATGATCATCGACCGGCGCGACCACGTCTTGATCACGTTCTTGGTGCCCTTGTCGTTCTGCGCGTCCACCTTCTTCATCAGGTGGTCGTCGACAAAGGGGCCCTTTTTCAGGCTACGAGGCATGACAGGTGCTCCTACCGCTTCTTCTTGCCGCGCCGGCGCGTGATCATCGCGTCGCTGGGCTTGTTGGCCTTGCGGGTCCGGCCTTCCGGCTTGCCCCACGGGGTGACCGGGTGCCGGCCGCCCGAGCTCTTGCCCTCGCCGCCGCCCAGCGGGTGATCGACAGGGTTCATGGCCACGCCGCGGACCTGCGGGCGGCGGCCCTTCCACCGGCTGCGGCCGGCCTTGCCGAGCTTGATGTTGCCCTGCTCGGCGTTGCCGACCTCACCGACCGTGGCCCGGCAGCTCGCCTCCACCCGCCGGATCTCACCGGACGGCATGCGGAGCTGGGCGTGCGGGCCCTCCTTGGCGAGGAGCTGCACGCCGGACCCGGCCGACCGCGCGATCTTGGCCCCGCCGCCCGGGCGCAGCTCGATGGCGTGCACCACGGTGCCGGTGGGGATGTTGCGCAGCGGCAGGCAGTTGCCGGGACGGATGTCCGCGGCCGGGCCGTTCTCCACCCGGTCGCCCTGGCGCAGGCCCTGGGGGGCGAGGATGTACCGCTTCTCCCCGTCGGCGTAGTGCAGCAGCGCGATCCTGGCGGTCCGGTTCGGGTCGTACTCGATGTGCGCGACCTTGGCCGGGACGCCGTCCTTGTCCGCCCGGCGGAAGTCGATCAGCCGGTAGGCCCGCTTGTGGCCGCCGCCCTGGTGCCGGGTGGTGATGCGGCCGTGCACGTTCCGGCCGCCGGTCGAGTGCAGCGGGCGGACCAGGGACTTCTCCGGTTCGGTCCGGGTGACCTCAGAGAAGTCGGCACCGCTCGCACCCCGCCTGCCCGGGGTGGTCGGCTTGTACTTGCGGATGGCCATGTCTGTTCAAGCTCCTTGAAGTTGCCCGGCTAGCTGACCGGTCCGCCGAAGATGTCGATCCGGTCGCCCTCGGCCAGGCTGACGATCGCGCGCTTGGTGTCCGGCCGCTTGCCCCAGCCGAACCGGGTGCGGCGCCGCTTGCCCGGCCGGTTGACCGTGTTGACGCCGGTCACCCGGACGCCGAACACGACCTGCACGGCCTGCCGGATCTGCGTCTTGTTGGCGCCTGGCGCGACGATGAAGGTGTACTTGCCGTTGTCGGCGAGCCGGTAGCTCTTCTCCGAGATGACCGGCCGCAGCAGGATGTCCCTGGGGTTGGCGATCCGGCTCACTGCTGTCCCTCCTGGCGGCTGGCGGCCCGCGCCACGAACTGGGCGAGGCTGTCCTCGGTGAACACCACGTGGTCGCTGACCAGCACGTCGTAGGTGTTCAGCTGGCCGGTGGCGATCAGGTGCACGCCCGCCACGTTGCGCAGGCTCTTCCAGGTGAGCTCGTCGGACCGGTCGGCCACGACAAGCACCTTGTGCGCCGGGCCGCCGGTGACCGTGGCCACCAGGGCCGCCGCGTCCTTGGTCCTGGGCACGTCGCCGCTGATGAAGCCGCTGACCACGTGGACCCGGCCGTGCGCGGCCCGGTCGGACAGCGCGCCGCGCAGCGCGGCGGCCTTCATCTTCTTCGGCGTCCGCTGCTCGTAGGAGCGCGGCACCGGGCCGTGCACCACGCCGCCGCCGGTGAACTGCGGCGCCCGGATGGAGCCCTGCCGGGCCCGGCCGGTGCCCTTCTGCCGGTACGGCTTGCGCCCGCCGCCGCGCACCTCCCCGCGCGTCTTGACGGCGTGCGTGCCCTGCCGGGCCGCGGCCTCCTGAGCCACCACGACCTGGTGAATCAGCGGGATGTTGACCTTGGCCCCGAAGATCTCATCGGGGAGCTGGACGTTCGCCCCGGCCTGGCCGGCCGGCGAGACGACCTTCACCGCGCTCATTTCGCGTCACCCTTCACCGGGATCCCGCCGCGCAGCAGCGGGGTCTTGGCGGCACTGCGGACCAGCACCAGGCCACCGCTGGGACCGGGCACCGAGCCCTTGATCAGCAGCAGGCCGCGGTCGGTGTCGACCCCATGCAGCGTGAGCCGCGGCGAGGTGGTGCGCACGCCGCCCATCCGGCCGGCCATCCGCAGTCCCTTGAACACACGGCCCGGGGTGGCACAGCCGCCGATCGAGCCGGGCGAGCGGTGCTTGCGCTGGGTGCCGTGCGAACCCGACAGGCCACGGAAGCCGTGCCGCTTCATCACGCCCGCAAAGCCCTTGCCCTTGCTGCGCGCAGTCACGTCGACCAGGTCGCCCGCGGCGAACGCATCCGCGCTGATCTCCTGGCCCAGGGTGTACTCCGACGCGTTGTCGGTGCGCAGCTCGACCAGGTAGCGGCGGGGGGTGACGCCAGCCTTGGCGAAGTGCCCGGCCTCGGGCTTGTTCACCCGGCGCGGGTCGATCTCGCCGTAGCCGAGCTGCACGGCCGAGTAGCCGTCGGCGTCGGGCGTCCGCACCGCGGTGACAACGCAGGGGCCGGCCGACACGACGGTGACCGGGACGATCCGGCCGTCATCGCCGAAGACCTGGGTCATGCCGAGCTTGGTGCCCAGGACCCCCTTGATCTGCTTAGTCATGGTGGTGCGTCCCTCTACAGCTTGATCTCGATGTCCACGCCAGCCGGCAGGTCAAGCCGCATCAGCGAGTCAACGGTCTTCGGCGTGGGGTCGATGATGTCGATGAGGCGCTTGTGCGTGCGCATCTCGAAGTGCTCCCGCGAGTCCTTGTACTTGTGCGGGGAGCGGATGACGCAGTACACGTTCTTCTCGGTGGGCAGCGGCACAGGCCCGGCGACCCGCGCGCCGGTGCGCGTCACCGTGTCGACGATCTTCCGCGCCGAGCTGTCGATGACCTCGTGGTCATAGGCCTTGAGCCGGATGCGGATCTTCTGTCCCGCCATGTGGCTTCGTTGTCCTTCGCTTCGGTGGTGCCGCTAAATACCAGTGCCGTTCGCGCCAAAGGTGCGGCGGCCATGCCGGGCGGCACGGCCGCCGCACCTTACGGCAGCTACTTGACGATCTTTGTGACCCGGCCGGCACCCACGGTGCGGCCGCCCTCCCGGATCGCGAACCGGAGGCCGTCCTCCATCGC
>DASVBE010000212.1:0-6366 GCA_036375995.1 Streptosporangiaceae bacterium | reverse complement strand
AGCGCCGACGGCTTCGTGGCGACCCCGGACGGCTGGCCTGCGCTGGTCACCGCACCCGACTTCGTCCCCGCCGTTTCGCACGGCTTCCCCGAGTTCATCGAGGGCGTCGACGCGGTCGTGATGGGCCGCAACACGTTCGTGCCCGGTCTTGGCTCCCCGGAGTGGCCGTGGAAAGGCCTGCAGGTGTTCGTGCTGACCTCCCGCCCGCTGCCCGAGGGCACCCCGGACGGCGTGATCGCCGCGCAGGGCGGCCCGGCCGGGCTGCTGGAGCAGCTGCGGTCCCGCGGCTCGGACGGCGACGTTCACCTGGTGGGCGGGCCGCGCACCATCCAGGCCTTCCGCGAGCTTGGCGCGCTGGACCGGCTGGAGCTGGTGGTGCTGCCGATCCTGCTCGGCGCCGGCGTCCCGCTGTCCCCGGCCGGGACCGAGCCGCTGCCGCTGCGCCTGGACTCCACCCGCCGCTTCCCCGACGGCAGCGTCGAGCTCGCCTACGCCGCGAAGTGACCGGCCGCCGTGGGCCCCGCTTATCATCAACGAACCTTGATCAACGTTTGTTTATCAAGATTCGTCGATTAAGGAACGTAGATATGGGGCCAGCGTCGGCGGCCGGGTGGTGAGCTTGGCGGATGCCAGGCCGGCCGGGCGGCGCGGGGGCCTGACCACTCCCGCCGCGTTGCTACCGTCCGGTTATGAAGCTGCGCCGGCGCCCGCGGGGGCGCGTCCTCGCGGTGCTGGCGGCTACGGCGATCCTGGCCGTGGCCGTCACCGTGGGCCTGGCCATCGCGAACCGGCCCGTCCCGCTGACCGTGCGGAACCTGCGGATCGCGGTCACCGACGGGCCGGCTGGGAACCAGCACGTCAGCCTGGACGCCACGTTCTACACCCCGCCGGGGTCGGGCCGGGTGCCCGCGGTGCTCATCGCGCACGGGTTCGGCGGCACCAAGAACTCGGTGCGCGGCGAGGCCGAGGAACTGGCCAGGGCCGGGTACGCGGTCCTGACCTGGTCGGCCCGCGGGTTCGGCACCTCTACCGGCCAGGTCGCGCTGGACTCGCCGGACTACGAGGTCAAGGACACCGAGCAGCTGATCAGCTGGCTGGCCAAGCAGCCCCGGGTTCGGCTCGACGGGCCCGGTGACCCCCGGGTCGGCATCGCGGGCGCGTCCTACGGCGGCGGGATCGCGTTGCTGACCGCGGCCTACGACCGCCGGGTCGACGCGATCGTCCCGCAGATCACCTGGAACAACCTGGCCACCGCGCTGTTCCCGAACGCCGCCGAGGGCACCACCCCGGGCGACGGGGTGTTCAAGAGGCAGTGGGCGGGCCTCCTGTTCACCGAGGGCTCGCTCGGCTTCGGCCGCACCGTCGCCCCGCCGGCCGCGGCCGGCCAGACCGGCACCGGCACCAACGCCGGATCCGGCACCGGCGCCACCGCCGGGTCCAGCGGCCAGGCCGGCACCCCCGCCCAGGCCGCCGCCGGTGCCCAGGCCGCCGCCGCCCAGGCCGCCGAGTGCGGCCGCTTCCTGCCCGCAGTCTGCGCCGTCTACCGTCAGGTCGCCACCGTCGGCCAGCCCACCCCGGCCGCGGTCACACTCCTGACCAGGGACAGCCCGGCCAGCGTGGCGGGCCGCCTGAACGTGCCCACGCTGCTGATCCAGGGCGAGCACGACTCCCTCTTCGGCCTGGACCAGGCCGACGCCAACTACCGCGCCATCCAGCGGAACGGCGCCCCGGTGGACATGGTCTGGTTCAACGGCGGCCACGACGGCGGCAACCAGGAGGACGCACGGCTCAACCTCCTCACCCAGCAGTGGTTCGACCGCTGGCTCAAGTCCCCGGCTCGGCCGTTCCCCCGCTCCGCCGCCGCCCCCGCCCAGGGCCGGCCCGCCGCGACCGCCGGGACCGGCCAGCCCGCGTTCGCCGTCACCAGGAACCGCGGCTTCGACCCGTCCAGCAACCAGGACGTGCTCGGCGTGGCCACCGCGCCGTCCTACCCCGGCCTCGGCGGCAGTACCCAGGCCACGGTCGCCCTGCAGGGCCCGCCGCAGACCATCGCCCGCCCGCCGGGCGGCGCACCCGCGGCCATCTCGGTGTTCCCCGGATTCGGCGCGCTCGGCGGCCTCACCTTCGACGTCCCCGGCCAGAGCGCCGCCTTCCAGTCCGGACCGCTCACGAGGCCAGTACAGGTCACCGGCTCCCCGGTGATCCAGCTGAGAGTCACCGGCCAGTCCGCGATCACCCTGTTCGCCAAGGTGTATGACGTCGACCAGGCCGGCAACGCGATCCTGCCCGACCAGCTCGCCGCCCCGCTGACGGTCCCGGCCAGCGAGGGCCGCAACATCACCGTCCAGCTGCCCGCCATCGACCACAGCTTCGCGGCCGGGCACCGGCTGCGACTGGTCCTGTCGGCCACCGACTACGCCTACGCCACCCCGCAGTCCGGCGCCGTCTACCGGGTCGCGCTGGCCAGCCCCGGCCTGTCCGTGCCGTCCGACCCGGCGCTCGGCCTGGGCAGCAGCGGCCTGCCCTGGTGGACCTGGGCCGCCCCCATCGCCGCGCTGCTGGCCGCCGGCCTGATCATGGGTACGCGGCGCCGCCGGGCCGGCGACGACTTCGACGCGGACCTGGCCGACGTGCCGCTGGAGATCACCGGCCTGACCAAGCGGTACAAGGACGGCCAGCTGGCTGTCAGCGACCTGTCCCTCCGCGTCGAGCGCGGCCAGATCCTCGGCCTCCTCGGCCCCAACGGCGCCGGCAAGACCACCGCGCTCCGGGTGCTGATGGGCCTGATCCACCCGGACGCGGGCACGATCACGATCTTCGGCCGGCGCGTGCGGGCCGGCGCGCCCGCCCTCTCCCGGCTGGGCTCGTTCGTCGAGGGCCCCGGCTTCCTGCCGCACCTGTCCGGCCGGGCCAACCTGGACCTGTACTGGCGGGCCACCGGCCGCCCGGCCGACGCCGCGCACCTGGCCGACGTGCTGGTCATCGCGGGCCTCGGCGCGGCCATCGACCGGCCGGTGCGCGCCTACTCGCGCGGCATGAGCCAGCGGCTGGCCATCGCCCAGGCCATGCTCGGCTTCCCGGACCTGCTGGTCCTCGACGAGCCGATGAACGGCCTGGACCCGCCGCAGATCAGGGAGATGCGCGACGTCCTGATCAGGTACGCCGCCGACGGCAGGGCCGTCATCCTCTCCAGCCACATGCTCGCCGAGGTCGAGCAGACCTGCACGCACGTGGTGGTGATGGGGCTGGGCCGGCGGCTGGCCGAGGGCCGGGTATCCGAGATCATCGGGACCGGTGCGGGCCTGGTCGTCGGCACGCCGCAGCCCGAGCGGGCGGCCGACCTGCTGGCCGGCCTGGACGGCATCGACAGCGCCGAGGCGCACCCCGACGGCGTTCTCGTCCACCCGAACGGCGTGGCCCCGTCCGCGGTGGTGGCCGCGCTGGTCGAGGCGGGTATCCCGGTTGACCGGGTGACCCCGAACCGGCGGCTCGAAGACGCGTTCCTGGCCCTGATCGCCGGCCAGACGATCAGCGACCCAGGGGAGGACGAATGACCTCGGCCACGGCCCCCACGCCCACCCCGGCCAGCGCCGGCGCACCCGGCTACCGGGCACGGCGAACCCTGCCCTTCCGGGTAGAAGCCATCCGTCAGTTCAGGCGACGGCGCACGCTCATTGCGTACTCAATCCTGATGGTTCTTCCGTGGGTGCTCGTCGGAGCCTTCGAGATCAGCGGCCCGGCCTCGGGCGGGAACGGCACACCCGGGCTGGTCACCGCGGCCACCAACGGCGGGCTGAACTTCGCCGCCTTCAGCTTCTTCGTGTCGGCCGGATTCCTGCTGGTCGTGATCGTCGCGCTGTTCTGCGGGGACACGATCGCCAGCGAGGCGAGCTGGTCGTCGCTGCGCTACCTGCTGGCCGCGCCGGTGCCGCGGGCCCGGCTGCTGCGGCAGAAGCTGGCCGTCGCGGCGACCTACTCGGCCCTGGCCATCCTCACGTTCGCGCTGATGTCCATGGTCGCGGGCACGGTCGCGTTCGGCTGGCACCCGCTGCGGCTGCCCGGCAGCGGGATCGACGTGCCCACGGGTTCCGCGCTGGGCCGGCTGGCCGTGGTGTTCGGCTACATCCTGATCACCGAAACCGTGGTGGCCGGCCTGGCGTTCCTGCTGTCGGTGTCGACCGACTCGCCGCTGGGCGCGGTCGGCGGCGCGGTCGGCCTGATCATCGTCAGCAACATCCTGGACGCGATCACCGCGCTCGGCGGATGGCGGGAGATCCTGCCCTCGCACTGGCAGTTCGCCTGGATCAGCGCGATGCAGTCCCAGATAACGTGGACCGGCATGATCGAGGGTGCCGCGGTATCCGTGTCGTACGCGATCGTTCTGTTCGCACTGGCGTTCCGCCGGTTCCGGACGCGCGACATCGTCTCCTGATCCTTGATGAAGGGATACGGGATTTGCGGCGCGGGCGCCGGAACCACCCCGGTACCCGCCGCTGTGGCGAACCTGCTCGCCCCGGACGGCCAGGCTCTGCTGGCGGAGCTGCGCGACGTTGAGGTGACGCCGGATTCCGCACTGGAACTCGGCACCCGGCTGCGCCAGCGCTATCCGGCTGACCTGGTGGCCAGCGCCCTCGCCCAGCAAGACCTGCGGTGGCGGGCGCGGGCCAGGTTCAGCCGGGCGATGGGCATGTATTTCACCCGGGACGGCCTGGAGCAGGCCTCCTCCGAGCCGGTGGCCAGGCACCGGGCCGGGCGGCTCGCCGCGGCCGCGGCGAGCGCCGCGGGCGCGGGGGCCGGCGGTGAGGCGCCGGTGGTGGCCGATCTGTGCTGCGGCATCGGCGGCGACCTGATCGCGCTGGCCGGGGCTCTGGGCGCGGGATCGTGGCCCGGCCACCAGCGTGGGCCCACGAGCCCCGGCGACCCCGGCGGCCCTGGCAGCCCCGGTGGCCCCGGTGGCCCCGGCGGCCCTGGCAGCCCCGGCGGCCCCGGCGGCCCCGGTGGCCCCGGTGGCCCCGGTGGCCCCGGCAGCCTCAGCGGACCGGCAGCGGGGGCTGGATGGGTGCTGGCGGTGGACCGGGATCCGGTGCACCTGGCTATGGCCGCAGCCAACGCCGACGTGTGCGGCCTGGCCGGGCGGGTCCGGACCTGGGCCGGCGACGTGCGGGACGCCCCGCTGGACGGCTGCCCGGCGGTCTTCATCGACCCGGCCCGGCGCGACGGCGGCCGCCGCATGGCGCCCGGCGCCAGCGAGCCGCCGCTGGACTGGTGCCTGAGCCTGGCCGAACGGGTGCCGCTGGTGGCGGTGAAGGCGGCGCCTGGGCTTGCCCTCGAGGACGTGCCCGGCGGCTGGGAGACCGAGTTCATCGCCACGGGCCGGGACCTCAAGGAGGCCGTGCTGTGGTCCCCGGCCCTGGCCGGCGCGGCCACCCGGGCTACCGTCCTGCCCGGCGGCGAGCAACTCACCCCGCTGCCCGACGGCGCGGCCGGCGGGGCGGGCGCGGTCCGCCCGCCGGGGGAGTACCTGCTCGACCCGAGCCCGGCGGTGACCAGGGCCGGCCTGGTCCGGGACCTGGCCGTGCTGACCGGCGGCTGGCAGATCGACGACCAGATCGCGTTCCTGTCCGCCGACGTCCCGCTGGTCTCGCCGTTCGGCCGGAGCCTGCGGGTGCTGGACTCGGGCCCGTGGAACCAGAAGAAACTGCCGGGCCGCCTGCGCGCCGCCGGGGCCGGCTCGGTCGACATCCGCCGCCGCGGCCTGGCCGGCAACGTCGAGGTGCTGCACCGCCAGCTAGCCCGCCAGCTCGACCCGGCCGCGACCCGCCGGATCACCCTGGTCATGACCCGCGCAGCCGGCCGCCCCTGGGCCCTGATCTGCGAGGACCTCGTTACCCGGCAGCCCGGCCAGGTGCGGGCCGCGATTCCGTGACGTCGACCTGCACGGCACGGCATCGTTGCCAGCTGGCTGTTCCTGTCCGGGGTGGCCGCCTACCGGGGCCTAGTCAGTGACAGCCGTCAGGGCGATCGACACCAGGATCCCCGGCCGGTCGACACCCAGCTTGGCCACGCAGCGCGGCGGGCGGACGTCGGGGAAGAACTCCTCGAAGACCTCAACGACAGCGTCGGCGTCCTCGGGGCGCAGGAGCAAGGTGTGGACCATCACGGTGTCGCTCAGCTCAGCGCCACCGGCGCGCAGGATCGCCTGGCAGTTGAGCAGCGCCTGGCGGGCCTGCTCCCTGACCGTGGGCCCCGCGAGCTCACCGGTCGCCACGTCGACGCCGACCGTTCCGGCCACGTAGATGGTGTTGCCGGCCTTCACCGCCTGGCTGTAGCTGGCGTACTCCGGCGCGTGCGGGGTCGAGATGACCT
>DASVBE010000310.1:0-3096 GCA_036375995.1 Streptosporangiaceae bacterium | reverse complement strand
GGCCCTGGTTTCCGCCGTTCCAGCTGCTGCCTGATCTACCAGCTCGCTCCCGGCCCGGCGCGCGCCATCTGCGGCGACTGCGTGCTCGGCCCGTCATGACCGCGCGGCATGGCTCGCCTTCCCGGCCGGGGCGGCCTGGCTACAGCCGTCAGGTGAGCTCGCGCAGGTACTGGGGCAGCATCTGTTGCCAGGTCGGCCAGTCGTGCGCCCACCCCGGTCCCCAGTTGTCCACCCGGTTCGGCACCTGCTTGTCGCCCAGAGCCGCCGCCATCCGCCACGACTCCCCGATGTTCTCCCAGTCCCCCTCGCCCGCCGCGAGCACCACGCGCCGGGTCCGCAGCCGGTCCAGCTGCGGCCCGTCCAGGTTCGGCAGGAACTGCAGCGGCGCGGCGAAGTACAGGTCCTGGCTCCACGCCCCGTCGTAGAACTGCTCGATCCGGTACGTCCCGCTCATCCCCACCGCCGCGCCGAACACGTCCGGGTACCGGCACAGCACGGCCACCGCGTTGAACGCGCCGATCGACGCCCCGCAGGCCAGCACGTCCAGCGCCTGCCCGCCCAGGTCAGCGTGGATGGCCGGGATGACCTCCCAGCGCACGGCCTCGTGGAACTGGCTGAGCAGCCACATCCGGTGCCCGGGCGGCCCGGCCTTGGTGATCATGTCCTGGCCCGCCACGCTGTCCACCGAGTACAGCTTGACCTTGCCCTCGGCCAGCAGCGGCCCGCACGCGTCGATCAGCCCGAACCGCTCGATCTCCTCGGCGTCACCGCCCGCGGTCGGGAAGACCAGCACCGGCGCACCATAGGTCCCCCACCGCACCAGCGTGATCTCCCGGTGCAGCCGGTCGGAGAACCACCGCTCGGCCGCCTTCACCCCGTCGCTCACCCCGTCACCGCCGCCGGCCGCCGCACTACTCGTAGAAGTACTTCTGCGGGCCAGGAAAAATCCACGACAGTCCTTCCCTCATCCGGTCGCGCCAGTTCTCCCAGCTGTGCCCGTCCCTGGCCTCGGTGTAGCGGACCGTCATCCCGGCCGACTCGAACACCGGGATCATGGACCGGTTCGGCACGATCAGCGGCTCGTAGATCCCGCAGCTGACGAACACCCGGTCCGCGACCCGCCGCGGCGCGGCCCGGTAGCGGTTGACGAACCGCACCACCGGCTCGAAGGGCGGCCCGCCACCATGATCATGCCCGATATCGGTGAACACGAACGACCCCGACTGCAGCAGCAGCGACCCGAACTCGCCCGGGTAGCGGTACGCGGACGACAGCGCGGCCACCGCCCCGAAGCTGGCTCCCATCAGGCACCGCGAGCCCGGCCCGGAGGCCAGCGGGAACTCCTCCGCCAGCCGCGGCACCAGCTCGGCCACCAGGTACCGCGCGTGCGCCGCGGAGTTCGCGTACTCGGTCAGCCGGTCCCCCGGGTACACGAACGCCGCGATCAGCTCGGCCACGTCCAGCCGGTGGATGAGGTTGTCCAGCACCGTCTGCGCGGCCGCGTACTGCAGGTAGTCACCGCCGTCGTGCACCACCAGCAGCGGGTACCGCCCGGTCCGGCGGAACCGGGCGGGCAGGTAGAGCGTCACCCTGGCGTCCCGGCGCAGCGCCCGGCTGGGCACGACCAGGTCGGCCAGCGACCCGGGCCGCGCCTCAGGGTCGGGCCGGGTCCAGTCCGGGACCTCGTACCCGCGGGCGTAGCAGACCGACGAGCTGCCCACCGGGCTATGCGCGACCCGCGGGTTGAGCGGGTCGTTGAGCCGCTCCCGGTGGCCGCCGCGGACCACCTCCAGCTGGTACTCGATCCGCGACCGGTCCGGCAGCTCGAGCACCGCGTACCACAGGTCGGTGCCGCGCAGCGGGCGCAGCGGCAGGCGGTCGGGCAGCCCG
Source organism: Streptosporangiaceae bacterium (assembly GCA_036375995.1). Taxonomy (GTDB): domain Bacteria; phylum Actinomycetota; class Actinomycetes; order Streptosporangiales; family Streptosporangiaceae; genus DASVBE01. Next base: position 1,206 of record DASVBE010000310.1, on the reverse strand, counting down.
AACGTGCGGTGCACGATGAACACCTCGTCGGCCTCGCCGCGGTACAGGAACGTGCACCGGGAGCCCTCCACGATCGGGATCTCGTGCCGGGCCAGGAACCGGTCGATGGTGACCGGGAGCAGCGGCCGCCGGTCCCGCAGCCGGTTGATCGCCAGCTTGCCGCTGGCGGGCCGGCTGGCCACCGCCGTCACTCCCGCACCGCGATCACGCTGCCGCCGTGACGGTGACCTGGCCGTCCTCGCCGAGCACCCGGGTGCCCGGCGGCCAGCCGCCGCTGCCGTCGGTGTCCACCCGCGCGCCCGGGTCGAGCAGCACGCACCGCGCGGGCGCGAACCGCCGGGCCAGCATGGCCGTCCGCGGCGCGTCGTCCAGCCGCAGCCGGGCCCGCGCGTGCGGCAGCAGCACCGCGCCGCGGACCAGGCTCAGCCCGCTGCCGTGCACCTCGGGATGCCCCGGGCCCTGCGGCGCCCGGTCGCCGAACAGCACGATCCGCTCGGTCAGCGCCATCGCCCCGGCCGACCAGGCGATGACCGGCGACCGGATCGCGGCGGCCACGTTGAACAGGTGCAGCACGTGCGCCAGCACGTCCACCCGCCCGCCGGCCAGGACCACCGCGGCGGCCCCGGCCAGGACCGCCTCGACCGCCGCCCGGTGGCCGGCGATCACCTCCCGGTCGTGCGGCCGGAGGTGGTCGAAGAACTCCCCGCGGACCTCGTTGACCCGGAACAGGTGCGCGGCGTCCAGCTCACGGACCGCGGCCACCGCGTCGGCCAGCGCGGCGCTGGCGAGCCGATCGCCGCCGCCGGTCTTCGCCTGGATTGTGTACGCAGCCTGGAGCGCATGGCCGAGCCTGACCAGGTACAGCTCGTTCAGCTCGGACAGGGCGGCCTGCAGCGTGGCTTCCCCCGCCGCGTACCCGGGGTCGACGTCCAGCACGTCCAGCCAGCGCCGGTACAGCTGGAGGTTCACGTCGCGGGCGCCGAGCAGCCTGGTCAGCTCCTTGTCGTCGGGCTCCCGTTCCTGCCAGCCGGCCGTGATCGTGGCCACCGGGCCGCCGGTGCCCAGCGACCGGGCGGCAGCATCGACGGTGGGGCGGCGCTGCGGCCCCAGCAGGATGATCTTCACGAGGCCGGGATCTTCACGAGGCATAGACGTGCAGCGTGCGGCCAACCGCGTCGAGCATGCCGCGCAGCGTGTCGTAGTCCG
>DASVBE010000146.1:0-2700 GCA_036375995.1 Streptosporangiaceae bacterium | reverse complement strand
GTTCTCCAGCTTCAGGTTCCACCTGCTTCCCGAGCCGCTGGCGTTCACCACCGGCACCCGGCCGGAGACCAGGATCGTCGACCCGGCCCTGTACGGCGTGTTCGCCCTGCTGGTGCTGTGGGCGGTCAGCCCGGCCCTGGGCCACCACCTGTACCAGCACGTGGCCGCCTGGGCCCGGGCGTTTCACTAGCCACCAGGGCCCGCCTAGGGCGCTGCCCGGGCTGTTCCGCCCCGGGTGATTTGCCGACAAAGCGACTCAGTGTCTTATCAGCGAATCTTTATCAAGAAATCTTGATAAAGATTCGCTGATATAGGGCGGCCGGCCGGGGCGGCGCCCTTGCCCGGGGCGGCGTGCTTGCTGCGGACGGATGCGTACGCCATCTAAGGTCGGATCTATGGGGCCAATCGCCGTCGCAGCCCCGGCCAGCCACCGCAAGCAGCTGGCGCTGGTCGCCGCGATCATGGGTTCGTTCGTCGCCGGGCTGGATTCCACCGCGGTCAACGTCGCGCTGCCCGCCATCCGCGCGGACCTGGGCGGCGGTCTCGCCGGCCAGCAGTGGGTGTCCAACGCCTACCTGCTCGCGCTGGGCTCGCTCATCCTGGTCGGCGGCTCGCTCGGGGACATCTTCGGCGAGCGGCGGATCTTCTCGATCGGGGTGGCCGGGTTCGGCGCGGTCTCCGTGCTGTGCGCGGTCGCGCCGGACATCGGCGTGCTGATCGGGGCCCGGGCGCTGCAGGGCGGGTTCGGCGCGCTGCTGCTGCCCAGCGCGCTCGCGGTGATCATTGCCGCGTTCCCGCGGGCGGAGCGCGGCGGCGCGATCGGCTCGTGGACGGCCTGGTCCGGGATTGCCACCGTGATCGGGCCGCTGGCCGGCGGCTACCTGATCGACGCGGTGTCCTGGCGGCTCATCTTCGCCATCAACGTGCCGTTCGTGCTCGCCACCCTGGTGCTGGTCAGGATCGGCGTCCCGGCCAGGGACCGGGGCAGGGCGCACCGTACGGTGGACTGGCTCGGGGCCGGGCTGACCTTCCTGGGCCTGGCCGGGCCGGTGCTCGCGCTGATCCGGCTGCCCGAGGCGGGCTGGGGGAGCCCGCAGGTATGGGCCACCGGGCTCGGCGGCCTGGTCCTGCTGGTCCTGTTCGTGCGGCACGAGCGGCGGGCCAAGGACCCGGCGGTGCCGCTCGGCCTGTTCCGGCGCCGCAACTTCGCCGTCGGCAACCTGCAGACCCTGTCCATGTACGGCGGGCTGGGCGTGACGTTCTTCATGCTGGTGCTCTTCCTGCAGGAGGTCGCCGGGTACACCGCGCTGCAGGCCGGCCTGGCCACGCTGCCCACCACGCTGGTCATGTTCGCGCTGTCCAAGCGGTTCGGCCGGCTCGCCGACCGGTTCGGGCCGCGGATCTTCATGGGCGGCGGGCCGCTGGTCGCGGCGGCCGGGCTGGCCTGGATGCTGGGCCTCGGCGCCCACGTCGACTACCTGACCGATCTGCTGCCCGCCCTGCTGCTGTTCTCCGTCGGGCTGTCCGCCACCGTGGCGCCGCTGACCGCCACCGTGCTGTCCGACGCGGACGAGTCCAACGCGGGCATCGCGTCCGGCATCAACAACGCGGTGGCCAGAGTCGCCGGCCTGATGGCCATCGCCGCGGTCGGCGCGGTGATCTCGGCGCAGTTCGCGAACCACCTGGAAGCGGGGCTGGCCGGGCTGCGGCTGCGGCCCGGCGCGGCCACCGCGCTGGCCGAGGCGCGCCGGCAGACGCTGGCCCGGGCGGACCCCGCGGTCGTCGGCCACCAGGCCGCCCTGGCCGTCCAGAACGCGGCGGTGTACGCGTTCCACGCCGGCATGCTGATCTCCGCGCTGCTGGTCGCGGCCGGCGGGCTGCTCGGCCTGGGCGGCATCCGCAACCCGCGGCGCGAGGTCAAGTGCGCCGACTGCCCCGGCGGTCAGCTCGCTGGCCAGCCGCTGGACGTGGCCCGGCTGCCGTGGCCAGGCGACCGCGGCGAAGAGACCAGCGCCGCCGGGGTCAGCGCAGCTCGCCTCGGTCCCCCCGGTGCTGGTGATCGGGATCCCGGTGGTCAAGGTCATGGGGGCGATGGCCCCACGTCATCCGGCGCAGCACGATGAACGCCACCGGGATGAGCCACCACGGCAGCAGGAAGCCGTGGTTGTGGCGGCCGATCACGATCCCGAGCACAAGCGCGATCCCGGTCACGAGCAGCAGGCCCGCGGTGCTGGCCATGGCCCAGCCCGCGCGGGACTGCCGCGGGGCGGGCGCCTTCGGCGCGGCGATCCCGGTGGGCGGCAGGTCCGCAAGCAGCCCGGTCAGGTCGCTGCCGGTCTTCGAGGCCAGCGCCTTGGCGGTCCGCTCCTCCATCTCCTCGGTGGTCAGCCGCCCGGCCTGGTAGTGCTCGCTCAGCTCGGCCAGGGCTGCGTCCCGGTCCGCGTCCGATACCCGCATATGGGCTGCCGGGTAACGCCGCGGGTTGCCGGACGGGTAGCGGCTTGGGTACGAGTCCACTGCTGTTCCCGCCTTCCTGCTCACGGGCCGGGGCCGCTGCCCCCGCGGCTAGCCCTGTCCATAGGCTAGCCCGGTTCCTGACGGGTCTGTCCCAGCGGATCCGGTGCCGGGCCGCAGCCGGGCACGCAGCCGCAGGATGCTGAGCCGGGCCAGCACCTCGGCCAGGGCCATGATGACCAGCGC
>DASVBE010000078.1:0-8178 GCA_036375995.1 Streptosporangiaceae bacterium | reverse complement strand
AGCCCGGGACTGGCCCTTGAGCTGCTCCATCGCGTTGATCTCATCCTGGCTGGAACCGTCCGGATTAGCGTCGTTGATCTTGATCCCGTACTTAGCCGTGAAGTCCTTCATGATGTTGCCGTAGTTGGCCCAGTTGGCCGGGAGGGTGATGACGTTCAGCTCACCCTCCGCCTTGGCCGCCTTTACCAGGCCGTTCATGCCTCCGAACGCGGCCAGTGAGGTGGCCTTCGAGGCATCCACGCTTCCGCTGCTGCTGCTCGAGCTGCTGCTGCCGCCGCCGCTGCTACAGCCGGCGGCCAGCGCCACGCTCGTCACAGCCACGGCGAAAGCCGCGAGTGTCTTCTTACTCCGCACTTTCCCCTCCGACCTGCGAAAACCACTTGGGTCAGGACGGGAGCATCGTCGCGGTGTGACATGAATCACTCGTGTCTCGCACCTGGACGATCGCTGTATCGGAGATGAACGGTAACGGTAGAAGCGCCTAACTTTCGGCGATTTTCCCTGTTACTCGCGTGAATGTAATCCCGAATTCCCGGGTTTGTCAGATTTTAAATCCGTCTGGTGGCAGATTTACGCTATCACAGCGCAATCCTAACCCGTTATCGCGCTGTTACAGAAGCCGTTCCAATTAACCCATGCGGGGACGCTGGCCGGCCCGGCGCAAAGGGGTGGGAAGGCTGAGCCCGGTGATGTGCCCGGGACTAATTCGGGGAACGGCGGCCGCGCCAGGCGGGGCTGGCCAGGGCCTGCACCGCGGCCGGGCTGCCGTCGAACCGGACCTGCGCCGCGGCGGTCCGGCCCATGGCCCACATGGTCAGCTCGGCGGGCGGCCCGATCACGGTCACGACCGGGGTCCGCGCCTTGGCGGTGATCCGGACGTGGCCCGGGCTGGCCTGGCCGCCGGACGGCGCCGGGGCGTCCGCGCGGGCGAACTCGAGCCCGACCGGGGCCCTGCGCAGGAAGAACCGGGCCGACCGCAGCCGCCGCCACAGTTCGTCGGCCAGGCCGGGGTCCAGCGTGCGCGGCTGCCAGTCCGGCTGCGCCCGGCGCACGTCCTCGTGGTGCACGAAGAACTCAACGGTGTTGACTAGTTCGTCGGCGCCGGGCAGCCCGAAGAGCGAAAGCCGCGGCGGCCCCTGCCGCAGGGTCTCCACCAGCCGCGGGAACGGCGTCCGCGCCGCCCGCTTGCCCTGCACCCGCCGGGTGTAGCCGGCCAGCGGGCCGCGTCCGGCCAGGCCGCCCCCGGCGTCCGGCCGGTGCTCCCTGATCACCAGGTGGGCGGCCAGGTCACGGGTGGACCAGCCCTCGCACAAGGTCGGCGCCGCCGGGCCCAGGTCGTCCAGCAGACGGCACAGCGCGGCGCGCTCATCCCGGGCATAGGTCATCCGGCGATGGTAAGCCACTGCTTTTCCGTCCGTACCGGGAGCATCCTCGGCCGCAGCCCCGGCCCCAGCCCGCCAGCCCCATGAGCTCCTGGTATCTCACCAGCCACACCGTTTCCGCCATTCCCGCCGCCATTACCCGCCCCATCCCGTGATCGAGGTTCCGTTGCCCAGCATCGAGGGCAGGCAACGGCACTTCGATCAGCGCCGGGCCGGACTGGCCGGCGGGCGCGGGGACCGGGGGATACCGTTACTGGCAGGCAAGGGCCGAGGAGGCACCGGATGAGCAGCGGGACGCCCAGCGCGGCGCGGCGGCTTTCGCCGCGCTGGGAGTACGGGCTGGTGCTGCTGGCCGGCGCGGCCGGGGCCGGCCTGGTGTTCCTCGGCATGCGCCAGGGCTGGGCACGGGTGCACACGTCGGCGCCGCGGCCACTGCCCGGCAGCAACGTGACCGTGACCGGGCAGGATCTTGTCCCCGCCGCCAGCGCGCTGGCCATCGCCGGGCTGGCCACCCTCGCCGCGGTGATCGCCACCCGCGGCCTGGCCCGGCGGCTGGCCGGGGGACTGCTCATGCTGCTCGGCGCGGGCGCGGCGGTGGCTGTGCTGTGGCCCATCTCCGAAGTGACGGCGATCCGGGCCGCGGCCAGCAGCGCGGGACGCAGTGGGCTGCCCGGGTCCGGCACCGGCGCCGGCTCGGTCACCGCGGGCGGTTCCGGCGGCACCGGCGGGACCGCGCCGATCTCCGGCTTCCTGGCCAGCGTGGCCATGGGCGGCACAGCCTGGCGCGGCCTGGCGGTCGCCGGCGCGGCGCTTCTGGTGGCGGCGGGCCTGCTGACGATCTGGCGGTCCGGGCCCTGGCCGGTCATGTCCAGCCGGTACGAGCGGCCGCCCCGGCCGGCCGGCCCGCAGAGCCCCGTGCGGGCCGGTACAGCCTCCGGCGCCCCGGCCCGGGAACCCGGGGCCGGCCCGCCCCGCACGCCGGCGGAGTCCGCGTCCCCGCGGACCGGACGGCCACGGCCGGCCGCCGGCCTCAGTTCGGCGGCCATCTGGGAGTCACTCAGCCGCGGCGAAGACCCCACCAGCGACCCCGGGCCGTGAGCGGAACCGGCCGGCGGGCCGTTGTCAAGGTGTGCGAGCGCGGGGAACAGTAATAGCAGGGAGTGAGTAGGGATAGTAGGGAGAGGTGCGATCCGGGGGAGTCGGGTCGCCGTCCAGGGGGAATACTGCCAGCGGGAATACTGCAGGCAGGCCAGGGCCAGAGAGCCAGACGGGCGGGCTAGACCGGGACCGGCAGAGGAAAGGGGACTGCGGTGGGCCTAGCTGAGCGGCTGACCAGCCGGCGGGCAGCCGGCGCACGGACGGAGCCAGTGGCGGCACTGGCCCCCAGCGGGGCGGGGCATCCGCTGGTCGAGCTGGCGACCCGGTTCATGGTGGCGCAGACCGTGTGCTCGGCCGCGGTCGGGCTGCTCTACAGCCGCCGGCACCTGCCCTCGATCATCATCACGCTGAGCCTGGTGGCCGTCCTGGCCGGGCTGGTCCTGCTGGTGCGGACCGGCACCCACACGGCCTGGCTGACCGCGATCGGGCTGGAGAGCATCTACCTGATCTTCGGGCTGTACCGGTTCGCCACATCCCGCTATCTGGGCGGCACCCTGCTGGCCATCGTCACGCTCGGCGTGCTGGCCGCACCATCGGTCGCCAGAGCCTTCGGCGGGGCCGCCGGACCGGATCAGGCCTTCGCGGAATCCGAGCTGGCCGACTCGGCGAGCACCTGAGACCCGGCGCGGGGAGCGGGCCGTCCGGCCCGTGTGATCATGGGCCCCAGGTCAGCCCGGCAGGGGTGCTGACGGGGGGGCTGACGGGCCGTCGGTACGATCGGCTGAGTCAGGGATCCCACCCGAGGGGGCAGCAGACGCGTGAGCGTGCTTGACGAGATCCTCGATGGAGTCCGCGCTGACCTCGAAGCCCGGCAGCAGGCCATGCCGCTGGATCAGCTGAAGGAACGCACCCGCCGGGTGCCCCCGGCCCTGGATGTGGTGGCCGCGCTGCGCGGCGATGACGTTGCGGTCATCGCCGAAGTCAAGCGGTCCAGCCCGTCCAAGGGCGCGCTGGCGGCCATCGCCGACCCGGCCGGGCTGGCCACCGACTACGAGGCCGGCGGCGCCCGGGTGATCAGCGTGCTCACCGAGCAGCGCCGGTTCGGCGGCAGCCTGGCCGACCTGGACGCGGTCCGGGACGCGGTCAGCGTGGCCGTGCTGCGCAAGGACTTCATCGTGAGCTCCTACCAGCTGTGGGAAACCCGGGCGCACGGTGCCGACATGGCCCTGCTGATCGTGGCCGCGCTGGAGCAGAACGCGCTGGTCTCGCTGGTCGAGCGGGCCGTTTCGATCGGCCTGGTGCCGCTGGTCGAGGTGCACGACGAGGAGGAGCTCGAGCGGGCCGTGGACGCCGGGGCCCGGGTTATCGGGGTCAATGCCCGCGACCTGACCACGCTCGAGGTGGACAGGACCGTCTTCGGCCGCCTGGCCCCGCGGATCCCCGAGGGCATCGTCAAGATCGCCGAGTCCGGCGTGCGCGGCCCGCACGACCTGCTGGCCTACGCGGCGGCCGGCGCCGACGCCGTGCTGGTCGGGGAGAGCCTGGTGACCGGCCGGGACCCGCGGTCCGCGGTCGCCGACCTGGTGACCGCCGGGTCACATCCGGCACTGCGCGGTGACCGCGGGTAACGGCCCGCGGTGCCGGACCGCGCCCCGCGCGGCTCCGGTCCGGACCCGTGATCAAGGGCCTGACCACCGTAAACCTAAAATCCTGGCGCGCTGCGGACGAGCCTCGCCGGGCCCGGGAAAGACCGCGGTGACCGATTCTTCTCTCGCTGCGTATCTCCAGGTACTCTCGTAAAGCGATTGATCGGCGGTGATATTGCAGCCGCGGATCGGCAGCGCCAGCCGTCGCTGACAGGGCAGCGGCGGCCCCTGCCGGACGCGGTTCGCGCGGCAGGGCCAATGTCGTCCCGGCCTAGGGCCTACGGGCAATGGGAACGGACGACAGGAGTTTGCATGGCGCCTGCTGGAACCTCGTTGACCGAGGGGCTGTACGACCCCAGCTTCGAACACGACGCGTGCGGCGTCGGCTTCATCGCCGACCTCTCCGGCCGGGCCGGGCACGACATCGTGGTCAAGGCCCTCACCGTGCTGCGGAACCTGGAGCACCGCGGGGCCAAGGGCAGCGACCCGGACACGGGCGACGGGGCCGGCATCCTCACCCAGCTGCCCGATGAGTTCTTCCGCGCGGAATGCCCCTTCCCGCTGCCCCCGGCCGGCCAGTACGCGGCCGGCCTGGTGTTCCTGCCCGGCCGCCCGGAGGGCGACCCTGCGGCCCGGGACCGGGCCAAGGCCGAGGTCGAGCGGATCGCCGCGGCCGAGCACCTGACCGTGCTCGGCTGGCGGGCCGTGCCGCACGACCCGTCGTCGTGCGGGGAAGGCGCCCGCGCCGTGCTGCCCTACCTCGAGCAGCTCTTCGTCGCCGCGGCGCCGGTGGCCGGCCAGGACCCGGTGCCGCCGGGCAGCGCCGCCGGCCGGCCGACCGACCTGGACCGGCGCGCGTTCTGCCTGCGCAAGCTGGCCGAGCGGGAAGCCGGCGCGTACTTCGTCAGCCTGTCCTCGGCCACGATCGTGTACAAGGGGATGCTGACCCCGCCCCAGCTGGAGCGGTTCTTCCCGGACCTGGCCGACCCCCGGCTGCGCACCGCGCTGGCCCTGGTGCACTCCCGGTTCTCCACCAACACGCTGCCGTCCTGGCCGCTGGCCCACCCGTACCGGTACGTCGCGCACAACGGCGAGATCAACACCGTCCGGGGCAACCGGAACTGGATGCGGGCCCGCGAGGCCATGCTCGCCACCAGCCTGATCAGGCCGGACGCGAACGGGCGCGGCCTGGAGCGGCTGCTGCCCGTGCTCGACGACACGGTCAGCGACTCGGCCAGCTTCGATTCCTGCCTGGAACTGCTGCAGATGGGCGGCCGGACGCTGCCGCACGCGCTGCTGATGATGATCCCCGAGCCGTGGGAGAACCACGAGGAGATGGACCCGGCCCGGCGGGCGTTCTACCGGTTCCACGGCACGCTGATGGAGCCGTGGGACGGCCCGGCGCTGATCGCGGTCACCGACGGCACGCTGGTCGGCGCGGTGCTGGACCGCAACGGGCTGCGCCCGGGGCGGTACTGGGTCACCAGCGACGGCCTGGTCGTGCTGGCCAGCGAGGTGGGCGTGCTCGACCTCGACCCGGCCACCGTGATCCGCAAGGGCCGGCTGCAGCCCGGGCGGATCTTCCTGGCCGACACCGCGTCCGGCCGGATCGTGGAGGACGAGGAGGTCAAGGCCGCGCTGGCGGCCGAGCACCCGTACGGGGACTGGCTGCACGCCGGCCTGATCCACCTGGACGACCTGCCGGACCGGCGCCGCGAGCCGGCCGGGCACGGCGCGCTGACCACCGCCCAGCAGCTGTTCGGCTACACCGAGGAAGAGCTGCGGATGATCATCGGCCCGATGGCCGGGTCCGGGGCCGAGCCGGTCGGGTCGATGGGCGACGACACCCCGCTGGCCGTGCTGAGCGGCCGGCCGCGGCTGGTGTTCGACTACTTCACCCAGCTGTTCGCGCAGGTGACCAACCCGCCGCTGGACGCGATCCGGGAGGAGATGATCACCTCACTGGCCACCACGGTGGGCCCGGAGCACAACCTGTTCGCGCCGGGGCCGGCGTCCTGCCGCCAGGTCGTGCTGCCCTACCCGGTGATCAGCGAGAGTGACCTCGCCAAGATCATCCATATCAACGACGACGGCGACCTGCCGGGCCTGGCCAGCTACGTGGTCGACGGCCGGTACGACCCGGCCGGCGGGGGCGCCGGGCTGCGCGCCCGCCTGGCCCGGATCTGCGCCGAGGTGTCCGCGGCCATCGCCGGCGGCGCGCGGATCATCGTGCTGTCTGACCGCGGCCCGGCGTCCGCGGCGGACCCGGGGGACAGCCCGGACCTGGCGCCGATCCCGTCGCTGCTGCTGACCGGTGCCGTGCACCATCACCTGATCAGGGACAAGACCCGGGCCAGGATCGGCCTGATCGTGGAGAGTGGCGACGCCCGCGAGTGCCACCACATCGCGCTGCTGATCGGCTACGGTGCCGCGGCGGTGTGCCCGTACCTGGCCCTGGCCTCCGCGGCCGACCTGGCCCGGCGCGGCGTGCTCGGCCAGGTCACGGTCCGCAAGGCCGAGGCCAACGTGATCAAGGCGCTGGGCAAGGGCCTGCTGAAGATCATGTCCAAGATGGGGGTCTCCACCGTGGCCTCCTACACCGGCGCGCAGATCTTCGAGGCCATCGGGCTGGGGCCGGAGGTGATAAGCGAGTGCTTCGCGGGCACACCGTCGCGGCTGAACGGGGTCGGCTTCGGGGTCCTGGCCGGCGAGGCCGCGGCCCGGCACGCCCGGGCGTTCCCGCCGCGCGGCGGCCGCCCGGCGCACAAGCGGCTGGAGACCGGCGGCAGCTACCAGTGGCGCCGGGACGGCGAGCCGCACCTGTTCAGCCCGGAGGCGGTGTTCCGGCTGCAGCACGCCACCAGGACCGGCCGCCGGGATGTGTTCGCCGAGTACACCGACCTGGTGGACGGCCAGTCGGCCCGGCTGATGACGCTCCGCGGGCTGCTGCGCATCCGCGGCGTCGACGAGGGACCCGGTCACGGCCGCGAACCCGTCCCGCTGGACGAGGTCGAGCCCGTCGAGTCCATCGTCCGCCGGTTCTGCACCGGCGCGATGTCCTACGGGTCGATCTCCGCCGAGGCTCACCAGACGCTGGCGATCGCGATGAACCGCCTCGGCGGCAAGTCGAACACCGGCGAGGGCGGCGAGGACGCCGACCGCTTCGTCCCCGACGCCAACGGCGACCTGCGGCGATCCGCGATCAAGCAGGTGGCCAGCGGCCGGTTCGGCGTCACCAGCGAGTACCTGGTCAACGCCGACGACCTGCAGATCAAGATGGCCCAGGGGGCCAAGCCCGGCGAGGGCGGCCAGCTGCCGGGCCACAAGGTCTACCCCTGGATCGCCAGGACCCGCCACTCCACCCCGGGCGTCGGCCTGATCTCCCCGCCGCCGCACCACGACATCTACTCGATCGAGGACCTGGCCCAGCTGATCCACGACCTGAAGAACGCCAACCCCGTCGCGAGGGTGCACGTCAAGCTCGTCGCCGAGGTCGGCGTGGGCACGGTCGCGGCCGGGGTGGCCAAGGCGCACGCCGACGTGGTGCTCATCTCCGGGCACGACGGCGGCACCGGCGCAGCGCCGCTCACGTCGCTCAAGCACGCGGGCGCTCCGTGGGAGCTCGGGATCGCGGAGACGCAGCAGACGCTGCTGCGCAACGGGCTGCGGGACCGGATCGTCGTCCAAGCGGACGGCCAGCTCAAGACCGGCCGCGACGTGATCATCGCGGCGCTGCTCGGCGCGGAGGAGTTCGGCTTCGCCACCGCGCCGCTGGTGGTGGCCGGGTGCGTGATGATGCGCGTCTGCCACCTGAACACGTGTCCGGTCGGCGTCGCGACCCAGGATCCCGAGCTACGCAGGAACTTCACGGGCCGTCCCGAGTTCGTCGAGAATTTCTTCCGGTTCATCGCCGAAGAGGTCCGCGAGTACATGGCGGCGCTCGGCTTCCGCACGATGGACGAGATGATCGGCCACGTCGAGCGCCTGAACTTCCGCCAGGCGATCGATCACTGGAAGGCCAAGGGGCTGGACTACTCGTCGATCCTCCACAT
>DASVBE010000016.1:0-22685 GCA_036375995.1 Streptosporangiaceae bacterium | reverse complement strand
GGTTAGCACGACCGCCGCGGCGGCGCCGCCCCCGAGGACTATTGCCGCGGCGGCTGCGGTTGCGGCAGCAACCCAGCGGGACCGGCCCCGGCCCGTCGACGTCGGCGGGGGCGGTGGCCAGTTGCCGCCCGGGCCGGGCGGGCTGCCGGCGGTGGCCGGGCGGGAAACGTCCGGCCTGAGCCCGGCGGCCGCAGCCAGCCCCGGGGTCGGCTGGGCGAGCTCGGCCGGCGGCCGCGCAGGCGGGATGGGCGGCGAGACCCGGCCCGCATGCTCCGGTGCGCCAGGCCGCAAGCCCAGGCTGCGGCCCAGCTCAGCGGCGAAGTCGGCACAGGTCGCGTACCGCTGGCCGGGTGCCTTAGCCATGGCGACGGCCAGCACCTGGTCGACGGCGGGCGGCAGACCCGGTCGCCGGGCAGTTACCTGCGGTGGTGGGTCGGTCAGGTGCGCGGTGATCAGGCCGAGCTGGGTGTCCTTCCGGAACGGGCGAGTGCCAGACAGCAACTCGAAAGCCGCGCAGGCCAGGGAGTACTGGTCGGCCCGCCCGTCGATGCGCTGGCTCTCGATCTGCTCGGGCGCGATGTAGTCGAGCGTGCCGACGAACTGCCCGGTCTGGGTCAGGGCGGCGCTGGCCAGCTGCTGCTTGCTGATGCCGAAGTCGGAGAGGTAGACGTGCTCGAACTGGCCGGCCGGGGTCCAGCCGCGGCCGCCGCTGGCGTCCAGCAGCATGTTGCCCGGCTTGACGTCCCGGTGCACCAGATCGTGCGCGTGGGCGGCATCGAGCGCCGAGGCAACCTGGCTGACGATCGACCAGACCCGGTCCGGGGACAGCGGGCCCTCCCGCTCCAGCAGCGAGCGGACGTCGCCGCCCTGCACGTAGCGCATGGCGATAAAGAGGGCGCCGCCGGTCTCGCCGGCCTCGTAGACCGGGATGATGTTCGGGTGGTCAACCGCGGCCGCCGCCCGCGACTCGCGGACGAACCGCTGCCGGAACCCGGTGTCCTCAGCCAGCGCCGGGGCGAGCAGCTTCAGCGCGACCCGCCGCCCCAGCCGCTCATCGGTGGCCCGGTACACCACCGCCATCCCGCCCAGGCCGATCTGCTCCTCCAGCAGGTATCCCGCGAGCCGCTGACGAGGCACCCCGGCCCCGGGGGGCACGTCAGCGGCAGCGGGCGGCGCCCAGGACGGCACCGGCGGCTCAGCCGGCCCCGGCCCAGCGCCGGCTCCTGGCTCAGCAGTCCCAAGCCCAGCAGTCCCAAGCCCAGCAGTCCCAAGCCCAGCAGTCCCAAGCCCAGCAGCGGCACCGGGACCCGCCGCCGCCGTCGGCCCTGCAGATGAGCCGCCGTCGGCATCTGGGCCGGATCCGGCGGGTGATCCAGCATCGGCGGGCGGCGCGGACTTCGGCCCGGACCTGACCCTTCCTGGCCGGGTAGCCTTGCCGCCGGCGTCCGGGGCGGGGCTGGCGCCCGGCGTCAGCGTCTCCGCGGCCGGGGCGGGTTTCGTCGCGGGCGGCGGGGTCTGCGTGGCGGTGCCCGCGGGCGCCTTGCGCGCACGAGCTGGCTGGCCTGCGGGGGTGGCGGCGGATCCCTCAGGGCGCTCGGCGTCGTCGGCGCTCACCGGGCCAGCCCCGCGTTCCGGCGTCCGCCGATCATGGCCCCAGAGCTGGCGACCCGCACTGCCCGGGCCGTACCCAGCGCTAACATTCCCCTCGCCATAATCGCCCCCCAGGCCAGCTCCCCCTGATGTGAAATTATGGCCCCACGGCTCACAGCACGCCAGACTGCCTAGTCGCGGGCGCATCACACCATTAACGGCCCGCGGGTCTGCTGTCGTCACGCATCGTTACTTTCCTGCCGTTATTGTCAGTTATCTGCCAATCGCGGCGACCATACCGGCGGCACAGGACTGAACCGTGTGCTATCTGGGGTCCGGGGCGGGAAACGCCGAGGAGGCCAGGGCCGGCGATGACGGCCCGGAAGGTGCGGGCGGACCGGGCGAGCCGGCTGCGGCGCGGAGCCTGGCGCGGATGCGCCAGGCCTCGGGATGGCCGGTCTCCTCGAATATCCGCAGCGCCTGGGCCCAGGCCCGGCGGGCGGCTCTCAGGTCACCCGTGCTCTGGTGGACGGTCCCCAGCAGGCTGAGCGTGCCGGCCTCGTTGCACAGGTCGGCCAGGTCCCGGGACAGGGCCGCGCTCCGCTCATAGCAGGCAATGGCGCGCTGGTAGCTGCCGAGCTGGTGGTGGATGTAGCCGAGGCTGTGCAAGGTACTCGCCTCCATGCTGACATCACCCAGTTCCCGGATCGCCGGCAGCGCCCGCTCGCAGTAGGAGATGGCCTGCTGATAGTCCCCGGCCAGGGCGTGGCAGTAGCCGATGTCGCTGATGACCGCCGCCTGCATCAACTGGTGGCCCGCGGCCTGGTAGAGCACGTAGGCCGCCTGCGAGTGCCTGAGCATGTCCGCGGGGCGCTGCCGGTGCTCCGCGAGCCAGGTCAGCCCGCTGTGCGCGACCGCCCGGCCGCACGGGTATCCGCCGGCTGTCTCCAGCAGCCCGAGCGCCTGATGAAACAGCGGCTCGGCCTGGCTGTTACGACCCGCCCGGGCGTGTCCCATGGCCAGGGCCACCAGGACATGCGCCTCCCCGGCGGTGTCACCCGTCTGGCGGACGGCCGCCAGGGCTGCGTGGCACGCCGCGGCATGCTCGTCCCACCGCCCGCGCCGCAGCAGGTCCGAGGTCAGCCCCAGTACCAGCTGCCAGGCGTGAGTGGCCAGGCCCGCGTCCGCGGCGAGTTGCACGGTGGCCATCAGCGTGGCGTGCTCGGCCCTCAACCAGGCCACCCCGTCCGCGGCCGTGGCCAGCCCGGCCGCGGCGGCCACCCCCGGCCCGGGCGGCCCCAGCGGGATCATGGCCAGGTCCGGCTCGGCCAGCGCCATGGCCGCATGCGCGGCATGCACGTAGTACCCGAGCACCCGGCGCACCGCCGCGCCGCGCGCCCGCGGGCTGTGCTGCGCGTAGGCCTGCTCGCGGGCGTAGGCGCGCAGCAGGTCGTGGCAGGTATAACGGCCGGGGCTGGGCTCGGTGAGCAGGTGCGCGCCGGCCAGCTCGGCCAGCAGCACCCGCGTCTCAGGGACCCCCAGGGCAGCGAGGCTGGCCGCCGCCTCGGCGCCGATGCCGGGTCCGGGGTGCAGCCCGAGCAGGCGGAACAGCCGGGCCGCATCGCTGGTCAGCGCCTGGCAGGACCAGGAGAACACGGCCCGCACGTCGGTGGCCAGGTCGGTGCCGCCGAACGGGTCCAGGCCGGCGTTCGCATCGCGCAGCCCGGCGGCGATCGCCGCCAGCGGAAACCCGGGCCGGGCGGCGGCGCGGGCCGCGGCGACGCTCAGCGCCAGCGGCAGCCGCGCGCACCGGCCGGCGATTTCCGCCACCGCTTCCGGCTCGCCGGCCACCCGCGCCTCCCCGAGCCGCCGGGCGAGCAGGTCGCTGGCCCCGGCCGTGGTCAGCAGGCCCAGGCTCACCGGGTAGGCGCCCTCGGCGGCAACCAGGCCCGCCAGGTCACTGCGGCTGGTCACCAGCACCAGGCAGCCCGCTGAGCCGGGCAGCAGCGGGCGGACCTGGCCGGCGTCACGCGCGTTGTCCAGCACAACCAGCACCCGCTTGCCCGCGACCAGGCTGCGGTACAGCGCAGCCTGGGCCTGCGCCCCGTCCGGGATACCGGCCTCCGGCACCCCCAGCGCGTCCAGGAAGCCGCGGATCACCCCGGCCGGCTCGGCCGGGTTCCCGCCGGGGCCGAACCCGCGCAGGTTCACGTACAGCTGACCGTCAGGGAAGGACGGCGCCACCCGGTGCGCCCAGTGCACCGCCAGCGACGTCTTGCCCACCCCGGCGGTCCCCGACACGGCCGAGATGACCACCGCGACCGATCCCGCCGAGCGTTCCCGCTCCGCCTGGGCGAGTATCGCGTCGAGGCGGGCCAGTTCCGCGGCGCGGCCCGCGAACCCGGGCACCGCGGGCGGCAACTGCGCCGGGACCGGCACCGGCCGTGCCGCCAGCGAGGACAGCGGCCGGGCCCGGGCCGCCAGGGCCCCGTCCTGCCGCAGGATCGCCGTCTGCAGGTCACGCAGCATTGGGCTGGGATCGACGCCGAGCTGCTCGGCAAGTGCAGCGCGCAGCCGGCCGAACACCGTCAGCGCATCGGCCTGGCGGCCGCACCGGTACAGCGCCAGCATGAGCTGGCCGTGGACCTGCTCGTCCAGCGGGTTGTCGGCCGCCATCCGCTCCAGGCCGGGCACGAGCTCCGCGTGTTCCCCAGCCGCCAGCCGCGCCTCGAACAGCGCCCGCCGGACGTCGTCCGCCAGCAGCTCCAGCCGCTGCGACTGCTCCTCCAGCCAGGCCGAGCCGGTCACGTCCGCCAGCGGCCGCCCGCGCCACAGCGCCAGCGCCGCCCGCAGCTGCCGGGCGGCCTGGGCGGGGTCGGCCGCCTGCCTGCCGCCGCGCAGCAGCCGCTCCGCGGCCCCCGCGTCGGTGCCGTCGCCGCCGAGGTTCAGCAGGTAGCCCGGTGACCGGGCGAGGATCGCCGTCCTGCTGCCCAGCACGCCGCGCAGATACGAGATGTGGCTCTGCAGGGTGTTCGCGGCCGTGGGCGGGGCGGATTCCCCCCAGACCACGTCCACCAGCCGGCCGGTGCTGACGACCTGCCCGTCATGCAGGGCCAGCGTGGCCAGCACCGCTTTGCGCCGCAGTCCGTTCACGGGGCGCGATTCGCCATTCAGCGCGACATCGACCGGCCCGAGCAGCCGTACCTGCACATCAACCCCCGCTCGGCGCAAACCGATGGCTTGCCAGCAAACACGGATCGAAGCCAGCCGCAGTTCAGCCGAGCCGGGATCCCGCGCCGCCGGCTGGCCCCGGGAACCGGTCAGGCCGCAGCCGTTCGCCCGGACCTTGCCCCGGCGCCCAGAATCGGGCAGGGCCCGCCAGGTCTGACCTGGCGGGCCCTGCCCGTAGCGGGAGTTGCTGGCGGTTAGTTAGCCGGCACCAGCTCCGGCGGATCCCAGACCGGCGGCAGGTCGTCCTCGGGGTCGAACGGGAACCGGTCCGCGAAGGCCGGCCTCAGATCGGACAGCCAGACCGCACCCGGGTCGAACTGGGCGAAGAACGGCCTGCCCACCAGACGCGGGTCCCGCGCCTGGATCAGGCGCAGGGCGAACACCTTCTGCCCGCCGATCTCCGCGACGCCGTCCACCCCCACCTTGCCCGGGGTGGCCGACATGGACGGCCCGCGGACCGTCCGGCACAGGCCGGACACGCTCGCGTACGCGTCCCTGAAGACTTCGTGGGCCCGGGCGAGCGGCACCGCGAAGTAGTCCTGCGGTCCGGTGTCCCGCTCGATGAACATGTAGTACGGGATCATCCCCGTGCGGGTCTGCTCCCGCCACATGTCCGCCCAGGTCAGCGGATCGTCGTTGATCGACCTGATGAGCGGGGCCTGGGTGCGGATGACCGCCCCGGTGGCCCGGATCCGGCGCACCGCCTCGGCCACCAGCGCGGGCTGCAGCTCGCGCGGGTGCGAGAAGTGCGCCATGAACGCCAGCGTCCGGCCGGCCTGCTGGACCTCCTCGAACAGCCGCAGCGTGTCGTCCGCGTCCGGGTCGGTCACGAACCGCTGCGGCCAGTAGGCCAGCGACTTGCTGCCGATCCTGACCGACTCGATGTGCGCCAGCGACGGGTCGAGCAGTGGCTCGATGTACCGGCGCAGGACCGGGGCGCCCATGATCATCGGGTCGCCGCCGGTGATCAGGACGCTGGTGACCTCCGGGTGCTGGCGCAGGTACTCGAGTACCCGGTCGACACTGGAGGTGGCCATCTTCAGGTCGGGCTCGTCCACGAACTGCGCCCAGCGGAAGCAGTACGTGCAGTACGCGTGGCAGGTCTGGCCCTGCTTGGGGAAGATCAGGACCGTCTCTGGGTACTTGTGCTGAACGCCGGGCAGCGGCTCGTGATCGATGTCGGGGATGTTGAGCGCCAGCTGGCCGGCCGGGTGGGGATTGAGCCGCATGCGTACCTCGTGCGCCACGGCCCGGATCTGCTCGCCGGGAGCGCCCTGGGCCAGCAGGCTGGAGATGGTCCGCACGTCTGCGTCGGGCAGCATGTCGGCCTGGGGGAAAACCAGCCGGTAGATCGGATCATCGGGGGCCGCATCCCAGTCGATCAGCTCGTCGACCACGTACGCGTTCGTCCGGAACGGCAGAACGGTCGCCACGGCCCTGACCGCCAGCCGGGCCGCATCGTCGAGCCCGGCCCGGGCGGTCAGCTCATCGAGGTGCTTGGCGGAGTACGCGCGGAATCGGCGGCCGGCTTGCGCAGTGTCCGGCACTGTCTGCTGAATTCCGGTCACTCATCACTTCCTTCCGGTCGGTCACGGCACCGTTGCGGGTGAGGTGCCGCAAGTGTCCAGCACGGGAGCGGTGTCCCGGGTTGCGGGCAACAACTCAGACGTCGCTGCCTGCCCTGCCGAGCCATGATGTGCCCACGAAAAGAGGTCACAATTAGGAAACGCCCGGGATTCTCTGATAGTTCTCTGGCCGCGCTCTGTGTGTGCCAGGTCTCCGCTGCGTTCCCCTGCGTGGCGCCGCCGTGTGCACTTGCCAGCATGGTAAGCACGTGCCCGGATCAATGCCGCCGCACGGCGCAGATTTCTGGCCCCGCCTGCCTGGCCCGGCAGCGGGCCGGCAGTGAGAAGCTAGGCGCCATGCGGAATCCCGCTGCTGCGGCCGGAGGCGCGACGGCGCCCGCCGGCCTTCCCAGGACCCCACGCTGACCGGCCAGGTCACCCCGGCCAGCGGGGCGGGAACGGCTGGCCTGGCCACGGCTGGCAGCGACGCGCCGGGCGCTATCGCGGTGGACGCGATGGGCGGCGACCACGGCCCGGCCGAGATCGTGGCCGGCGCGGTGGCCGCCCGCCGGAAGGGGATCCCGGTCGTGCTGACTGGCCGCCCCGGGCTGCTCCGCCCGCTGCTGGCCACGCAGAACGCGCTCGCCGACGTCCCGGTGATCCCGGCCGAGGACGTACTGACGATGTCCGAGGGCGCGCTGGCCAGCTGGCGGCGGCCGCGGTCCAGCATCGCGGTGGCCTGCCAGCTGGTGCGCCGGGGCCAGGCGGCAGCGGTGGTGTCGGCCGGTTCCACGGCCGGGATCGTGGCCACCGCCCGGCTGCGGATGCATTCGGTGCCGGGCGTGTCCCGGCCCGCGCTCGCGGTGCTGCTGCCCACCCAGCCGTCCCCGACCGTGCTGATCGACGCCGGCGCGATCGCCGACCCGCGCCCGGAGATGCTGGTCCAGTTCGCCCAGCTCGGCGTGGCGTACACCCAGCTGGCGCACGGCATCGCCGAGCCGCGGGTCGGACTGCTGACGATCGGCACGGAGCCCGGCAAGGGCAACAAGCTGGCCAAGCGGGCGCACGAGCTGCTGTCCGCCGCACCGCCGCACGGCGGTCTGCCGATCGGCTTCGTCGGCAACGTCGAGGGCACCGACCTGCTGACCGGCAAGGCCGACGTCATCGTGACCGACGGCTTCACCGGCAACGTCGCGCTGAAGACGCTGGAAGGCGCGGCCGCGTTCGCCGCCGCCGGGCTGCGGGCCGCGGCCGGCACCTCGCCTGGCGGCCGGCTGACCCGCCGCTGGCGGCGCCAGGCCGTGGCCGACCTGACCGCGCTGGCCGACCGGCTCGACCCGGATCACTATGGCGGCGCCGCGCTGCTCGGCCTGGAGGGGACGGTGGTGATCGCGCACGGCGCGGCCACCGCGCGGAACATCACCGCGGCCGCCGAGCTGGCCAGCAGCCTGATCCAGGGCCAGATCACCGAGAAGATCAGGGAGCGGATCGGGCACTCGCGGGCCAGCCACTTCCTGCGGCGCACCTGACCGCGGTCCGGCGCCGGTGCCCCGCGCCCCCGCTGCCGTATTCCTTCCTGGCCGTGATTAATGGATTACGGGAGCTGCGGCGCGGGCCGATAGGCTGGGGGGATGGCCGATCCGGAGGTGGTCCTCGCTCGCCTGGTGTCGCGCGCGCTCAGTGCTGCACTGGGCGCGCAGTACGCAGACGCCGACCCGCTGATCCGGCCGTCCCAGTTCGCCGACTTCCAGGCCAACGCGGCAATGTCGCTGGCCCGGCAGCTCGGCCGGCCGCCACGGGAGGTGGCCGCGGACGTGGCGGCCCAGCTGGCGGACAAGGACGTGGTCGAGCCGCCCGAGGTCAGCGGCCCCGGGTTCATCAACCTCACGCTGCGCAGCGAGTGGATTGCCGCGCAGGCGACCGGCTTGCTGGGTGACCCGCGGCTGGACGTGGCCCCGGCCAATCCGCTGCAGAAGGTCGTTGTCGACTACTCGGCGCCCAACGTGGCCAAGGAAATGCACGTCGGGCACCTGCGGACGACGGTGGTGGGGGACGCGCTGGTCCGGGTGCTCGAGCACCTCGGCGACGAGGTCGTCCGGGCCAACCACATCGGGGACTGGGGCACCCAGTTCGGCAAGATGGTCGAGCACCTGCTGGACATCGGCGAGCCCGCGGCCAGGAAGATGCTGGCCGACGGCGACATCAACCCGTTCTACGAGGCCGCGTCGGCCAGTTTCGACGCCGACCCGGCATTCGCCGAGCGGGCCCGGCGCCGGGTGGTCGCGCTCCAGGCCGGCGACCCCGAGACGCTGCGGCTGTGGGAGCTGCTGGTGCACAGCTCCGAGCAGTACTACAACGCGATCTACGCGCGGCTCGGCATCACGCTGACCGACGCCGACCTGGCCCCGGAGAGCTTCTACAACCCGATGCTGGCCGCGATCTGCGACGAGCTGGAGCAGGCCGGGCTGGCGGTGATCAGCGACGGGGCGCTGTGCGCGTTCCCGCCCGGGTTCACCGGGCGGGATGGCCAGCCGCTGCCGCTGATCCTGCGGAAGTCCGATGGCGGCTACGGGTACGGCACGACCGATATCGCGGCGATCCGCTACCGGACCCAGGAGCTCAAGGCCAACCGGCTGCTGTACGTCATCGGCTCCGAGCAGTCGCTGCACCTGAACATGGTGTACGCGGTGGCGAAGCAGGCGGGCTGGCTGACCCCGGAGATCAGCGCCGAGCACGTCAGCATCGGGCTGGTCACCGGCGCGGACGGCAAGCGGTTCCGCAGCCGGTCCGGCGGGACGGTCAAGCTGATCACGCTGATCGACGAGGCTGTCGAGCGGGCGTCCGAGGTCATCGCGGACCGTTATCCGGACGCGGCGGAGCGGGCCCGGATCGCCGAGGCGGTCGGGATCGGGGCGCTGAAGTACGGCGACCTGTCGGTGGCCAGGGATTCCAGCTACGCGCTGGACTTCGACCGGCTTCTCGCGCTGAACGGCAACACCGGGCCGTACCTGCAGTACGCGACGGCCCGGATCCGGTCGATCTTCTCGCGGGCGGGGCTGGAGCCGGGGGCTGCGGCGGGGCCGATTGCGGTGGCCGAGGCCGCGGAACGGACGCTGGCGCTGCGGCTGCTGGGCTTCGGCGGTGCGGTGCACGCGGTGGCGGCGACGGCGGAGCCGCACAAGCTGGCGGCGTACCTGTTCGACGTGGCGAGCACCTTCACGACGTTCTACGAGCAGTGCCCGGTCCTGCGGGCGGACGACGAGGCCACCCGGCAGAGCCGTCTGGCCCTGTCGGCGCTGACCCTGCGGGTGCTGACCACCGGCCTGGGCCTGCTGGGAGTCCCGGTCCCCGAGCGGATGTAGCCAGGCGGGCGCCGGCCGGGTCAGGTCACGTAGTCGCTGCGGCGCACCACGCCGTGCACCGGCTCGCCGTTCAGGTAGCGCACCACGTTCTGCGCGGCCCGCCGGGCCGCGGTCAGCATGGTCCCCGGCACGATGCTCGAGTTGTGCGGCGACCCCAGCACGTTGGGCAGCTCGAAGAACGGGAAATCGGTGCGGAACGGCGCGTCCCCGGACGGCTCGGCCCACCAGGTGTCGATCCCCGCGGTGAAGTCCGGGTTCGCCCGCAGGTGCTCGTACAGCGCACGCTGGTCGATGATCGCGCCGCGGGCCACGTTGACCAGGATCGCGGCCGGCTTCATCACCGCCAGCTCGCGGGCGCCGATCAGCCCGTGGGTGGTCAGCGTCAGCGGCAGCGACAGCAGCAGCACGTCAGAGGCGTCCAGCACGTGGTCGAGGTCGGCCCGGGAGGCGACCGAGCCGACGAAGTCGGCGGGCTCGGCGGACTGGCCGGTCCGGGTGATCGCGTAGATCTTCGAGCCGAAGTGCCGCATGTGCCGGGCCACGGCCACGCCGATCCCGCCGTAGCCGAGGATGCCGCACACCGCGCCGTCGAGCACCAGGGCCGGCGTCCACTTGTCGAACCGGCCGGCCGCCATGTCGGCGTGCCGCTGCGGCAGCCGCTTGGCCAGGCTCAGCACCATGGCCATCACGTGCTCGGACATCTCCGGGGCGTACGCGCCCGCGTTGCTGGACACGGTCAGCCGCTCGGGCACCGCGGTGAAGTCGACCGCGTCCACCCCGGCCGACAGCAGCTGGACGAATCCGAGCCGGCTCGCGTCGTCCAGCGCCCCGGGCGGGATCTCCCTGGTCAGCGTCCAGGACAGCAGCGCGTCCGCCCGGGCCAGCGCGGCCCGGCGCCCGGCCTCGTCCAGCTCGTGGGTGTTGACGATCTCGGCCTGGCCGGCCAGGACCTCGGAGTTGATGCGGGCGTAGTCCTCATCCACCGGGTAGCTCACCGCTACCAGCCGGTCCTGGCTGTCCTGGGCCATCGGCCGCCTTCCCGTCGTACGGAGTTACTGATGTGACGCGATATGCTCCGCGGACTGGTGCCCGCCGGGCGGTCCCGCCGGTCGCGGGCGTATCCCGTGCGGGGCGGGACGACCCGTGGAGGTTCGTGTGCCTGATCTGCTCGAGGCCCTGGGGCAGGGCCCTGTCGTGTGCGCCGAAGGCTACCTTTTCGAGTGCGAGCGGCGGGGTTACTTGCAGGCCGGGGCGTTCGTTCCCGAGGTCGTGCTGGAGCACCCGGAGATCATCGAAGGGCTGCACCGCGAGTTCGTGCACGCGGGCTCGGACGTGGTCGAGGCCTTCACCTACTACGGGCACCGGGAGAAGCTGCGGGTCATCGGCAAGGAGGACCTGCTCGAGCCGCTGAACCGGAACGCGCTGGCCATCGCCAAGCGGGTCGCCAGCCAGACCGGCACGATGCTGGCGGGCAACCTGTGCAACACGAACGTGTACGAGCCGGGCGGCCCCGGCGAGCGGGCGGCCAGGACCGCGTTCGAAGAGCAGGTCGGCTGGGCCGCCGAGGCCGGCGTGGACTTCGTCATCGCCGAGACGTTCAGCTGGGCCGGCGAGGCGCTGCTCGCCCTGGAGGCGATCAAGGCGGCCGGCCTGCCCGCGGTGGTCACCTTCGCGGTGCACCGCGAGGGCACGCTGCGCGACGTGGCCGACCCGGCGCAGGCGTGCCGGATGGCCGAGCAGGCCGGCGCGGACGTGGTCGGGCTGAACTGCATCCGCGGCCCGCTGACCATGCTGCCGCTGCTGGCCCCGATCCGCGCCGCGGTGTCCTGCCCGGTCGCCGCGCTGCCGGTGCCGTACCGCACCACCCAGGCCGAGCCGTCCATGCAGTCGCTGCGCGACCCGGTGCGGGAGGGGGCGCAGGCCTTCCCGACCGCGCTGGAGCCGTTCACCTGCACCCGGCACGAGCTGGCCGGCTTCACCACCGCCGCGCTCGCCGCGGGCGCCACCTACCTGGGCATCTGCTGTGGCGCGGGGCCGCAGCACGTGCGGGCGATGGCCGAGGCCGCGGGCAAGACGCCGGAGGCGTCGAGGTACTCCCCGGACATGTCCAGGCACTCGTTCCTCGGCAGCGCGCCGGGCATCACCCAGAGCTACCGGGAGTACGCCCCGAACCTCTAGCTGGGCCGCGCCCGCGGGTCCCGGAATCGACCTTGACCTGCGGATTAATCACGCTGGATGCTGGCTGAGGCCGGACTGCCGAGATGAACGAGGATGCGCCGTGACCATTCCCGCCCACGCCCGCTACGTCGTGATCGGGGCTGGCATGCACGGCCTGTCCACGGCCTGGCACCTGGCCCGCGAGCTGGAAGCGCGCGGCCGGGGCAGCGGCGCGGACATCCTGGTGCTGGACAAGACCGGCCCCGGCGCCGGGGCGACCGGCATCGCCTGCGGCACGATCCGCAACAACTACTTCCAGCCGGCCATGCGCCGCCTCATGGCGCACAACGTGTCGGTCTGGGAGTCGGACGCCGACGCGTTTTCCTACCACCCGGTCGGGTTCCTGCAGGCCGCCCCGGAGGCCATGCACGCCGACGTGATCCAGATCTACGAGCAGCAGCAGGCCATCGGGTACGACTCGGTGCTGGTCGAGGGCGCGGACGCGTGCGCCGCGTACATGAAGGCAATGTTCCCCGACTGGCAGGCGACCGGGATCACCACGGTCCTGCACGAGAAGCAGGGCGGCTACGCGAACAACACGGCCGCGGTGGCGGGCCTGGAGGGCAAGGCCCGCGCCGCCGGCGTGCGGATCCAGCCGGGCGTGCGGGTGACCGGCCTGGCCACGGCGGGCGGCGCGGTCACCGCGGTGGAGACCGGCCACGGCACGATCAGCTGTGACGCGGTGGTGATCGCGCCGGGGCCGTGGGTGCGGGACTTCTGGGCCATGCTCGGCCTGCCGGACACCATCGACGTCACCGACGCCACCGGCACCGTGCACCCCGGCCGCCCCATGTGGACCTACTGGGCCCTGCAGGAGGGCACGCTCGAGGTCGACCCGGGCGCGTTCACCACCGCGGACGGCGGGTTCCCGCCGGTGGTCCACGTGGACTCGGACGCGCCGCTGTACGACGACATCGACGGGTCGCTGATCACCGACCAGATGTGGGGCATCTACTTCAAGCCCGACTTCAGCTTCGGCGGCGTGCAGGGCGGCGCCGAGCCGTACATCGTGGACCGGCCCGCGGCCGACGTGGCGGTCGACCCGTATGGCCCGGCCAGCCCGGAGTTCGTGGTCGGCCCGGAGTTCACCCGGATGTGGACGTCCGGCCTGGCGCACAGCCTCAAGCGGTTCGAGAAGCAGCGGCACCTGTTCTCCCAGGAGCCGTCCGGCGGCATCGGCGCGTTCACCCCGGACAGCTTCCCGGTGTTCGACCAGTTCAGCCAGAACGCGTACGTCATCGCCGACTCCAACCACGGCTTCAAGATGATCGGCGTCGGCGCGCTGGTCGCGAAGGAACTGCTGGGCGAACCGCAGGCGCTGCTCGAGCCGTTCCGGTTCGGCCGGTATCAGACCGGCAGACTGCACCCGGTCAGCAACTCGCCGTTCCCCTGGAGCTGACCGGTGGCCAGGCCCGGACTCGGGCGCCGGAGTGGAACCCGGCCCCCGCGGTACTCCGCGGCCGGCCTGGTCAGCCACGGGCTGACGCACCGTGACTGGACGCCGATGTGGCGGCGGCACGAGCTGAAGCCCCGCTATGACGTCGTCATCATCGGCGGCGGCGTGCACGGCCTGGCCGCGGCCTACTACCTGGCCGCCAATCACGGCATCAGCGACGTCGCGGTGCTGGACAAGGGCTACATCGGCGGCGGCGGCTCGGGCCGGAACACCGCGATCCTGCGGTCCAACTACCTGACCCCCGAGGGCGTCCGGTTCTACGAGCGGTCCATGGATCTGTACCGGGGCCTGGCCGCGGACCTGAACTTCAACGTGATGTTCGCCCGGCGCGGCCACCTGACGCTGGCCCACAACGACGGATCGCTGCGCACCATGCGCTGGCGGGCCGAGGTGAACAAGCTCCAGGGCGTGGACTCCGAGGTCATCGGCCCGGACGAGATCAAGCGGCTGGTGCCGTACCTGGACGTCTCGGCGGCAGCCCGGTACCCGATCCTGGGTGCGCTCTACCACCCGCCCGGCGGGATCATCCGGCACGACGCGGTGGTCTGGGGCTACGCCCGCGGGGCCGGCGCCCGCGGCGTGCACATCCACCAGGACACCGAGGTCACCGGTATCGACGTGGCGCACGGCAAGGTAACCGGGGTGCGGACCAGCCGTGGCCCGGTGTCCGCCCCGGTCGTGCTCAACTGCACGGCCGGCTGGTCCACGCTGATCTGCGACATGGCCGGCGTGCAGGTGCCGGTGCAGACGTTCCCGCTGCAGGCCGCGGTCACCGAGCCGGTCCGGCCGTTCCTCGACGCGGTCGTAGTGTCCGGCAGCCTGCACGTGTACGTCAGCCAGACCGACCGCGGTGAGCTGGTGTTCGGCGCGAGCGTCGACCCGTACCCGTCGTACTCGATGCGCGGCTCGCTGGACTTCATCGAGGGCCTGGCCGGGCACGTGCTGGAGCTGATGCCGTCGCTGGCCCGGCTGCGGCTGCTGCGGCAGTGGGCCGGGCTGTGCGACATGACCCCGGACTTCTCGCCGATCATGGGCCCGACCCCGGTCGACGGCTTCCTGGTCGACATCGGCTGGGGCACCTACGGGTTCAAGGCCGGCCCGGTGTCCGGCGAGGCGATGGCCGCGACGATCGCCGCGGGCAAGCCGCCGCCGCTGATCGCCTCGTTCGGCCTGGACCGGTTCGCCGAAGGGCGGCTGCTCGGGGAAAAGGGGGCGGCGTCGGTTGGGCACTGATTCCGGGGTGGTGGCGGCGTGATCCTGCTGACCTGCCCATGGTGCGGGCGGCGTAACTCGTCAGAATTCTCGTACGCTGGGAACGTGGCGGGCCGCCCCGACCCGGCTCAGGCCACGCCCCGCGAATGGCGGGATTACCTGTACCTGCGGGACAACACCCGCGGCTGGGTCACCGAGCGGTGGTATCACCGGGCCGGCTGCCGGCAGTTCTTCGTGGTCGAGCGGGACACGGTTACCGATCAGACGCGGCACCCGCGGACCGGAACCGTAACCCTTGAGGCAGCAGAACCTCCGACGGCGGAGCCACCTGCTCGTGAGGGGGCACCGTGACGGCGTCGCGCCTGGGGCCGCAGCCCGGGGAGGTCATCGACCGGAACGCGCCACTGACGTTCCGGTGGAACGGGCGGGCGTTCCCGGCGTACCAGGGGGACACGATCATCTCCGCGCTGGCCGCGGCGGGTGAGCGGGTGTTCTCGCGCAGCTTCAAGTACCACCGGCCGCGCGGGCTGCTGACCGGCTCGTACCTGGATCCGGGCTGCACCGTGCAGGTCGGCGACGAGCCCAACGTGCGCGGCGCGCACCGGCTGGTCGCCGGGGGCATGGACGTGCGGTCCCAGAACACCTGGCCGTCGCTGCGGTTCGACGTCAAGGCGGCGAACCAGCTGGCCGGGGCGTTCCTGCCGGCCGGGTTCTACTACAAGACGTTCATCCGGCCGCAGCGGCTGTGGCCCGCGTACTCGTCCGTGCTGCGCCGGTTCTCGTCGGGTGGCGTGACGTCGGCGGATGCGCCGCACGGCTACTACGACAAGCGGTACGCGCACCCGGACGTGCTGGTCGCCGGGGGCGGTCCGGCGGGGATGGCGGCCGCGGTGGCGGCGGCCCGGGCGGGCGCACGGGTCCTGCTGGTGGAGGAGGAGCATCAGCTGGGCGGGCACCTGCGCTGGGGGTCTGACGCGGAGCGGGCGGCGCTGCGGTCGCTGGTGGCCGAGGTTGCCGCTGGTGGGTCGATCGAGGTGCTGACCGACTCGGTGGTGCTCGGCCGGTACGACGGCAACTGGGTGGCAGTGGTTCAGCGTGGCCTGCCGGGGGTGGCCGAGCGGCTGGTCAAGGCGCGGGCCGGGGTGCTGGTGGTGGCGGCGGGGCTGATCGAGCGGCCGTACGTGTTTGCCGGGAACGACCTGCCGGGGGTGATGCTGTCCACCGCGGCGCGGCGGCTGGTGAACCTGTACGCGGTCCGGCCGGGGGCGCGGGCGGTGGTGCTGTCGGCTAATTCTGCTGGGGACGCCGCTGCCGCGGATCTGGCCCGGGCTGGGGTTGATGTGGCTCATGTGGTCGATGCGCGGCGGGGGGAGGATGTTCTGCGGGCGCTTGGGCGGGGCGGGCTGCGGGGGGTTGAGCTTTCCGGCGGGCGGCGGGTTGACTGCGATCTGCTGGTTACGGCGACCGGGTGGACGGCGCCGATGACGCTGCTGACCATGGCCGGGGACCGGCCGGTGTATTCGCCGCGGGCGGCGCGGTTCGTGCCCGGGGCGGGGCTGGGGTCCGGGCCGCTGGCCGATGTGCTCGCGGTGGGCGGGATCGCGGGGGACGGGAGCCTGGACGAGCTGGTCGCGCACGCGTCGGCGACCGGGGCGGAGGCGGCGCGGCGGGCGCTGGGCGGCGGTTCGGCGGCTCCGGTCGGCGGGGCGCATGGCGCCGGCGGGGCGCATGGCGCCGGCGCGGTGGCGGTGCCGGCGCTGGGGGTGGCGGAGCATCCGGAGCTGTTCCACGGCGGGACGCACGGGTTCGTTGATTTCTGCGAGGACGTGTCGTCCAAGGACCTGCGGACCGCCGTGCAGGAGGGATACGACTCGGCCGAGCTGGCCAAGCGTTACACCACCGCGACCATGGGCCCGACGCAGGGCAAGCTGGAGGCGGTCAACGTGATCGCGATCCTGGCCGAGCTGACCGGCCGGACGATCGCGGAGACCGGCACCACGACCTGGCGGCCGCCGTACGCCCCGGTGACGCTCGGCGCGCTGGCCGGGCGGGTGTTCGAGCCGGTGCGGTACTCGCCCATGCAGCCGTGGCACGAGGCGCACGGTGCGCGGCCGCTGGTCGCCGGGGCGTGGATCCGGCCGGATCACTACGGCGATCCCGAGGGCGAGGCGCGGCGGGTGCGGTCGGCGGTAGGGGTGATCGACGTCACGCCGATCGGGAAGCTCGACCTGCGCGGGCCTGATGTGCCGAAGCTGCTGAACCTGCTGTACGTGAACAAGTGGTCCCAGCTCGGCGTGGGCCGGGTCCGGTACGGCGTGATGTGCGCCGAGGACGGCGTGGTCCTTGACGACGGGGTGACGGGGCGGCTTGGTGAGCAGCACTACCTGATGAGCACGACGTCGTCCGGCGCGGAAACCGTCGCGCAGTGGGCGGAGAACTGGCTGCAGACCACGTACCCCGATTGGCAGGTGCACCTGACGCCGGTGACCACCAGCTACGCGAGCATGAACGTGGCCGGGCCGCGGAGCCGCGACCTGCTGCGCCGGGTGGTGTCAGGGGTGGACCTGGACCCGGAGGCGTTCGGGTACATGCAGGTCAGGATGGGGCAGGTCGCGGGCGTCGATGAGTGCGTGCTGTGGCGGATCGGCTTCACCGGCGAGCTCAGCTACGAGCTGCACGTGCCCGCGTCGTACGGCCTGCACGTGTGGGAGACGCTGCTGGAGGCCGGGGCCGACCTCGGGGCCGGGCCGTTCGGCGTGGAGGCCCAGCGGATCCTGCGGCTGGAGAAGGGGCACCTGATCGTCGGCCAGGACACTGATGGCCTGACGCGGGGCTTCAGCGCCGGTCTCGGCTGGGCGATCAAGCTGGACAAGCCGGATTTCGCCGGCCAGCCCGAGCTGGCCTGGCAGGCCGCGGCCGGCGACTACCCGCGGCTGGTCGCGCTGCAGCCGGCCGACGGGTCGGTGGTGCCGCCCGAGGCATCCCAGGTCGTGGAGGGTTCTGAGATCGCGGGGCGGGTGACGTCGAGCCGGATGTCGCCGGCGCTGGGCCGGTCCATCTGCCTGGGTCAGGTCGCGGCGCATCTGGCCGAGCCCGGTACGGCCGTCGAGATCCTGCTCCCGGACGGCCGCCGGGTGGCGGCGCGGGTGATGGAGCAGCTAGCGCACTACGACCCGGAAGGCGAGCGCCAGCGTGGCTGATCCCGTGGCTGGTCCTGTGGCCAGGAGCGCCATCCGCCCGGCCGGGCCGGTGACCGTCAGCGGCTGGGAAGTGGACGGCGTGCGAAGCACGGCCGGGCTCACCCTGGCCGACCTCTCGGCGCTGGCCAAGACCCTGGTCCGCGCCCCGGCCAACGGCGCCATGGCGGGTGCCCTGGGAGTCCCCTTCGCCCGCGCGTCCCGTGACGCCAGCGGGGCTCTCGTCACCGGCTCAGGTCCCGGTGAGTGGATCATCATCGGCCCGCTTGGCGAGGGTCTGGCGCAGCGCGCCCGCCTCGGAGCCGTGGCGGCGGGCGTGGCTGCCGGCGAGCTCATCACGGTCCTCGACCTCACCCACGGGCGGGCCCTGATCCGCCTCACCGGGGCGGCGGCTCTGGCGCTGCTGGCCAAGGTCTGCGCCATCGACCTGGCTGACCACCGCACGCCCAACGGCACGGCGCTGCGCACCTCGGTCGCCAAGCTGACCACCGACCTGGTCCGCGACGACCAGGAGGCTGTTCCGTCGTACCTCCTGCACTGCGAGCGCTCTTACGGCCAGTACCTCTTCGAGGCCCTCCTCGACGCCGGCGCCGAGTTCGGTGCCGAGGTGGACGGCTTCCCCGGTTCCAGCCATTAGCCAGGCCGGAGGCGGTCCTGGTCCAGTAGCCCGACGCGGCGTCCTGCGTCGTGGCGGTAATTCACCAGGCCCTTCCAGCGGCCGTCGGCGCCGCGCCGCCCGCCGTTACGGCGCTGGCGTGGTCGTGCTGGTGGTCGGCGAAGGCGACGGGCTCGTGGTGGTGGGCGTCGGGCTGGGTGTGGTGGACGTGCTGGTCGGAGTCGGCGTCGGGGTCGGGCTGCTCGGCGACGGGCTCGGCGACGACGTGCTCGGCGCGGGCGACGGCGAGTGCGAGTGCGACGGGCTCTGCGTGGTCGTGCTCGGCCCGGGCCCCGTCAGCTGCGGCGGCTGGACCGGGTGCTTCGCCGGGGCGAGGAACAGCGCCAGCGCCACCGCTACCACCCCGGCGACGGTGACCACCCCGCCGCCAGCCGCCACGCCCCGGGCGAACGTGCGGCGCTGGCTCCGCTTCCATTCGGTGGTCCGGCGGGCGCGCAGGTCCGGCGGCAGGGCGGCGCGCTGCGCGGCCCGGCTGTTCACCGGCGCGGCGGCCAGGCCGAGGGTGGGGAACACCAGCAGCGCGGCCAGCAGCGGCCCGGCCAGCTCAGTGGGCCGGGTCAGCGCCGCTACGATCCCCGCGAAGCCCAGCACGGCCAGCGAAGTCTCCGCCCAGTTCGCCCGCAGCGACTGCGCCCACGACGCCTGCTCGCCCGACTTCGGCGTCCGCAGGAACGCCGCCTTCTTCGCGAACAGGGCCAGCACCGAGGCCCGGGCCACCACGACCGACGTGGACTGCCAGATGAAGAACGCGCCCAGCGCGTCCCGCCACGACGCACCGGTCCCGCGGCGCAGCAGCGCCACCGCACGGACCAGGCCGAGCAGCACCAGCACCGGCACGGTGGCCACCAGGAACACCGTCAGCTTGCGGAACAGCTCGCCGCCGCCGGTGGCCAGGTTCGCCGCGCCCGCCAGCAGGAACGTCAGGAACACCAGCCCCAGCAGATCTCCGTACCACTGAAGGGCACCGCTCAGGTACGACCACCGCTGGCCCGCGCTGAGCCGGTTCTCCGGCTTTGCCCGGCCGGGCAGCATCGACCGCCAGTGCATGCGCAGGATCTGGATGCCGCCGAAGCACCAGCGGTAGCGCTGCCCCTTGAGCGCCTCGAAGGTCAGCGGCATGATGCCCTGCCCCCACGACTCGTCCACGTGCAGCCCGGACCAGCCGGCCCGGAGCAGCCGCAGCGACAGCTCGGCGTCCTCGGTGATGCACCACTCGTCCCACCCGCCGAGCTGCTCCAGCGCCACCCGCCGGATCAGGCCCATCGTGCCAGCGAAGATCGCGCCATCGCGCTCGTTGCGGGACGGCTGGGACACCGCGAAGAAGTACTTGTACGAGTAGTACAGCCGCCGGTAGTAGGGCGCGCTCTGCCAGTCCCGGTAGTCCTGCGGGGCCTGGGTGAACCCGACCCAGTTCTCCGCGAACAGCGGCGCGCACCGGCGCAGGAACCCCGGCTCCAGCTGGTAGTCCGAGTCGACCACGCCGATGATCTCGGCCCGGTCGTCGGTCAGCTTGGCCAGCGCGTAGTTCAGCGCCCCGGACTTGTATCCCGGCCAGTCCTCCAGGTGCGCGAACTTCGCGCCGTGCGCGGCGCACCAGTCCCGCACCGGGTGCCACAGCTCCGGGTCGTCGGTGTTGTCGTCGATCACCACGATCTCGAACGCCGGGTAGTCCAGCCGGGTCAGCGAGCGCAGCGTTTCGATGACCATGTCCGGCGGCTCGTTGTGCGCGGGCACGTGCAGGCTGACGAACGGCAGCTCGGAGTCGGGCACTGGCCCGGCCGCCACGGCCCGGGTGATCCGCCGGCGCCACTGCTCGGACCCCAGCGCGTCGCAGATCTCCCACAGGTAGGCGCAGGCCAGCAGCCCGGCGAACAGCTCGAACAGCCACAGCAGCAGCCCGCCTGCCGTCCCGGCCGGCCCGAGATCGCTGGCGAACGTCCAGTCCAGCACGAACGCCAGGTAGACCACGAACAGGAAGATCGTCGCCGACCAGCACAGATGACCCCGGGCGGTCCACCGCCGGGTCACCGGCAGCCAGACCAGGCTCCCGACGGCCAGCCCGGCGGCACCCCCGATCGCGTTGTGCTCGCTGGCCCCGAACAGCCGGACCAGCCCCCCGGCCAGCACGGCCAGCAGCACCGTCCCGGCCACGGCGAACAGCAGCCGCCGGGCCGCCGGCCAGGTGCCTGTCACCCGCCGCCGCCGGGACGGCTGAATGAGCAGGCAGATCGTGCCGATCGGGGCCGCCACAATCCCGGCGAGCACCAGCGCAGCGAACATGTTGCGCTAACCTCCGTCAGCGTCCGTCGGCGTCCGCAGCGGCCGGTGCCGCCCGCAGATCGGTGGTCCGCAGGCCATGGGCTCGCGGCCAGGGATGCCGCGCGGGCCTGCGGACCGCGCCCCCATCTGCCCTCGCGATCCCGGCCAAAACATCGTCTTGACAATCGCCGCCGCCGCCGCCACCATCTAACAGTGATAGTCTCACCTAAACGTGATAGGCAAGCCGAACGTCGTGAGGCGACTCGCCGGGAGATCCTCGAGGCGGCCTGGGACGCGGCGCACGAGGGCAGCATCGCCGGGCTGACCCTGCGCGACATCGCGGTCCGGGTCGGCATGCAGCAGCCCTCGCTGTACTCGCACTTCGCCTCCAAGCACGCGATCTACGACGCGATGTTTGAGCAGGCCTGGCGGGACTTCCTGGAGCGGGCCAACCGGGAGCGGCCGGGCCTCCCCGCAGACCCGCGCACCCGGCTGACCGCGATCGCGCTGAACTACTTCGACTACGCGGTCGCCGACCTGGCCCGCCACCAGCTCATGGACGTCAACGTGATCCCCGGCTTCCGGCCCACCGAGCAGGCCTACGCGCCAGCGCAGGAGGTCTACGGCCTCCTGATGGAGGAACTGCACGGCATGGGGATCGGCGCCCAGGACATCGCTGACATCTACACCGCGATCGTCGGCGGCCTCGTCAACCAGCAGCTGGCCAATGACCCCGGCGGCGACCGCTGGCGGCGGCTCGTCCCCCGCGTGGTCGGCATGTTCGCCGACGACCTCGGCCTGCCCATGGCCGGCAGCACCAATCCAGCCGGCGGATCCGGCACGAAGGAGGACCGATGAACCCGAGGAAGTCCGCCCTTGACCGCGCGGTGGCCCTGCGCCTGGCCGCGACCGAGTACCAGCGGTGCACCGAGGTGTTCCGCGCCCTCACCCCGGCCCAGTGGCAGGCGCCGACCTGCTGCCCGGGCTGGGACATCCGGCAGATGGCCGCGCACATGCAGGGCATGGTGGAGATGGCCGCGTCGATCCGGGAGAGCTTCCGGCAGCAGCGCAAGGCCGCGAAGATCTCCGCCGGAGACGGGGGCACCACCCACCTCGACGCCCTGACCGGCCTCCAGGTCGAGGAGCGGAGCACCTGGACCCCGCAGCAGATCACCGACCGCTACGCGGCCCGGGCCGGCGCGGCCGTGGCCGGGCGCCGCCGCACCCCGCCGTTCGTCCGCAGCCGCACGATGCCGCAGCTCCAGGACGTGAACGGGGCGCAGGAGCGGTGGACGTTCGGCTACCTGATCGACGTCATCCTGACCCGCGACCCGTGGATGCACCGGCTGGACATCGCCGCGGCCACCGGCACCGAGCCGCGCCTGACCGCGGACCACGACGGCGTGATCGTGGCCGACGTGGTCGCCGAGTGGGCGTCCCGGCACGGCAAGGACTTCACGCTGACCCTCACCGGCCCCGCGGGCGGCACCTGGCGGCAGGGCGGGAACGGCCCCGGGCTGACGCTGGACGCGGCGGACTTCTGCCGCGCCACGGCCCGCCGCCCGGCCAGCGTCACCCTCGACCAGCTGATGAACACCGAGGTCCCGTACTAACTCAGGAGACATACCTGGCTACGGGGGGTGGGCGCCCTGGCCGCCTGCCCGGTGGGCATGGCTCCTTTCGACCGGGGCTACGCCCGGCCCCCGTAGGAGACGCTGTCCAGGGACACCGGGATCCGCCGTGAGCATGAGGATCGCTTCATGGCCGGGGCGGGGCGGTGCTTCCCCTGACCACCAGCTGCGGGGTGAGCACCACCTCGCGGGGGGCGGTCCGGCCCGCTTCGAGCCGTTCGGCGGCCAGGCCGGCCGCGTGTGCCGCCTGGCTGGCGGCGTCCTGGCTGACCGAGGTCAGGTCCACGTG
>DASVBE010000329.1:0-7492 GCA_036375995.1 Streptosporangiaceae bacterium | reverse complement strand
CGCCTCGCGGCGGCCGATGCCGAAGCAGCCGAACGCGCCCGCGGTGGCCAGCGCCTCCATCGCCGGGACCGGCAGCGACGTGCGGCGGGCGAAGTCCGCCAGGTCCGCGTACGGCTGGCCGGCCTCGATGGCGGCGGTGGGGGCGTCACCGAGGTTGCGCACGGCGGAGAGGCCGAGCCTGATCGTGGGCTGGCCAGGGACTGGGACACCGCCAGAAGGGACCGCCGCGGGACCGCCGGGCGCAACCCCGCCCAGACGGCCACCCGGGCCGGCCTGGGCGGTGTGGCCCGGGGGCAGCCATGCGTAGTCCGCCGAGACGGGAGCTGGCTGGAGGGTAGCCAGCGCGGCGCTGGCGTTGACGTCGACGCCGGTCACCGTGACCCCGTGCCGCCGGGCGTCGCTGAGGAGCGTGGCCGGCGAGTAGAAGCCCATCGGCTGGTTGCGCAGCAGCGCGGCGGTGAACGCGGCCGGGTAGTAGCACTTCAGCCAGGCGCTGGCGTAGACCAGGTAGGCAAAGCTGATCGCGTGCGACTCGGGGAAGCCGTAGCTGGAGAACGCGAGGATCTTCGTGTATATGTCCTCGGCCACGGTCCCCGGGATGCCCCGCTCCGCCATTCCGTCCAGCAGCCGGTGGCGGAGCTCCTCGATCCGCTCCGGGGCGCGCTTGCTGCTCATCGCCTGGCGGAGGCGGTCCGCCTCGGCCGGGCTGAACCCGGCGCAGTCGATCGCGACCTGCATCATCTGCTCCTGGAACAGCGGGACGCCGAGGGTCTTGGCCAGCGCCCGGCGCATGGACGGGTGCGGCAGATCGGGTGGCTCGTCGCCGTGCCGGCGGCGCATGTAGGGGTGCACCGAGCCGCCCTGGATCGGGCCCGGCCGGATCAGCGCCACCTCGATGACCAGGTCGTAAAACCGTTCCGGGCGGAGCCGCGGCAGGGTGGCCATCTGCGCCCGCGACTCGACCTGGAAGACCCCGACGGTGTCGGCGGCCTGGAGCATCGCGTAGACGCCCGCGTCCTCCTGCGGGATCGACTCCAGGGTCCAGCGGGCGCCGTGCGCGTGCTCGATCAGCCCGAAGCAGTCCCGCAGGGCGGCCAGCATGCCCAGGCCGAGCAGGTCGAACTTGACCAGGCCCGCGTAGGCACAGTCGTCCTTGTCCCACTGCAGGACGGTGCGTCCGGGCATCCGGGCCCATTCCACCGGGCACACCTCACCCACCGGGCGGTCGCAGATCACCATCCCGCCGGAATGGATGCCCAGGTGGCGGGGCAGCTGCTGGAGCTGGCCGGCCAGCTCGATCACGTCCGGCGGGATACCGGCGTCGGGCGGGACCGGCTGGCCGGGGGCATACTCCCGGGGGCCGACCTGCCGGGACCATTGATCCAGCTGCGCCGGCGGGTAGCCGAGGGCGCGGCCCGCGTCGCGCAGCGCCATCCGCGGACGGTAGGAGATGACGTTGGCGACCTGGGCGGCGCGATCCCGGCCGTACGTGGCGTAGACGTACTGGATGACCGCCTCCCGGCGGTTGTGCTCGATGTCCAGGTCGATATCGGGCGGCCCGTCGCGGCCCGCGGACAGGAACCGCTCGAACAGCAGGCCGTGCCGCACCGGGTCCACGCTGGTGATCCCGATCGCGTAGCAGACCGCGGAGTTGGCCGCCGAGCCGCGGCCCTGGCACAGGATGCCGGACTCCTCGCAGAACCGGACGATGTCGTGGACGATGAGGAAGTAGCCGGGGAACTCGAGCTCCTCGATGACCGCCAGCTCCCGGTCGATCTGCGCGTAGGCACCGTCGACGCGTTCGGCGTGCCGCGGGCCGTACCGGGCCGGGGCGCGGCGCCCGACCAGGTTGCGGAGCAGCCGGGCCTCGTTGCTGCCCTCGGGGACGGGGAAATCGGGGAGGGCGGGCGCGACGACCGTGAAGTCCCAGGAGCAGTCGCGGGCCAGCGCGACGGTCCGCTGCTGGACGCCCGGGTAGCGGTTCAGGCGGACGGCCATCTCTGCGCCGGATCGCAGGTACGCGCCGCCGGATGCGGCCAGCCAGCCGTCCATCTCGGCGAGGCTGCGGCGGGCTCTTATCGCGGCCAGGGCCTGGGCGAGCCGGGCCTTTGACGGGCTGGCGTAGTGCACGTTGCTGCTGGCGACGACGGGCAGGCCGGTGGCGGCGGCGAGCTCGAACAGCGCGTCGTTGCGCTCGTCGTCGGCGGGCTCGTCGTGGCTGATCAGCTCGACGTAGACGTTCCCGCGGCCGAACATCCGGGTCAGCAGGCGGAGCTCGCGCGCCGCGGCCCGCAGGGCGGCGGCACTGCTGAGATGAGAAAGGTTCTGGCCGTAGGCGGTGAAATTTACGGGATACGGTTCCGGGGGCGCGGGTGCGGCTGCCGGGGTGGCGGCGGCCAGGGCGGCCGGGACGGAGCCCTTGCGGCAGCCGGTCAGGATGGCCCAGTGGCCGTCGTGCGCGGCGGCGAGACGGTCGGGGTTGTAGACGGGCCGGCCCTTTTCCTGGCCGGCCAGCTGGGCCTCGCTGATGACCTGGCACAGCCGCCGGTAACCTTCCGGGTCACGGGCCAGGACAAGGAGGTGGCGGCCGACGGGGTCGGGTACGCCGCCCTGGCCGCTGGGCAGGCCGAGGCTGAGCTCGGCGCCGAAGACCGTGCCGATCCTGGTCCCTGCGGTCCTGCAGCGGCCGGCGGCCTGGGCGAACTGCGGCACGCCGTACATGCCGTCGTGGTCGGTGAGGGCGAGGGCGACCAGGCCGCGCTGGGCGGCTTCGGCGACCAGGTCGGCGGGGCTGGACGCACCGTCAAGGAAGCTGTAGGACGAGTGGCAGTGCAGTT
The DNA here is from genome assembly GCA_036375995.1 of Streptosporangiaceae bacterium. Taxonomy (GTDB): domain Bacteria; phylum Actinomycetota; class Actinomycetes; order Streptosporangiales; family Streptosporangiaceae; genus DASVBE01. The sequence continues at coordinate 4,655 of DASVBE010000329.1, read as the reverse complement.
CGGCCCACTCGGGGCCGTCGGCTTCCGGGTGGCGGGCCGGCGGCGGGGCGGGCGGCTCCTGGTCAGGCTGCGGCGGCTGCTCACCGGCGGCCCGGTCCCCGGTGGTTATGGCGGGGTCGCCGGGACGGCGCCAGGACAGCCGCCGTTCCAGCTCCCGCCACGGGATCGGCGGGTTATCCCATCCCATCGGCCACGCTGCCTTCCCCGTTGCTGATCCCCGTTGCTGGTCCCCGGTCCCGGTCAGGCGGGCAGTAAGTCGTAGCAGGCTTCGAGCGTCCACTGGCCGTCCTGGACCGCGGCCAGCCAGGCGGTTCCGTCCTCGGTCACCAGCTGGAACCGGGCGCGGCGGCGGGCGGCGATCGCGGCCCACCAGCGTTCGGTGACCGGCCAGGGCCCGGCCCAGGCGGTGACCGCGAGCCACGGGCCGCCGTTCGCGGACAGCCAGGCGGGCGGGGCGGAGATCGCTGCGCGGCCGGTGACCTCGACCGGCACGGCGGCATCGCCGGTCACCTGGGCCGGCAGCGGCGGGTCGTACACCGTAGCCGGGGCCGGTGGCGGGATATGACCAGGCCACGGACGGCCGGCGGGCAGGACCGGGGCCGCGGCGGCACCGAACGGGACCTGGGTGACCTGCTCGGCTGGGTCGCGGCCGCCGGCCAGGAGGGGCCGGGTGACGGCGCTTGAGCCCAGCATGGCCTGCACCCGGGTGGCGGCCCGGGCGACCCGGGTGCTGATGACGGTCTCGCCCCAGAGCGCCAGTTGCCGGCCGGTGTCGCGGACCAGCTGATCGGGAACCAGCCGCAGCTGAACGATTCCTCCCACCACGGGCCCGCCCTCCGCGGGCCCGTGGGGGGCGGAATGGTCCGGCAGGCCGGACGGGGCGGGCGGGGTGGTTTGCCAGGTGCCGAGTTGCCAGCGGACGCGTTCGGCTACGGCTAGCCCGGAGAGCAGGCCGTCGTGCCGCCACAGGCGGATGTTTTCCCGGCCGTCGGCGAAGGTGACCTCGACGCGGATCCGGACGCAGGTCAGGCCGCGGGCGGCGAGCCCGGTGTGCAATTCTTCGGCGAGCGATTTCGCGGCGAACACCACCGGCTCGGAAAGCTCGGCAGGCGGCTCGAACTCCCGGCTGGCGGACAGGCCGGCTTGCGGCGGGCGGGGTATCAGCGGACGCGGGTCCAGGCCGCGGGCCAGCCGGTGCGCCTGCGCCCCGGCGGCGCCGAACCGGCTGGCCGCTTCGGCGGCTGGCAGCCGGGCAAAGTCGCCCAGCGTCCAGATCCCCAGCCGCGGCAGCAGACTGCTGAGCTCAGGAACCTCCAGAACGCTGACCGGGTACGTGGCCAGGAACGCGGGCGTCCCTCCCGGCGGCACGATCACCCCCGCCGGGCTGGGCGGGGACATCTCCGGAGAGGCAGCCCGGGCCCCGGCCCGGGAGGAGGCCGAGGCAGCCCGGGCCCCGGCCCGGGAGGAGGCCGAGGCCGCCCTCCGCGGGTCAGCCCGGACCGTTGCCCGCCGGGTGACCACCTGGGCGGCTGCCACTGGCGAGGCTGGCGGGGGCGGTGGGGGTGTTCCTGGTGATGTGGCCGGAGCTGCCGGTTCGGGCCAAACGGCCTGGGCCGTGGCGTTCGGTGTGACGGCCTGGAGTCCTGGTTCCGGCGCGGCGGCCTGGATCGCGGCGCCGGACGTGATGGCTTGGGTGGCTGTTGCTGGTGGGGCAGCCTGGGCGGCTAGCTGGGCGGCGAACAGGCCGTCGGCGATGGCGGACTGGCAGGCTAGGCCCAGGGCGGTGATCGCGTTGGTGATCTTGGTGAGGAGAGCCTGCTCGCCGCCGAAGTAGCGGGCGGGGGCGGTGGCGCTGATCGCGCACCGGCCGGGGGCGATCACTTCGACTAGCGGGCTGAAATCTTCAATGGCCGCCACGACCTGGGCGAACACTGGGCCGGCGGGCAGTTCCCCGGGGGCTGGTGGCGGCTCGGGCGCTAGGGCCGGCCCGGCTATGGGCGGCGGAGCTTCGGGACCCGCGGGACCGGCGAGCAGGTCGGGGCAGCAGATAACGAGAATGCGGCCTGGCGTGCGGTGAGCCAGGCTCATCCGGCGCTCCTCCCCGGCCAGGGCGGAGCCTCCCCTGGCTCACCGGGGTCCCATGAGGAGGTGGCCGCCCACCCGGAACCGGCCGCCCACCCGGAACCGGCTGCCGGGCCGGAACCGGCTGCCGGGCCGCTGAACGTCCCGATGCCGCTACTGGCCACGGCGGCGACGGAACCGTCGGGGCCGGGGAGCCAGAGCCACCGGGCCCGCGGGCGGCCGGCGGCGCCGCGGCCGTCCACGGCAACCTGGGCCCGCCGGGCCCGGAGCCGGCCGTGGCCGGACCCGATCCCGGCCCATTCCTGGCTGGTCACGGTGAGCCTGCGGTGCGCACCGTCCCAGTCCCCGGCGATAACCAGCACGCCGCCGTACCGCCGGGCCACTGATTCCAGCTTGCGCCGCAGGGCGGCGGACGGCCGGGATGGCGGGCGGAGGACGACCAGGTCGCACCCGTCGAGCAGGGTGGCAACCACGTGCGGCCAGCTGGAGCCGGGGTCGGGCACCAGCAGCAGCCGGTCCGGGTCGAGGCCGGCCCCGGCGGCCGCGGCCACCCCGAGGGCGGGCAGTCCGGCGATCGCGCACCAGGCGCCCGCGCCGGAAGCGGCCGCGGCGAGGGCCAGGCAGAGCAGGCCCCACGCCCCGGTCGCGATCACCGACCCGCGCGGCAGCCCGGCGGGCAGCAGCCCGGCCAGCGCGGGCAGCACCGGCAGTGCCCCCGGGCCCATCAGATCACCCGGGACTCCCCGGACCCCGGAAAGCGCCGGCACTACGGGGGCGGGAAGCGTGCTCGAGGGGCTTCGGGAGTCTGGAAAAAGCGCCGTGACCTGCGGCATCTCTGCCCTCATGGGGAGACACTATCGAATCTGTATTCGAATATGTCAAGGCTCTATCTGAGCTTGCGAACAGGTTTTTGCGTGGTGGTCACCGGGCGCGGGCGGCGGAAGAAGTGATCACAGCATCGCAATCTGATTGCCCGGCTTCGGGGGCCAGAGTAGAGGTACGGGGGTATGAGCCCCGAAAAGACCGGAAGTTCCGCTTGGTCCCGCTCGCTCGCCATGCGGCTCGCCGCCGCCCTGGCGGTGCTGTCCGCAGGTCTCGTGGCGGCGGCGCACTTCACCGGGGGCGCGAACCGGCCCGGCGTCGTCCACCTGACCAGCTCATCGTCGCGGCAGGGCGCGGGGCAGCCACGCAAGGACCCGGCGGCAGCGGCGCCGGCGTTCTTCGGCACTCTGCCGCCGGGCGCGACGCTGCCTTCCTCGGCGCAGTGCGCGGCGTGGGTCCGGGCCCAGCCGTCGCCGCACGAGAGCAAGGGCGTCAACAAGCCGTACAACCAGCGGACCGGGGCGCACCTCCCGGCCGACTTCCTGGCGAACGACGCGCCGGCCGCGGACCAGAAGATCGTGCCCCGGGTCAACGGCAGCTTCACCGGCAGCACCAGGGAAATCCTGCGCTGGGTGGCCTGCAAGTGGGGCATTAACCAGACCATCGTGTTCGCCCAGGCGGCAGTCGAGTCCTGGTGGCGGCAGACCACCAAGGGCGATTTCGGCTCCGGCACCAGCGCCTGCCCGCCCGGCCACAAGAACCTGAACAGCCAGGGCCAGTGCGCGCAGAGCTGGGGCATCCTGCAGAACCGCTACCCGTTCGAGAAGGGCGCGTTCCCGGCCGCGATCCGGTCCACCGCGATGAACGCGGACACCGCCTACGCGATCTGGCGGACCTGCTTCGACGGCTACGAGACCTGGCTGAACACCGTCCCTGAACCGCAGCGGTACGTGCCGGGCGACGCGTGGGGCTGCGTCGGCCGCTGGTTCTCCGGGCGGTGGCATGACGCCGGCGCACAGCAGTACATCGCCAAGGTCAAGCAGTACCGCCAGGAGAAGATCTGGATGACCCGCGACTTCCAGGAGCCGTAGCGACCAGGCGAAACCGAACCGGGATCGGGGCAGACCGGCTGGCAGGCAAGCCAGATTTACCGAATTGAATTCGGGTTAGGATTTTCTCCGCGCGGTGGAGCTGCCAGGCTGGCAGCGGAAGAGCCTCCGAAGAGGAGATCGCCGATGCCGGTACACCGGACCAGCGGCGTACTGGACCGGCCTGGCGCGGCTCGGTACGCCGGCGCGGCCGGGGGTGCCGAGCTGGCCGGCCTTCCGGGCGGGCAGCCAGCGGATGATCTCACTGGTGCCGCCGCGGCCCCGGGTCATCGGCGGCTTCGCGGCCGCGCACCACTGCGCGTTCTGGGCGTCGCTGGCCAGCAGCCCCGTGCATGAGGGCCAGGCCCGGGCGCTCAGTAGGCCATCCAGCCGCCGTCGACCATCAGGTTCACGCCGCTGATGTAGGTGGCGTCCTCCGAAGCCAGGAAGGCCACCGCGGCGGCCACGTCACGGGCCTCGCCGAGCCGGCCGAACGGGGTGCGGGACTGTACGTAGGCCAGACCCTCCGCGGTCTTGCTGAGATCCCCGGCCGCGCCGGTGACGATCTTGCCGGGGGCAACCGCGTTGCAGATGATGCCGTCCCGGCCGTGCTCGACCGCCAGCTGGCGGGTGAGCTGGACCAGGCCGCCCTTGCTGACCGCG
>DASVBE010000258.1:0-3196 GCA_036375995.1 Streptosporangiaceae bacterium | reverse complement strand
GATGGGTCGTGGAACGCACCTTCGCCTGGATCAGCAAGCACCGCCGCACCGTCCGCGATTATGAGCACCTGCCCGCCAGCCACGAAGCCATGATCTTGTGGGCCATGACCGCCCTCATGACCCGCCGCCTGGCCCAGACCGCCGAATTATCAGACGCTCACTCAGCGGGCCGGGATCCGGTCCCGTGATCATGACGGAACCCGCCGGGTGGGCGGGGTGCGCCGGGACGGGGGGCCGGGTCGGGCAGAATGGGCGGCGATGAGCGCTCGGATTCTTGATGGCAAGGCGACGGCGGCGGAGATCCGCGCGGACCTGACGAAGCGGGTGGCCGTGCTGGCCGGGCAGGGCCGCACGCCGGGGCTGGGCACCGTGCTGGTCGGGGACGACCCGGGCAGCCACATCTACGTGAACGGCAAGCACCGGGACTGCGCCCAGGTGGGCATCACCAGCATCCGGCGCGACCTCCCGGCCGGCGCCAGCCAGCAGCAGGTGCAGGACACCGTCGCGGAGCTGAACGCGGACCCAGCCTGCACCGGGTTCATCGTCCAGCTGCCGCTGCCGCCGGGTCTCGACCCGCAGCCGGTGCTGAACCTCATGGACCCGGCCAAGGACGCGGACGGGCTGCACCCGGTCAACCTGGGCCGCCTGGTGCTCGGCCAGCCGGGCCCGCTGCCGTGCACGCCGAACGGGATCGTCCTGCTGCTGCGCCGCTTCGGCGTACCGATCGACGGCGCGAATGTCACCGTGATCGGCCGCGGCATCACCGTGGGCCGGACCATGGGCCTGCTGCTCACCCGGCGCAGCGAGAACGCCACCGTGACCATGTGCCACACCGGCACCAGGGACCTGGCCGCGCACACCCGTTCCGCGGACATCGTGATCGTGGCGGCCGGCCGCGCCGGGCTGCTCACCCCGGACATGGTGCGGCCCGGCGCGGCCGTCGTGGACACCGGGCAGACCAGGACCGACGCCGGGCTGGCCGGCGACGTGGACCCGGCGGTGGCCGGGGTGGCCGGCTGGCTGACCCCGGTGCCCGGCGGCGTCGGCCCGATGACCAGGGCGATGCTGCTGGCCAACGTGGTCGACGCGGCCGAGTCAGCCGACTAGCTACCCGCTGGTAACATAGCGGCCAGCAGGCCGGCCCCGGGTAATCCCGCCACCCGGGTATGCATCCGGTCAACCGCTTTGGCAATCTTGACCGCAGCGCAGTACCGCATCGAGGAGGTCGGCCGCCGGTTATGAACATCGTCGTCTGCGTCAAGCAGGTCCCTGACACGTGGTCCGAGCGCACCCTGCGGGCCGCCGACTCCGCCCTCGACCGCGACGCCGCGGACGCGATCATCAACGAGCTCGACGAGTACGCGATCGAGGAAGGCCTGCAGCTGGCTGAGGCGCACGGCGGCGAGGTGACGATCCTGTCCATGGGCCCGCAGCGGGCCAGCGAGTCCATCCGCAAGGCGCTGTCGATGGGCGCGGACAAGGCCATCCACCTGGTCGACGACGCGCTGGCCGGCTCCGACGCGATCCAGACCTCCGCCGCGCTCGCCGCGGTCCTCCAGCGTGCCGGGTTCGACCTCGTCATCCTCGGCTCGGAGTCGACCGACGCCCGGATGGGCGTGCTGGCCGCGATGCTGTCCGAGCGGCTCGGCGTCCCCCAGCTGTCCTTCGCCGGCAAAGTCGAGACCGACGGCAAGTCGATCTCCATCCACCGGCAGACCGACTACGGCTACGACACGGTGGAGGCCAGCCTGCCGGCCATCGTCAGCGTGGTCGAGAAGATCAACGAGCCGCGCTACCCGTCCTTCAAGGGGATCATGGCGGCCAAGAAGAAGCCGGTCGAGACGCTCAGCCTGGCCGACGCCGGGATCGACCCGTCATCCGTCGGCCTGGCCGCGGCCGGGTCCGAGGTCGTCGGCTTCGAGAAGGCACCGCCCCGGCAGGCCGGGACGGTCGTCACCGACGACGGCGACGGCGGCGCCAAGGCGGCGGGCTTCCTCGCCGAGCGCAAGTTCATCTGAGCCGGAAGGAAAGGCTGCCCCAACCATGGCTGAAGTCCTGGTCCTCGCCGATCACTCCGGCGACACCGTCAAGAAGGTCACCTACGAGCTGGTCACGCTGGCCCGCACGCTCGGCGAGCCCGCGGTCGTGTGGACCGGGCCCGGCGCCGCGGACGCGCAGGCCCGGCTGGCCGAGTACGGCGCGGCCAAGGTGTACGCCGCCGACAGCGCCGACTACGACGACTACGTGGTCGCGCCCAAGGCCGAGCTGCTCGCCTCGCTCATCGCCTCGGCCGCCCCGGCCGCGGTCCTGGTGCCCAGCACCGCCGAGGGCCGCGAGATCGCCGGCCGCCTGGCGGTCAAGACCGGCTCCGGCCTGATCACCGACGCCACCGCGGTGGACGGCGAGCTGACCGCCACGCAGCCCATCTTCGGCGGCGCGATCGTGGTCACCTCCAAGGTGACGGCGGGCACGCCGATCATCGCGGTCCGCCCGAACGCGGTCAGCCCCGAGCCCGCCGGCGCCCCCGGCGCGGCCGAGATCGTGCCCGCCACCGCCGACATCAGCGACGCCGCCAAGGCCGCCAAGATCACCGGCCGGGTCGTGCAGGAGGCCGGCGAGCGGCCGGAGCTGACCGAGGCGTCGATCGTGGTCTCCGGCGGCCGCGGGGTCGGCAACGCGGACAACTTCGCGCTGATCGAGTCACTCGCCGACTCGCTCGGCGCGGCGGTGGGCGCCTCCCGGGCCGCCACCGACGCGGGCTGGTATCCGCACCAGTTCCAGGTCGGCCAGACCGGCAAGACCGTGTCGCCGCAGCTCTACGTGGCGGTCGGCATCTCCGGGGCGATCCAGCACCGGGCCGGCATGCAGACCTCCAAGACGATCATGGTGATCAACAAGGATCCCGAGGCGCCGATCTTCGAGCTGGCCGACTACGGCGTGGTCGGCGACCTGTTCCAGGTGGTCCCCCAGCTGGTCGAGGCGATCAAGGAGCGGGCCAGCGGCTGACCCTGCTCCCGGCGGCGTGGCCCGCTCCATAACCCAGGGCCGGCTCGCGGGCCCCCGCATCCCGCCTGGCGGCGTTGTCGTCGTCGCCGATAGCTCCACTATCGGCTCCTCCTCCGCGTTGCCATCCGGGCGCGGATGACCCGCTCGCCGTCGTGCCGGAGGCGCGCCAGAAGACAGAGTCGGCGCCCTA
>DASVBE010000224.1:0-51540 GCA_036375995.1 Streptosporangiaceae bacterium | reverse complement strand
ACTACTGCACCGGCGGCTACCCGTACTACTTCTGCCAGCACCTGGAGGACTACGGGAACAGCCTGAACTGCGCCCAGCCGCCGTACCTGCTCGGCGGCTGGGCCGAGTACCTGTACCTGCTGCCGCGCAGCCGGCTGTTCCGGGTGCCGGAAGAGCTGCCCGACGAGGTGGCGGTGCTCACCGAGGTGATGGCGGTGACGCACGGGGTGGAGACCGCGATGACCCTGCTCGGCCTGCAGGGCGCCAGCCCGTCCGGGTACACGGTCGCCGTGCTCGGAGTGGGGCCGCTCGGGCTCTGCCACGTGATCAAGGCCCGGCTGGCGGGCGCCGGCACGATCATCGCGACCGACAAACTGGCGGGCCGGCTGGCGGTGGCCGGCACGTTCGGCGCGGACCTGGTGCTCGACGTGACCGCGACGGACGGTCCCGAGCGGGCCGCCGCGGTGGCCGCGGCCACCCGCGGCCTGGGCGCCGACATCGTGATCGACTGCAGCGGGTTCCCTGACACCTTCACCGAGGCGCTGGCGCTGGTGCGCACCGGCGGCGTGGTGATCGAGGCCGGCACGTTCGTGGACATGGGCCCGGTGCCGGTGAACCCCAACTCGGCGATCTGCACCAGGAACGTCACCGTGCTCGGCATCGGCGGCGAGAAGGCCTCGGCGTACGAGCCGTCCATGCGGATGCTGGCCGCGAACCTGGGCCGGTACCCGTTCGGCGAGATCGTCACCCACCGGTTCGGCCTCGGCGAGGTGACCGAGGCACTGGCCGTCGCGCAGTCCGGCGAGGCCATGCAGGTCGTAGTGGACCCGGCGGCGCCCGCGGCCGGGATAAGCACAGAACCGCGATCAGCGGCAACGGACGGGAGCACAGCATCATGACGAGGCGGCTACGGACCGGCGTGGTGGGCACCGGGATCATCGCCCAGGTCATGCACCTGCACTACCTGAGCGAGCTCGCGGGCCAGTTCGAGGTCGCGGCGGTCTGCGACCTGGTGCCGGACAACGCCCGCGCCTGCGCGGAACGGTTCGGCGGCCCGCCGGTCTTCACCGACTGGCGTGACCTGATCGCCGAGCCGCTGGACGCGGTGCTGGTGCTGACCTCGGGCAGCCACGCGCCGATCGCCATCGCGGCCGCCGAGGCGGGCCTGCACGTGCTGGCCGAGAAGCCGGTGTGCTACTCGGTCGCCGAGGGCCAGGCCATGCTGGCCGCCGCGGAGCGGGCCGGGACCGTGCTCATGGTGGGCTACCCCAAGCGCTACGACCCGGCCTTCCTGGCCTTCCAGAAGGAGGCCGCCGGGCTGACCGGGACCCGGCTGCTCCGGGTGACCACCCTGGAGTCGCCGTTCCTGCCCTACGTCGGGCACTACCCGCTGCTGCCCCCGCCGGCCGCGCTGCCCGAAGAGGCGGCCGCGCGGCTGCGCGCCGAGCACGAGGCGAGCGTCGCCTCGGCCCTCGGTGCGGACGCCACCGACTTCGAGCGGCGGATCTACCAGCCGGTGCTGCTGGACACGATGGTGCACGAGTTCAACACCGTGCGCGGGCTGCTCGGCGAGCCGGACCGGCTCGACTACGTGGACGTGCGCGACGACAGCGTGACCGCGATGCTCCGCTTCGGCAGCGTCCCGGTCGCCATCCACTGGATGGACCTGCCCGGCATCACCCGCTACTCGATGGAGTTCGCGCTGTTCGCGCCGGATCGCCGGGTCACGCTGTCGTTCCCGTCGCCGTTCCTGCGCAACGAGGCCGCGACGCTGGCCATCGAGGGCGGCGAGCCGGGAACGACCCGGTCCTGGCGGACCGAGGAGGTCATCTCGTACGAGAGCGGCTTCAAGCGCGAGCTCGCCGCGTTCTGGGACTGCGTGGTCAACGGCACCGCGCCGGTCACCTCCGGCCTGGACGCCGTGCGCGACATCGCGCTGGCCGAGGCAGTCATAGCCAGCCACCGCAGCGGGCAGCCGGTCGAGGCGCCCACCAGCCTGGCCGCCCGGTGAACCCGGGCCGGCCTGAAGAAGACAGCACCGAACCCGACAGCGAGGTACGCATGGAACCCACCGGCGCCGCAGGCGCGATCTCCGTCGCCAACGCCCCGGTCAGCTACGGCGCGTTCGAGGTCACCGTCGGCCACGACCCGAACGTGCCGGACGGCCTGTCCGTGCTCGACCAGGTCGCGGAGGCCGGGTACGCGGGCATCGACCTGGGCCCGGCCGGCTACCTGGGCACGGCCGAGACCCTCGGCGAGCGGCTGGCCGAGCGCGGGCTCGGCCTGGCCGGCGCCTACCTGGAGCTGCCCTACGCCGACGCGGACGCCCTCGAGGCGACCCTGCCCGACCTGGACGCGCTGCTGGACATCTTCGACGCGGTCCGCGGCTACCTGCCGGGCCCGCCGCCCCGGCCCACGCTCGCCGACGCGGGCAACGCGGCACGGCGCGCCCGCCCCGGCCGGTCCGTGACCGACCCGTCGGCCGGCCTGGACGCGGACGCGTGGAAGCGGTTCGCCACCGGGCTGGCCCGGACCATCGCCCGCTGCCGGGACCGCGGCTACGAGCCGACATTCCACCCGGAGACCGGCACGAACGTCGAGGCGCCCTGGGAGATCGAGCGGGTCCTTGACCTGTCCGACATCGGGCTGTGCCTGGAGACCGGTCACATGATGCTCGGCGGCGGCGACCCGGTGGCCATGCTGCGGGACTGGGGCGAGCGGATCAACCACGTGCACCTCAAGGACGCCCAGCTCGGGGTGATGCGGCAGGTCATCGCGGAAGGCGGGCCGGTGACCGACATCTGGGCCCGTGAGGCGTTCTGCGCGCTGGGCGACGGCGACCTGGACACCGACGCGATCCTGGACGGCATCCGCGGCCTCGGCTTCGGCGGCTGGCTCGTGGTTGAGCAGGACATCTTTCCCCGCACCGCGGAGCGGTTCGCCCGGGCGGCGCGGGACCAGCGGGACAACCGCGCCTTCCTGGCCGCCAGGGGCCTGTGATGACGGTCTTGCGGAAACCGCTCCTGGTTACCCTCGATGGGTGGCCGACCCGCACCGGTACGTAAACGATGAGGAGGACAGCGCCCGCTGGGCGGGCGTGGAGTTCCGCGACGGCGACATAGTGATCAGCACCCGGTCCAAGACCGGGACGACCTGGGTGCAGATGGTCTGCGCCCTGCTGATCTTCCAGACCGCGGAGCTGCCGGCCCCGCTCAGCGAGCTGTCCCCGTGGCTGGACCACCTGATCACGCCGCGCGAGGAGGTGCTGGCCTTACTGGCCGCGCAGCGGCACCGGCGGTTCATCAAGACGCACACCCCGCTGGACGGCATCCCGCTCGACCCGCGGGCCCGGTACATCGTCACCGGCCGGCACCCGCTGGACACCGCGGTGTCCCTCCACTACCAGGGCGACAACCTGGACCCGGGCCCGGATCGCCGCGCTGACCGGGGCACCCCCGCCGGCCGGATCGCCACGGCCGCGCAAGCCGCTGCACGACTGGCTGATGGCCTACATCAACGGCGACGCGGAGGTCGCCCGCTACCACGCCCGGGCTGCCGAACTGGCGCCGCCCGGCTTGCTCGCCTGGCTGCACGCCCCGGGCCAGGATCCTGGCCCGGGCCGTGATCAGCCCGGCTGCGGCTAGCGCCGGGCCGGGTCTCATGTACCCGGCCGGCCGCGCTTGTCCGGCGGCTTGACGTCGCCGGCCGCGACCCGGGCGGCGAACGCGATGTTCCGCCACCGGTTCTTCTCCTCGTACGCTAGTTCGTCCCAGCTGGCCCCCGGGGTGGCGTACTCGTAGGCCACCCGTGCCGCGCGGTCGTTGCTCCCGGTGGTGAACATGCGCTAGTCCTTCCTGATTGTCACCGGGATCTCACCCGGCACCGGCATCAGTCCTGGCTTCCAGCTGACGGTCCTGGCGGCCATGCGCAGCCCGGGCAGCCCCACCAGCGCCACCATGGCCTCGGCCAGGAACATGAGCGTGAGGGCCTTGCCCGGGCAGACGTGCACGCCGGCCCCGAAGGCGAGGATCGCCCGGTGCGGCCGGCCGAGATCGAAGGCCCCAGGGTCAGGGTCGTGCGCCGGGTCCCGGTGCGCGGCCCTGATGACCGGCAGCACGTTCGCCCCCTCGGGGATGAACAGCTTGCCGACCTGGGTGTCCCGCATGCACCGGCCCGGCAGGGCGAACGTGAAGTGCGCGTTCCGCCGCAGGTGCTCCCAGATGACGTGGTGCAGCAGCCGCGGCTCGCGGTGGCACAGCCGCATCACGTCGGGCCGGCTGACCGTCTCGTAGACGATCACGTTCAGCGTGGGCAGAACGCTCGCGTAGCCGCCGTAGATCGTCGTGCAGGCGTCGACCACCTCGCCGGGCGGCATGCCGTGCTCGTCCATGACCCGGACGCAGGCCGACAGCAGATGGTCCTCGTGGCGGCTCCGCTCGACCAGCGGAGCGCAGAAGCCGTGCAGTTCGGACCGGGCCAGGTCAATGTCCTGATGGCCACCCAGCACCAGGGCATTGGCCCGGACCCCAAGGCAGTTCAGCCGATCCCATTCGGCTGGCTGCAGGCCGGCCGTCAGGCAGGCCAGATCGCCTGCCAGCGGCGCGCAGAAATCCCGGATCAGATCGGCTTCAGCGGGCAGTTCCCTGGCCCGCTGGCGGGCAACGGCCCGGAGACCGGGCCGCCACCGCTCCACCGCGGGCGGCGCGAACAGCGGGTTCAGCGCCGTCCTGATGCTGGTGTCCGGCCCGCTGCGGCGCAGCAGGCCGCCGGGGCGCTCGCGGGTGATGCCCGCGATCGCGGCGCCCGGCTCGATCGCCGCCAGGTCCCGCAGGTAGGGGTTACGCAGCCCTTCCAGCGCGGCCCGCCAGGTCCGCAGCAGGATAGTCTCGCGGCCGTTGACCGTGACCACGGGGCACGTGGCGTCGTCGTGGTAGCCGAAGCAGTCGGCTGGGTCGCCGCTCTGGTCGATGCCGTGGTTGAGCCTCACTGCCGCTTCACCACGATCATGCTGACCGCGGCGCACATCACGATCAGGGCGCCGGCCACGAACGCGGAGGCCTCGAAGATGCCGTGCGACCGGGCGGTGAGGCCGAAGCCGAGCGCGGCCGGGATGAATACGGCGTACCCGATCGTGCTGACCACGGACGAGGAGCCGGCCCTGATGCCCGACGGCATCGCGTCGTGCAGGTAGCGGGCCAGCGCGATGGTCAGCACCGTGACGCCGATGATCGCGGCGGTCTGCGCCACGATCACCACCAGGCCGGCCTTGACGAACAGGCCCAGCGAGACGGCCAGCGTGCCGAACGCCACCGTCAGCACGGTGCGCCCTTCTCCCAGCTTCCCGGCCAGCGCCCCGCCGCTCCAGGCACCGCCGTACAGCAGCGCGAAGCTGGGCCCGTACAGCACCGCGGGCAGCGCCAGGCCGAGATACCAGAGCTGGCAGAACTCGAACAGCAGGCGCATCGCCAGGCCGTTGGCCACCGCCGCGACGATGATCAGTGCGACCTTCGGCCGCAGCGTGGCGCGCATGATCTGCCCGAGATGGCCGGACAGCCTGGACTCCCGTGCCTGGCGGTGCAGGGCCGGTTCCCGGAACCGGCGCAGCGTGAAGAACGCGCAGCAGGTAAAGGGAATGGTAAGGAAATACTCAAGACGCAGGCTGCCGTAGTGCGCCACGCCGGCGCTCAGCAGCGCGCCCAGGATGAACGCGGTGGAGTCATACATCTGCACCCGGCCGTAGTGCTTCTCGAAGCTGTCCGGGGAGCCGGTTTCCTCCAGCACGACGTCGTAGATGATCGAGTCGTAGGTCCCGGCGTACGCCGCGTAGAAGATGCCCCACACCGCGAGCCCGCCCGCGTACATCGCCAGGCCGTGGCTGAGCCCGCAGATCAGCGAGGCCAGGATCAGCGCGCCGGTGGCGAGATTCAGCACGCCCTTGCGGCTCCACCGGTCGGCCAGGATGCCCAGCGGGATGTTGGCCGCCATCATGAACGTGATGTAGATCAGCGTGGCGATCGTGATCAGGTAGTCGTTCAGCCCGATGGACCGCATGAACAGCTTCTCGATCGAGTACCACAGCGCGAAGCCGTGGATGAACCCGGTGGCGTACAGCGGCCGGAGCCGTGTCTCTACGGGCCGCGCGGTCCGCGTCATCGTGGTCATGACATGGTCCTGTGCCGCGGGTAACGGCAGCCGGTCAGCCCGCACCGCGCTGGGCTGAACACCACCCCCAGGACAGACCGGCGGCACTGCACCGGCTGTCCCGCTGCCACATCCGGGCCGAATCGCCCGTGCCCCAACTGCCGCATCGAATTGCGCCTTCCGGTAGCTGGCCGCCAGCGACTCCCGCTGTCGGGGAATTGCGCTTCCAGCGTGCGCGGACGACCTTGACGGCCGGCTTGCAGTGACCTTGACGCCGGGCTTGCTGCCCAGGTCAGCTGGCCTGGCCGGGAATATGCGGAGCGTGCATATAAGAAGGCTGAGCGTAACCGGGGGAGCGGGTCCGCTAATGCCACAGCCGGCCGGGCCGCGGGCTGTCCGCCCGGATCAGCCCACGGCGCCACGGCCGGCCGCGGCACGCCCTAGGAGGGGATGCGCAGATCGAGAGCGGGCGTGATGGTCTCGATCCGGATCGCCGTGGCCTCGGCTTCCGGTACGCCGAGCCGTTCGTACAGGTCCAGCGCCTGCCGGAAGAGGATCCTGGCGGCGTCGGGCCCCTGGGTGCTGAACGTGGATTCCGCGATGCCCTCGAGGATCTTGGCTTCCTCGTACGGGTCGCCGATCTCCCTGGCCAGCCGGAGCGCGGTGTAGTAGTGCTCGAACGACTCGGCGTACTGGCCGCAGCCGCGGTAGATGTCGCCGGTCCGGCGCACCGCGGTCAGCTGGTGCGCCAGGTTCCCGATCTCCCCGGCGATCGACCGGGCCTTCTGATGGTGGATCAGTGCCTCGTCGTAGCACCCGGCGCTGTAGTAGATCGCTCCGATGTCGTTGAGCACGTCGGCCTCGTCCGGCAGGTCGCCGATCTCGCGGTAGATGGCCAGCCCGCGCCGGCAGGAGGCGAGCGCCTCCTCGTAGCTGCCCTTGTAGTGATGCACGCTGCCGATGTTGTGGTACAGGATGGCCTGGTTCAGCGCGCCGCCGATCTCCTGGAAGATGACCAGCGATCGGTTCAGTGCGCCCAGCGCGTCGCGGTGGTAACCGCAGTACAGCTGGATGCGGCCCAGGTTGTTCAGCGTCTTGGCCTCGCCCCGGCGGTCGCCCACCTCGCGGTAGAGCGTCAGCGCCTCGTCCAGGTGTGACAGCGCCTCCGGGTAGCGGCCCAGGTGCCAGCAGGTGATCCCGGAGTGGCCCATCGTGGTGGCCACGCCGTGCTGGTCGTCTGCCGCGCCGAACAGGATCCGCGCCTCGTGGAAGTAGGCCAGCGCCTCGCGGGATCGTCCGGACCGGGCGTGTGCCATACCGATCTGGTCCAGGGCCGCGCCCTCGCCCTGCCGGTCGGCCAGCGACCGGCAGATCACGGCCGCTTCCTCGGCCAGCGGCAGCGCCTCATCGTGACGGCCGGTCTGCTGGCTGACCGCGCTGAGCTCCAGGCAGGCCTGCGCGATCCGGGCCGGCTCGGCCAGGTCGCGGCAGGCCTGCAGGGCCGTGGTGTGGGCCGCGATGGCCTCGTCCCAGTACGCGCTGATGTCGATGAAGTCGGCCAGCACGTGGGTCAGGTCGGCGCACTTGCGCTTCCACTCGTGCCGGCCTGCGTGCTGTGCGGCCTGCAGCATGCTGCGCCATTCGGCTTCCAGCCACTCCGCGGCGTCGTCGGGGGTGCCCACCGCCGGGCCCACCGCCGGCGGCTGGCTGACCAGCACCCGCATCCGGCGCCGGAACGGGTGCAGCACCCGGTCGGCCCGATCGCCGGTGTCCAGGTAGTAGTCGAGGAGCCGGCCGACCGCCTGCCGCCGCTGGCTTTCTGGGTCATCCCGCACCGCGCGGACCGCCGCGTATCCGCGGATCAGGTCGTGGAAGCGGTACTGGCCGCCCGGGGCCCGGGTCAGCAGGTGGTAGTCGAGCAGGATGCTCAGCGCCTTCTCGGCCTCGGCCAGCGTGCTGCCGCCGAGCGCGGCCGCCGCGTGCAGGCTGATGTCCGTGCCCGGGCTGACCCCGAGCCGCCGGAAGAACCGCTGGTGGTCCGGTTCCAGCGCCCGGTAGGTCAGGTCGAAGGCGGCCATGACCTCCGGGCTGGCCGCGCCGGTTCCGCCGAGCTGCCCCGGGGCCTGGGACAGCTCGTCGATCAGCCCGGCCAGCCCGGCGGGGCTGTCGCCGGCCACCCGGCCGGCGGTGAGCTGGATGGCCAGCGGCAGCCGCCCGCACAGCCGTACGGCGGTGGCCACCTGGCCGGGGTCCGCGGCCCGGTCCTGGCCTGCGATCCGCTGGAACAGCGAGACCGAGTCGTCCACCGGCAGCACGTCGAGGGTCAGCGTGCGGGCCCCCTCGAGCTCGGGCAGCCGGCGCCGGGTGGTGATCATGATCAGGCACCGGCCCGTAGCTGGCATCAGCGGCCGGATCTGGTCCAGCCGGGCCGCGTCGTCCAGGATCACCACGGCCCGGCGGCGGCTCAGCTGGGCGCGCCACAGCGCGGCCCGCTCGCCGCTCGCGTCCGGGATGTGGGTGGCCGGCCCGGACAGCATCCGCAGCAGCTGGTACAGCGCCTCGGCCGGCTCGAGCCAGGGGTTGCCCGGCTCGCGGGAGTGCAGGCTCAGGTAGAGCATCCCGTCCGGGTACTGCTCGGCGACCAGCCGGGCCGCGTGCACCGCGAGCGCGGTCTTGCCCACACCGGGCATGCCCTCCAGCACGGCGACGCGGGGGCTGTCGCCGTGCTCGGCGGTGAGCAGCGCGAGTTCCGCGCCGCGGCCGACGAAGTCCGCGGGGTCCGGCGGCATCGTGTCCGGCGCGGCGGCCCGGCCCGGCCGGGCGTCCGCGGGACGCACCGCCAGGTCGGGGTCCCGGGCCAGGATGCGCTGGTGCAGCCCGGCCAGCAGCGTGCCGGGCTCGGCACCCTGCTCGTCCACCAGCCGGCGGCGGGTCTCCCGGTACAGGCTCAGCGCGTCGGCCGGCCTGCCGGTCCAGTACAGCGCGGCCATCTGGTGCGCGGTGAGGGTCTCGTCCAGCGGGTACTGGGTGAGCAGCTGGTGCAGCTCGCCGACCAGGTCGGCGTGCCGGCCCAGCTCCATCTCGCACTCGACCCGCTCCAGGATGGCCGCGCGCCGCTCCTCTTCCAGGCTGTCGCGTATCCGCGCCACCCAGTCGCCGCGGACTCCGGCCAGGGCCTGGCCGCGCCACAGTCCGTCTGCCTCGCGCAGCAGCCGGGCGGCGTCCTGGTAGTCGCCGCTGCCCGCCAGCGCGTCGGCCTGCCGCCGGAACCGCCGGAACTGGTGCAGGTCCACGGACTCTGGGTCGACGTCGAGCTGGTAGCCGCGGGCTCGCCCGATCAGCTGCACGTCTTCGCCGACCGCCTGGCGCAGCGCGCCCCGGAGCCTGGCGATGTAGACCGACAGGCTCTCCCTGGCCTTGGGCGGCGGCTCGCTGTCCCACAGCCGGTCGATGAGCACGTCGGCCGGCACGATCATGCGCGGCGTCAGCAGGAGGATGGCCAGTACGCCGCGCGCCCGGGCCGGGCCAAGATCATGTGGCTGCCCGTCCGCCCAGAGCTCAATCGGCCCGAGTGCCCGGAATTCCATGATCGCCTTGCATCTTCTACCACCTGTGGACGTGGTCGCCGCCGATACCTAAGGAGATGCGCGGGGAGCATTCCGCACCGTTAATACCCGTCGCTCGTTAGTCTCACCCAATCCTGGCAAAAAATGCAAAAACTGCTATTTGAATAGGAGATTTCCCGGGCGGTGTTGCTGCAACTTGCAGCGACGATTTCAGCGAAGCTCTTAAAACCCTCGCGGAGCCTCCTGCGAGGTGGCAGATAAGGGCATAATGACCAGGAGGCCGAGAATCAGAGTGAGAGCCGTTGGTCTCTGTGACTGGTGTGACTGATGCCGCTGCTGAGATAACCGGGGCCAGAGGACTACCTGATGCCTTCCGGTAGGAAAGCGATGTCGAACTAACGAGCCGGCGGCGGGCGCGGGCAAAAAAAATTCCGGCGGAATTACCGGCCCCCAGCGGGCCCGTGGCAGGCGCCGTGCTGATCTTCCCGGAACCGCCGGGAGCCGCCCGGCGCGGCCCGGCGGGCTTGCCAGCGCCCCGCCGCCGGGCACTGTTTTAGGCAGGTCACCGGCGCGATCCAGAAGCAGTGCCGGCTGCCGCCGGCGCCGCCGCCGTTCGCCTGGGCCGCTGCGCCCCCGGAGCCGGATCGAATACGCCATGAATGGAATAGCTCGCTGTGTGTTACCGGTATTGCGGGGCGCTCTGGCGGGCCCGTAACCGGATCGATCGGAATACCTCCTACCCGGCTGGATGGTGGTGTAGCTTCTCCGACCTGGAGGCCCCGGTAAGACCCGGAGCGATCTATTCCAAATGGTCAATGGGAGGATTTCTCAATGAAAAACCGAGGGTGGTTATCACACAGGACCGGCGGAATGCCCGGCGGTGCGCACCGTAAATCACCCACCCGGGAAATTCGGGCCTGGGCGGCTCGCGGCGCACTTGCGCTCGCGGTCGCGGCAGGCGGCGCGGGTGCTGTTGCGGCCGCCGCGGCGGGGCACGGAAGCGCTGGCCATATCCAGAGTGGCGCACATCACCGGACGAGCAACGAAGCGGTTTCGGTGAATAAGTCAGTCAATGGCCCGGCCGTAGCCGCGAAAATGCCGTGGATGTGGTAAGGCGTGAAATCGCGTAATTCGGCGTGGCGGCGTGAGCCGCATCGGCCCCGCTTGTCACGTGCACTACGTGGCCTGCGGACTGACCGCCGGATCCATGATCTGAAGGCCCCGTATTTCCGCTGGTAAAAGAGCCGCTGGCGCGGCTGGCAGCATTCCTGGATCGATCGGGTGGCATGCTGCGAGAGGCGCCGGAATGGCGGTCCCTACCGCCAGCGGGAGGAACGACGAGGCTGGCCGCCCGGCGGCCTCGCCCCCGCCCGCTGACGAAAACCTCAGCCAGACCGGACCGGCCTAGTGCCGCTGAGCTGGGGTTCCCCGTGACCATGCTGGCCCTTGCCGAGGCAGGCCAGGGCTGCTGTGGCCGCGATGAACCCTGACCGGTCCCCGGCCGCCCGTGAGCGGCCCCCGAACCCTCCGGCCCTTGCCCGGTTAATGCCCGGCCAGGTCCAGCTCCAGCACGGTGAACGAGTGCGGCGGGAAGGTGATGTCGAAGTCATCACCGCGGACCCGCTGCTCGAACCGGCGGACGCTGATCTGGCCGGGCTGCTCCGGGGTGTTGATCACGCCCGGGTGAGCGCCGTTCACCTCGTGGCCGGTCATCTTTCCGCTCGCGCGGCCGCCGTGCAGCGCGACCCGGGTGGCCAGCGCGCGCTCCGGGTCCCGGTTGACCACCGACAAGGTGAGCTGCCGGGACCCGGCGTCGCGCGACGCGGCCACGTCGAGGTACTGGAACGGGCCGAGCCCGGCGACCCGGTGCGGCCGCCGCAGCCCGGCCGGGTCGGTGTGCGCGTACACCCCGGACTTGACGAACACGTCCACGCCCACCTCCTTGGTGGCCCTGGTCATCAGCTGCAGCGGGTAGTAGATGCCCTGCCGGAGGAGGCTGTCCGGCGAGGTGACGATCGGCGCGATGACGTTGACCAGCTGGGCCAGGTTGGCCATCCGGATCGTCCGGCAGCGGCGCACGAAGATGTTCAGGTAGGTGGCTACGGCCAGCGTGTCGGCCAGGTTGTAGCGCTCGTCCAGCTGCTCGTCGTCGGTCCGGTACCAGACGTTCCACTCGTCGTAGGCCACCCCGATCTCGCGGTTGATGTGCTGGAAGTAGCGGGCCCGGTCGATCAGCGCCCGGGTGTTCTGGATCGCCCGCTCGGTGTAATGCGGGCCAAGCACGTTGGCCCAGTAGTCGTCGTTGCCGCTGTACAGGTGAACGCTGTGGAAGTCGATGAACTGCGCCAGCCCGTCGATGACGATCCGGTCCCAGTCGTCGATCCCGGTCTTACCGCAGCTGACCAGCGAGATCTCCGGGTCCATCCGCTTCAGCGCGCGGGCCCAGACCCGGGCCGTCTCCACGTAGTTCTCCGGGGTCCGCTGGCCGATCTGCCAGGGTGCCCAGATCTCGTTGCCCAGCCCCCAGCAGCGCACGTTGTACGGCTCGGGGTGCCCGTTCTCCCGCCGCTTGTTAGCCCAGTAGGTGTGGCCGGTGCCGTTGCAGTACTCGACCCAGGCCAGCGCTTCCTCCATGGTCCCGGTGCCCATGTTGAAGCACAGCACCGGCTCGGTGCCGATCTCCTCGCACCAGGCCATGAACTCGTCCGTGCCGAACCGGTTGGTCTCCTCGGCGTGCCAGGCCAGGTCGAGCCGCCGCGGCCGCTGATCCACCGGGCCGATGCCGTCAGCCCAGTGGTAGTTGGACACGAAGTTGCCGCCCGGCCAGCGGACGTGGGTCGGGGCCAGGTCACGGACCGCGGCCAGCACGTCGGTACGGAACCCGCGCTTGTCGGACAGCGGCGAGTCCTCCTCGTAGATCCCGCCGTACACGCAGCGGCCGAGGTGCTCGATGAAGCCGCCGAAGATCCGCCGGTCGATGGTCCCGACGGACCGGTTCAGCAGGACGTCAATCGAGGCCATCGGGACCACCTTCCCTTCCCTGGCCGGGCGATCATGGCCGGCCAGCAGACGAGCCTAACGCCGGGCCGGTTCCCGCCGATGTCGAATGCGCGGCCTGCCCGTTCGTGGGACTGGTAGGCGGGAGCCTGCCGGGGGGCATCCGGCGCAGCCGGTCGATGGTCTTGCGGCGGGCGGTGGTGGCCAGCCAGCCGCCCGGGTGGGGCGGCATCCCGTCGGTGCGCCAGACGTCAGCTCACCGCGGTGGGCTCGGTTTCCCGCTGCGGCTCGTGCGAGGTGTCCCTGGCCAGCCGTCCCGGCCACCACAGCCACCGGCCCAGGTCCAGGTTCAGCGCGGTGACCAGGACCGAGCGGACCACGAGCGTGTCCAGCAGCACACCGAACGCGACCGCGAAGCCCAATTCGGTCAGGAACGTCACCGGCAGCGTGCCCAGCACCGCGAACGTGCCCGCCAGCACCAGGCCGGCCGAGGTGATGACCCCGCCGGTGGCGGCCAGCCCGATCAGCGCACCGCGCCGGGTGCCGTGCCGGGTCGCTTCCTCCCGGACCCTGGTCATCAGGAAGATGTTGTAGTCGATCCCCAGCGCGACCAGGAACACGAACGTGAACAGCGGGAACGAGGTGTCCGCGCCGCCGAAGCCGAAGACATGGTCGAACACCAGCGCGCTGATCCCGAGCGACGCGGCGAACGACAGCACCACGGTGGCGATCAGCATCAGCGGGGCGATCACCGCGCGCAGCAGCAGGGCCAGAATGATGAACACCACCACCAGCACGACCGGGATGATCAGGTTCCGGTCGTGCGCCGCAGCCCGCTGGACGTCGAGGTTGATCGCGGTGTTGCCGCCGACCAGCGCGTCCGCGCCGGGTACCGCGTGCACGGCGGCCCGGACCTTGTCGATCGTGGTGTAGGCGGCCTGGCTGTCCGGCGCCGCGGTCAGCGTCCCTTCCAGGTAGGCGTGCCCGGCCCGGGTGACCGGCGGCGTCACTGCGGTGAGGCCCGGCACGGACCGGGCCGCGGCCGCCAGCTGGGCGCCGCTGCCGCCCCGGCCGATGATCGCCACGGGCTGGCCATCGCCGCCGGGGAAGTGCTGCTCGAGCACGCTCTGCCCAATCACCGAGTCGGGGTGGCCGCGGAACGACTGGGCGTTGGTCAGGCCGCTGGCCTTCAGCCCGGTCAGGCCCAGGGCCATCGCGCCGAGCACCAGCGCGGTGGTCACCCAGACAATCCGCGGCCGGGCCGCGATGCCGTTGCCGACCCGGGCCCACAGCCCGCGGGAGGTCGGCTCGGCGGAGCCGAAGGCGGGCCGCACCGGCCAGAACACCCACCGGCCGGTGATCACCAGCAGGGCCGGCAGCAGCGTCATCATCGCGAGAAGGGCCACGGCCACGCCGATGGCCAGCACCGGGCCCATGCCCTTGGTCGAGTTCAGCTCGGCGACGGTCAGGGCCAGCAGGCTGACAATGACCGTGCCGCCACTGGCTACCACGGCCGGGCCGGCCCGGCGCAGCGCCACGGCCATGGCCTCGTGCCGGTCCTCGTGGCGGCGGAGTTCTTCCCGGTACCGGGCAGTGATCAGCAACGCGTAGTCGGTGCCGGCGCCGAACACCAGCACGTCAAGGATCCCCGCGCTCTGGGCGTTCACGGTGAGCCCGGCGTGTGCCGCGAACAGGTAGATCAGGGCCTGGGCCACGGCCAGCGCCACGCCCGCGGAGATCACCGGGAGCAGCCAGAGCACCGGGCTGCGGTAGGTGAACAGCAGCAGCACGATGACGACGCCCAGGGTGGCGAACAGCAGCGTGCTGTCGATGCCCTTGAACGACTTGGCCGAGTCGGCCGCGGTGCCCAGCGGCCCGGTGATGTGCACGGTCAGGCCGTCGCCGTTGGCCTGGGCGATGCCGCGCAGCGAGTCCACCGCGGGCCCGGCCTTGTTCCAGCCACCCTGGCCCAGGTCAACCGGGACGACGGTCTGGATCGCCGCGCCGTCCCTGGCGGTGAACGGGCCCTGCACCTGACCGGGCACCACCCCGGCCACCGAGCGGAATCGCCCGGCGTCGGCAGTGGCCTTGGCCCGGTCCGCCGCGGTCAGCCCGCCCGGCCGGTCGTAGACCACCACGGCCGGGAACACGTTGGGCGACAGGAACCCCGACTGCAGCGCCAGCACCTTGGTCGACTCCGCCTGGGCGGGCAGCCAGGCCTGCGCGTCGTTCTTCTCCGCGCCCATCAGCTTCCCGGCCAGCGGGCCGGCTACCGCCAGGATGGCTACCCAGAGAACCAGGACCATCCATTTGGCCCGGCGCCCGCTCGGGATGCTGACGATCGCACGGGCTCGTCTCATGGCTGATCCTCCAGGGCTCGGCGGCAACGGGCCGCGGTTGGCGCTCCCGGTCAGGACGGATCGGGCGGCGCTAACTCATCGCTATCAATGGCGGTAACTCATCGTTACCGGATGCCCGGGACTCCTGCCACTCTATTTCCGCCGCCCGGCGGCGGTGAACCCCAGCACCAGGGGCGGCGCACGGCGATCCTGGCCACGCTGGCCCGGCACGGCCCGGGGGCCGGTCAGCACCGGCCGCCTGCGGCAGGCGGCCTGGGGGGCTGGCGTGCCGGTGACCTGCGCCGGGCCAGTGCGGTACTCCCGGCGGAGCCGGTCATGTACTTCCGGGAGAGTACGGTCGCGTCAGCCCTCTGGCTGACGCGAGCGCGGCCCGGCTGGCAGTAGCCTTTCTGGTTGTGCATATCGACGCGATTTTCGGCTGGATCGGGCGCTTCACGGTGCGGTTCCGGTGGCTCGTCCTGCTGGTGTGGATAGCAGGCGCGATCGGGGCAGCCACCCAGTTGCCGGCCCTGTCCAGCGTCACGCAGAACAACAACTCCAAGTTCCTGCCCGCCAGCGCGCCCAGCGAGCACGCGCTCGAGCTGGCTGCCCCGTTCGGCACCGCCGACTTCATCCCGATCCCGGTGGTAGCCGCTTCCTCCGGGGCGCCGCTGACGGCCGCGGACGACGCGGCCGTCACCGCCCTGCAGAGACAGCTCGGCACGGTGCCCGGCATCGCCGGGGTTCAGGACGCCGGCCGGTCCGCCGACGGGCAGGCCGAGCAGCTCGTATTGCTGGCCAAGCAGGGCAACGGCAACCAGAACGAGGCCACCAACCTGGTCGATGCGCTGCGCGCAAAGATCGCTCAGGCGGACCTGCCCGCCGGGCTGAGCGTGCACCTGGCCGGCGACGTGGCCATCCAGGTCGACCAGCAGAAAGCCTCGGGCAACCAGGGCAACAAGATCGAGAACCTGTCGATCATCTTCATCATCGTGCTGCTGGTGCTGATCTTCCGGTCGTTCACGCTGGCGCTGGTCACGATCGCTCCCGCCGCGATCTCGGTGGTCATCGCCGGGCCGCTGGTGGCCGAGGCGGCCAAGCACGGCCTCCAGGTATCCCCGCTGGCCCAGTTCCTGCTGATCGTGCTGGTCCTCGGCGCGGGCACCGACTACGGACTGTTCCTGGTCTTCCGGGTCCGTGAGGAACTGCGGGCGGCCGGCCACAACCAGCAAGGCACGTCCGCCCCGGCCGAGCGGGTCGGGATCTTCGCCGACCTGCTGCACCCGCGGCCCGCGGCCCGGCTGGCCATCGTCCGGTCGGTCACTAAGGTGGGCGAGTCGATCACCTTCTCGGCCGCCACGGTCATCGCCGCGGTGCTCACCCTGCTGCTGGCCAGCTTCTCCTTCTACTCCGACCTGGGTATCCCGTTCGCGATCGCGATCGGCGTCATCCTGCTCGCCGGGCTGACCCTGCTGCCCGCACTGCTGTCCATCCGGCTGTCTCTGCTGGCCGTCAAGCGGACCATCTTCCAGGGCGTCTTCAAGCGGCCCAAGCTGCTGCCGTGGAACATCCAGGGCAGCGGCAAGGCCGGCGTGTGGAGCCAGGTCGCCACCCGGATCGTGCGCCGCCCGGGCATCACCCTGGCTATCGGCATCGTGCTGTTCGGCGGGCTGTCGCTGGGCGCGCTCGGCTACGTGTCCGGCGGGTTTGGCGGCAACACGACCCCGCCGGCCGGCAGCGACTCGGCAGCCGGCACCACACTGCTGGCCAAGCACTTCCCGCAGAACTCGGCCAACCCGACCGTGATCCTCTTCAAGTTCAGCCAGCCGGTCTGGGACAACCCGGCACCAATGGTGAAGGCGGCCCCGCAGCTGTCGGCCAGCGGCCTGTTCACCCAGGTCGCCGGGCCGCTGAACGCGGCCGGGGCGCAGCTGACGCCGGCTCAGTTCACCGAGCTGCACAGCAAGCTCGGCCCGGCCAAGGCGCTGCCGGCGACTGAGCCGGCCACCGCCGGCGTGCCGCCCGCGCTCTACCAGGCCTACCGGGCCAGCGGGAACCTGGTCAGCCCGGACGGCCGCACCGTGCAGTTCCTCACCGGGCTCAAGGCCGGGAACCCGGGCGGCACCCCGGCGCTGAACGCGGTGCCGCAGGTCCGCGTGGCCACCGCCAAGGTCGCGCAGTCCATCGGCGCCGTCGATAACGGGGTGGGCGGCGAGGCCCCGGCGCTGTACGACATCAGCGCGATCTCGAACAGCGACCTGTCCAAGGTGATCCCGATCGCGATCCTGGTGATCGGCCTGCTGCTGGCCATCGTGCTGCGCAGCCTGGTCGCGCCGCTGTACCTGATCGCCTCGGTGGGCATCTCGTTCCTGGCCGCGCTCGGCCTGTCCGTGCTGCTGTTCATCGACCTCGGCAACAGCGGCGGCCTGGTGTTCTTCATGCCGTTCCTGATGTTCATCTTCCTGCTCGCGCTCGGCGAGGACTACAACATCCTGGTCATGACACGGATCCGGGAGGAAGCCCAGAAACAGCCGCTACGGGCCGCGGTTACCCGGGCACTCACCGCTACCGGAACCACGGTGACCTCGGCGGGCCTGGTGCTGGCCGGCACGTTCGTGGTGTTCGGCATCGTCGCGGGCAGCGGCCAGGGCGGCGAGCAGTTCCGCGACATCGCGCTCGGCCTGGCGTTCGGCATCCTGATGGACACCTTCCTGGTGCGCACCCTGCTGGTGCCGTCCACCGTGGTGCTGCTCGGCCGGTGGAACTGGTGGCCGTCGCGGATGAGCAGGCCCGGTGCGGAACCCGCCGCGGTGGCCGCCGCGGAGCATGCTCCGGAAGGCGACCCCACCGGCGGTGCCCGGCCCGGGAGCTAGCGCAGCGGGTCGAAGGGCCGGAGTTCCGGCGCTGGCCGGCCGGTGACCAGGCCGGCCAGCAGCCGGCCGGTCACCGGGCCCAGCGTGATCCCCCACATCCCGTGCCCGCCGGCCACGAAGATCCGGGCCGACCGGGTCCGGCCGATGACGGGCAGCCCGTCCGGGGTGCATGGTCGCGCGCCGACCCACTCGTCCTGCCGGGTGCCCGGGTCAACGCCGGCCAGCAGGGCCGGCAGGCTGTCCGCGATCCTTGCCACCCGGCCGTGGTCGAGGCCGGCGCCGGCCGGGCGGAACTCCATCACCCCGGCCACCCGGAGCCGCCCGCCGGGCAGCGGAGTGCAGGCCAGCCGCTGCGCCGGCAGGTAGACCGGCCCGGCGGGCAGCCGCCGCACCGGCACCGCGAAGCTGTAGCCCCGGCCCGGCTGGATCGCCGTCCTGACGCCCAGCCGGGACGCCAGCCGGCCGAGCCAGGCGCCCGTGGCGAGCACCACGGCGTCGTACCCGGCCTCCCCGGCGGGCTCGCTGACGAGCACCTGGCGCCCGTCGTCGTGCACGGACCGCACCGTGACCCCGGTCCTGATGCTGCCGCCGCGCTGCCGGACGCTGGCCGCCAGCGCCGCGGTAAACGCACCGGGGTCGAGATACCGCTGGCCATGAATGCGCACAGCGGCCTGGGTCACGCGGGTCAGGATCGGCTCGGCCGCCGCCGCGGCCGGGCCGTCGAGGACCTCGAACTCCGCCGCCGCACCGCCGGCCGCTTTGATCGCGGCCAGTTCGGCCAGCAGCGGGCCGCGCCGGGCGGCGCTGGGGTAGGCGGCCAGGACCGGCGCGCTGACCACCGGCGCGCCAGCCCCGCCGCCGGCCAGTTCGTCGAACGCGCTCAGCGCCCCCCGGCTGAGCAGTGCCAGCGCGGCCAGCCCCGCCTCCCACCGCCGCGGCGTGCAGTTGCGGGTGAACCGGGCCAGGAAGGCGAGCAGGCCCGGGCCGGGCAGCCGGGGCAGGTACACCGCGGCGGACCGGGACATGACCGCGCGCAGGCCCTCCCGCAGGATGACCGGGTCCGGCAGCGGCGCAACCAGGGCCGGGGTGACCCAGCCCGCGTTCCCGGCCGAGGCGCCCGCCGCGACCGCGGTCCGCTCCAGCACCGTCACCGCGATGCCCTGTTCCTGCAGGAACCAGGCGGTGCACAGCCCGGCCATGCCCGCGCCGACCACCGCGACGCGGCGGGGCGGGGCGGGTGCCGTGGGCACGTCAGGCGCACTCGCCGTCGTCAGCCGGGGCCGCCGCGTGCTGGCGGGCCCGGCTGACGACCAGTTCGCCCAGGGCCCAGTCCTGCGCGGCGATGCCTACCGACTTGAAGATGGTCAGCCCGCCGGGCGGGCTGAACTGGCCGCCGTCCAGCAGCGAGCCGATCTCCACCAGCTCATCGCGGCTCACCTGGCCGGCCTCCATGGCCTGCAGCACGTCGCCCGCCTCGGCGAGCGCGGCGGCCAGTTCGTCGATGACCACCAGGCTGGCCCGGGCGAAGGCCCCGGAAGGGATCTCGCACATCTGCGGCGTGTACGCGCCGACGGCGTTGATGTGCACCTGCGGCCCGAGGTCGGCGGCCTCGAACAGCGGCCGCTGCGACCGGGTCGCGGTGCAGATCACCTCCGCCCCGCGCACCGCCGCCACAGGATCTGCTTCCGGCCGGAAGGCGACGCCGGGGTGGCTGGCCGCCAGCTCGGCGCACAGCTCCTCCCGCCGCCCGCGGTCGCGCCCGCAAACCCGTACCTCGCGGACCGGGCGTACCGCGCACACCGCCGCGACCTGATCGGCGGCCTGGCCACCGGTGCCCAGCATGGCCAGGACGCTGGCCTCCGGCGGGGCCAGCAGGCTGGTGGCCAGCCCGCTGGCCGCCCCGGTGCGCAGGGCGGTCAGCGCGGTGGCGTCCAGCAGGGCCGCGACCCGGCCGGTGCCGCCGTCCACCCACAGCACGCTGCCGCCGATGCTGGGCAGCCCCTGCCGCCAGCCGTCCGGCTGCACGCTGATGACCTTGACGATGGCGCTGCCCGACGTGTGCTCGGCGGGCATGACCAGAACCCGGTGCCGGGACAGAGCTGACCGGGGCGGCCAGCTGAGCTCGCCGCGCACCGCCGCGGTGAACGCCGCCCGGCTGGCGCCGATCGCGTCCGGCATCGGCACCAGCGACCGGAGCAGCTCACCGCCGATCTGGCGAGGGGACCGGTCGGCTGGCGACGGTGAGCTGCTCATCGCGGACTACTGCGCCGCTGCCGCGTCAGCGGGCCCGGCCTCCGCCTGCCCGGCCCAGATCCCGCGGGTGTGCTGCAGATGGCGGGTCATGATGCTGGCCGCCGCACTGGCGTCGCCCGCGCTGATCGCATCCAGCAGCTCCCGGTGCTCGTGAGCGGACTCCTTCAGCTCCCCGCGCTCCGCGAGCCGCGGCAGCCCGTACAGCCGGGCCTGGTAACGGAGCCGGGAGATGATGTCGGTCAGACGGCCGTTGCCCAGGGTCTCGGTCAGTCCCAGGTGGAATTCCCGGTCGGCCTCCAGGAAGGCCGGGACGTCCCCGTCGCGGGCGAGCCGGTCGAGGTCGTCGGCCAGCGCCCGGAACCGGTCCATTTCCGTCCCGGCACAGCCGGTGGCGGCCACCTTCGCCACCGTCGGCACCTCCAGCATCAGCCGGACCTCGAAGATCTCGTCGAGGTCGTGCGGGGACAGCTCCACCACCCGGTAGCCCTTGTTGGGCACGGACTCGACCAGCCCGGCCGCGGCCAGCTCGAGCAGGGCCTCGCGGACCGGCGTCACCGACACCCCCAGCACCCCGGCCAGCACGGGGGCCGAGTAGACCTGGCCCGGGGCTATCTCGCCCGCGACGATGCGGACCAGGATGGCCTCCCTGGCCAGCGTGCTGAGCGTGCTGGGCCGCACCAGGTCGCCTGCGCCCCCGCCGGTTTCCGCGGCTCCAGAGCCCTTTCGCTGCCGCTGGCCGTCCATGAACTGGCGAACTCCTGCCCTTCGGGCCCGGCCGTGCGCCGGGTCGTGTGTGCGTACGAGCCAGCCGGCGGCCCGCACGGCCGTCAGTCAGCTGTGACCTGGGATCTCCGGGAGCACCAGATGGGAGGCGAACCTGCGGGAATGCCAGACCGAGTTGGTCGCCGTGACCATCTCGGTGCCGGTGTCCAGCGGGCCGCCGGTGTTGAGATTCCGATCGTACTTGGGGAAGGCGCTGGAGCTTACTTCGAGCCGTATCTGGTGCCCGGGGGCGAACACATGGGAAGTGCTCCACAGGTCAATCCCGAATTCGGTGACCTCGCCCGGAATCAGCCGTGACTCGGGCTGCCGGTGGCCGTTACGGAAACGGGCCCTGACCATCCCGTCGCACAGCCGCTGGCAGAAGCCGTCCGGGTGGACGTCGAGCAGCTTGGCGGTGAAGTCGGTGTCGACCGCGCTGGAGGACGCGTACAGCTTCAGCTGGACAGGCCCGGTGACCTCCAGCTCTTCCGTCAGCGGTGCGGTCGAGTAGACCAGCACGTCGGGGCGCTCCTCGACCTCGGCGTAGTCGTCCGGGCCGCCGATCTGCGACGAGGAAGCGTGGTTGCTGATAAAGGGCACTGGGTCGGCCGGGTCATAGGTGAAGGTATCCGGTGGTGAGCCGTCGCCGGGCTCGTCTTCCCGGCGCAGTTCGCCGCCGCCGTGCCGGCTATTCGCATCGCCCGCGCTGGCCAGGAAATACCGGGACCACCGGGTCCGGGCCAGCGGCCATTCCTGCTCGTCCCGCCAGGTATTCGTGCCCATCACGAACAGGCGGACCGGGGCGGGCGGGTCACCCTGTTTCCGCAGAACCGAAGCCAGCCATTCCCGTTCCAGCGCGGGCAGGTCGGTCTCGGCGCCGGGCCCGAAGTCGACCGGGCCCAGCTTCCGGTTGCGGGTGGTGGTGCACCCGTGGTCCCACGGCCCGACGATCATCCACTGGTTGGCGCGGACCTCGGCCGGGGCGTCCGGCGAGGTCAGCAGGGTGAAGTTCTGGATCGTCCCGCGCTGCACGTCGTCGTACCAGCCGGTGATGGCCAGCACGGGCACCGTCACCTCGGTGATCCGCGGCTGGAAGCGGATCGGGTCCCAGTGCTCGTTGGCGGTGACGGGGTGGGTCACGAAGTCCCGCCAGTGCTCGCTATGGAACCCGGCGTTGGTGTCCATGGTCAGGTACGGCAGGTGCCAGAACAGGGACGGCCAGTCGACCCGCTCGACGTGCTGCTGGGTGTGCCCGTCGAGCATGCGCATCCAGCAGATCTCCCACGGGATCGCGATCCCCGACGCGTTGTCCTCGAACGGGTCCGACGGGGACACGTAGACGATCATGCCGCGCAGGTGCGGCGGCTGCTCCAGCGCCGTCATCCACTGGATGCAGCCGAGGTAGGACGCGCCCCAGGTGACCACGTCGCCGTCGGACCAGTCCTGCGCCGCGATCCACTCGATCGTGTCGTACCCGTCGCGGCCCTCGGCCCGCCACGGGCGGAACTCCCCGTCGGAGTCGCCCCGGCCGCGGACGTCCATCCAGACGAAGTTGTACCCGTCGGCGACGTACGCCTCGGCCCGGGCCTGGTGCTCGGCGTTGTTCTTGTTGTACGGCGTGCGGGCCACCAGCGTGGTCCGCGGTTCCCCGCTGCCGCTGCGGAAGACGTCGGCGGACAGCCGCGTGCCGTCCCGCATCGGGACCCGGGTGTTCCAGTCGACCCGCATTTCCCGCGGCTCCTTCCCGGTCACGAGCTGAGCGTGACGTGGTTGGTGACGGCGATCCTGGTCAGCGAGAGCGAGCTGGTGGTGATGTCCATGACGTACTGGCTGACGGTCGGCCCGGTGATCACGATGTTGCGGCCCCACACGTAGGGCACCCAGGCCATGACCTTGGTCATCATCGTCTGGTCCAGGCCGGCGAAGCAGGTGTTGCGGGCCGGGCCGGGACTGAGCGCCTCGCACTTGGTGATGATGGTGTCCACGCTCGGGATCCCGGTCGGCGGGTAGGGCACCTTGTACGTGCTGGCCTGCTTCTTCGTCAGCCCGACCAGCGAGTAGTTGCAGCAGGCCACCGGCCCGCTGAGGGCCGTCGAGCCGAAGTTCGGCTGGGCGAAGCTGTAGGTGCCGGTGTAGTCGGCGTAGCCGCCGCCGAGCGCCGACATGGGCTCCAGCTGCTTGATCGTGAACAGCGCGGTGAACGCGGTCGTCACCGACAGGTCGCGGGGCTTGATCTGGATGCCGATCTTGGCCAGGTCGTTCTGCACCACGGTGTCCACGCCGGCGAACTGGGCGATGTTGATGAAGGCCAGGTTGCGGCAGGCGGCCGCGTCGCACTTGCCGTCCTTGTTGGAGTCGTAGGCGGACTGCTTCATCTCCGCCTGGGCCTTGGCCAGGTCACCGGACTCGTTCGGGGTCTGGTAGGGGTCGTAGCTGACCGGCAGCCCGCCCGGCAGCGTCGGCGGGATGATGTGCGTGGCGATGCTGTAGTGGGACTCGCCGCCGAGGGCCCGCAGCATCGCGCTCTTGTCCAGCACCCAGGCGACCGCCTTGCGGACGTGCACGTCGGTGAACGGCGCCACGGCCAGGTTCATCGTCACCGACTCCACCTGGTTGATCAGGTCGGAGTGGAAGTACTTCTTCAGCGACGGGTCGGTCAGGTACTGGCGGGTGACGGTGGCCGGCGGCGGGTCGGTCATGGACCCGTCGAGCTGGCCCTTCTGGACCCGGGCGAAGATGTCGGCGACGTTCGGGTCCACGCTGATCTGCACGCCGTTGAGGTAGCTGGGCCGGGTGCCGTCCGTGGCCGGGTCATAGTTCGGGTTGCGCACCAGCGTGATGTTCTTGGTGGGGTCGAAGCCGGACATCGGCTTGATCGTCGAGCAGTTCTTGATGTCGACCGCGCCTGAGCCCTGGAACATGTACGGGCCGGACGCGACGACGTCCCGGCCGTAGGTCCCGGCCTGGTTGAAGCACTTGGCCACCTCGGACGGCACCGGCGCGGCGGCCGGGGAGGCGACGCGCTGCAGGAAGTCGCCGACCGGTGCGGTGAGGTGGAAGATGATCGTCTTCGGATCCGGCGTCTCGATCCCGGAGATGTGGTTGTCCGGGGTCTTCGCCTTGCCGGTCAGCCCCTTGATGACCCCGACGTAGTAGTAGCCGTACTGGGCGACGAGCTTCGCGTCGTTGATCCGCTGGAAGGCGTAGGCGATGTCCTGGGAGGTGATCTCCCGGTTGACCGGCGGCGCGAACTTGATACCCGACTTCAGGTGGAACGTGTAGGTCAGCCCGTTGTCCGTGGGGGTGGGCACGCTGGTCGCCAGGTCCGGCACGATCTGGGTGCCGGCCGTGCCGCTTTCGTGCCGGAACGTGACCAGGGTCCGGAGCATGGCGTCGTAGAGGGAGAACGCGAAGCCGATCTGCGTCTCGCCGACTGGGTCCATGTTGTTGGTCAGGCCGAACGACGTGACCGCGGTCCGGTACACCCCGCCCCGCACAGCCGTCCCGGTCGCCGTGCTCCCCGGGCTGCTCCCGCCGCCGCTGTTTCCCCCGCTGCTGCCGCCGCAGGCGGCCAGGGCCAGCAGGAGCAGGCAGCCGCCGGCGGCCAGCAGCCGCCGGGCGGGTCCGCGTGAAGTTGTCATGGTCGGTCCCTTCTACTCATAGCGCACCCGCGGGTCGACGTAGGCGTAGAGGATGTCCACGATCAGGTTGGCCACCATCACCGCGAGCGCCGCCAGCACGGTGACGGCCAGCACCGACGGGATGTCGTCCGAGGTCACCGACTGCACAACCCACTGGCCCAGGCCATTCAGGTTGAACACCACCTCGACGATCACGGTCCCGCTGACCAGCGCAGCCAGGTCCATGCCGAACATGGTCAGGATCGGGGTGAGGCAGGCCCGCAGCACGTGCCGGAGCAGGATCCTGGCCTCGCCCAGGCCCTTGGCCCGGGCGGTACGGACGTAATCCTGGCGCAGCGTGTCCAGCACCGCCCCGCGGGTCATCCGGGCGTACCACCCGGCGTACAGCAGGGCCAGCGTGAACCAGGGCAGGATCATGTGGTCCAGCCAGGTCAGCAGCCCGTACTGGCCGGGCGGGAAGTAGCCGGTGCCCGCCGCGACGCCGAGCTTGTACCAGAACACCCAGAGCAGGACCAGGCCGAGCCAGAACACCGGCGCGGAGATGAAGAAGATCGCGAAGCCGAGCGCGAGCCGGTCCCAGACCGAGCGCTGCCTGATCGCCGAGATGACCCCGATCGTGATCCCCATGGCCAGCCACAGCAGGGCCGCCCCGACAGCCAGCACCACGGTCACCACCACCCGCCCGGCCAGCAGCGACCGGACCGAGGAGTGATTGACGTAGGAGAAGCCAAGGCCCGGCCAGCCGAACTGGTCGCCGAGCACCAGGTGCTTGAGGAACAGCAGGTACTGGACCCAGACCGGATGATCGAGCCCGAGTTCGTGCTGCACGGTGGCGACGAGCTGCGGGGTGGCTTCCTTGCCGGCGAACAGCACGGCCGGGCTGACCGGCGGGAGCACGAAGTAGATCACGAAGGTGATCGCGGTAATCACCAGCAGGGTGATCACCAGCCAGAACAGCCGCCGGGTGAGGTAGACCAGCATTACCCGTCACCGCCAATGGCATCCCTGGCGCCGTCGCCGAGCAGGTTGAACGAGAACGTGATCAGCAGCAGCAGCACGCCCGGGAAAAGCATCATCCACCAGGCGTAGGTGAACAGGCTGCCCGCGGTGGCGTCCGCGATCATCTGGCCCAGCGACGGGGTGGTCTGCGGGACGCCGACACCCAGGTAGCTCAGTGCGGCCTCGAACAGGATGTTGCTCGGGATGATCAGGGTCATGTACACGATGACCTGGGCGGTCAGGTTCGGCAGGATCTCGCCGAACATGACCCGCCAGTGCGCGGCGCCGAAGCCGCGGGCCGCGTTGACGAACTCCTGCTGACGCAGCACCAGTGTCTGGCCGCGGACCAGCCGGGCGATGTAGGGCCAGGTGAACAGGGCCAGGATGGCCACTACCAGGCCGATGCCGGGCTGGACGGTACCGGCCAGGCAGCCCTGGGCGGTGATCGAGCAGACCGACGAGATGCTGATCGCGAAAAGGATCACCGGCAGGGCCAGGAAGATATCCGCGCCGCGGGACAGCAGCGTGTCCAGCCAGCCGCCGAAGTAGCCCGCCGCGAGCCCGACGGTCACGCCGACCGCGGTGGCGATGGCCGCGGACAGCAGCGACACGACCAGCGAGGTGCGCAGCCCGTAAGCGCACCGGACGAACAGGTCCCGGCCCTCCTGGTCGATGCCGAACAGGAACTGGCGGCTGGGCCCGGTCGGCAGGCCCAGATCCGGGCTGAGCTGGTTGGGGAACAGCTGGTTGGGGCCGTGCCCGACGAGGATGGCGATCAGCGGCGCGCAGACCGCGACCGCGGCCAGGATCACGATGACGACCAGCGCAGCCATGGCCGGCCGGTCGGATCGCAGCGCGCGCACGATCTGCTGGCGCTGGGTGCGGGTCGCGATGGCAGCCGGGCCCGGCAGCACCGGTTCCATGGTCGCCGGGACGGTCACGGGGACGCCGCCAGCCCGGCGCCGATCGCCTCGTTGAGCAGCCGCCGCAGGTTGCCGCCCATGACGGCGGCCACGTCCGCCGGGCCGAACCCGCGGCGGGCCAGTTCCGCGGCCAGATTCGGCAGGTCCGCCGGGCCGGCCAGGCCGGGCACCGCGGCGGCCATGTCGCAGCCCTCGATGACGTGCCCGCCGCCGTACAGCACCTCGGCGATCTCCCTGGTGAAGTCGGCGACCCCGGCCCGGGTCAGCCCGCTTCCGGCGGCGTCCTCGGCGCTGCCGTCGGCCAGCGAGTTGCGGCCGAAGTGGGTCAGCGAGGCGACCCGGACGCCCAGCCGGAACAGGGTCCGCAGCAGCTGGACGTCGGTCCCGATGGCCGGGCAGCCCTCCAGCGCCAGCACGATCCCGATCCGGTCGCTGGCCAGGGCATGCTCCACCTCGCCCGGCTGCCGGCAGAGCATGAGCTCCGGGCAGGAGCCGACGGTGGCCAGCGCGGTCTCGATCAGCCGCAGGGTCTGCCGCAGAGCCAGTTCCGGCAGGAACTCCTCGTCCACGTACACCGGGAGCACCTGGGTCCGCACCTGGCCGGCCTGCAGTTGCGGCAGCCAGTTGCGCCGGAAGTAGCCCGGGTCGTCGCGGAAGTGCTCGACCAGCATCAGCAGGTCGTTGTGCGCGTCGGCAGCCGGCACTGCGGCCGGGGCCGGGGCCGGGGTCATCTCCGGTCGCGGCGAAGGCCCGCAGAAGCCTTGCCGCTATATGCCATGCGACGTATGGTATGTCATACATTACTGCTGTCAAGAGAGTGATTTACGCAGCTGGGAGGGGTCGGTGTCGCAGACCAGGCCGGCCCGGCCCCACGATCCAGGCCATCCAGACGGCCGGGATTTCCTCGAGGGTGACGATCTGAAGGTGGCCTTCCGGACCCCGGACGGGGTGGTCCGGGCAGTCGACGGGGTGTCGTTCGGCGTGCAGCGCGGCCGCACGCTCGGGATCGTCGGCGAATCGGGCAGCGGCAAGAGCGCCATGAGCCTGGCCGTGCTCGGCCTGCAGTCCGGTAAGAACGCCGACGTCAGCGGCCGGATCTGGCTGAACGGCGAGGAACTGCTGGCGGCCGGGCCCGGCCGGGTGCGCGACCTGCGCGGCGCCGCGATGGCCATGATCTTCCAGGACCCGCTGTCGGCGCTGCATCCCTACTACACGGTCGGCTGGCAGATTGCCGAGGCCTACCGGGCCAAGACGCCGGCCACCCGCAAGCAGGCGTGGGCGCGCGCGGTGGAGATGCTGGGCCGGGTCGGCATCCCGCGGCCCGATCTCCGGGCCCGGGAGTACCCGCATCAGTTCTCCGGCGGCATGCGCCAGCGAGCCATGATCGCCATGGCCCTGAGCTGCGAGCCCGAGCTGCTCATCGCCGACGAGCCGACCACCGCGCTGGACGTGACCGTGCAGGCGCAGATCCTCGAGCTGATCGCCAGCCTGCAGGACGAGCTGGGCACGGCGGTCATCATCATCACCCACGATCTCGGCGTGGTCGCCGAGACGGCGGATGAGACCCTCGTCATGTACGCCGGCCAGATCATGGAACGCGGCACCACGGACCAGGTCTTCAGCGCCCCGCAGCACCCCTACACCTGGGGCCTGCTGACCTCGGTCACCGGCCTGAACCATCCCCGCCGCGACCGGCTCGCGGCCATCCCCGGGACCCCGCCCAGCCTCAGCGACCGGCCGTCCGGCTGCCCGTTCGAGCCCCGCTGCCGGTACTCCGACCGGACCGGCGGCCTTTCCGCCGGGAGCCGGCCGCCGCTCCGGCAATCCGCGGCGGGGCAGTTCGTGGCCTGCCACCTGGCCGACGAGACCCGGGCCGGGATCTTCGCGGAGGAGGTGCAGCCCGTCCTGTGAACGGATACGGAACCGCCCCCGCAGGCTCCCCGCCGGCCGGTGCCGCCGGGGACCTGCTGCGCGTGGAGAACCTGGTCAAGCACTTCGACTCGAGCCGGGGCGTGGTGCTGACCCGGACCACTGGCCAGGTGCGCGCGGTCGATGGCATCTCGTTCTCGATCCGCCGCGGCGAGACGCTGGGCCTGGTCGGGGAGACCGGGTGCGGCAAATCGACCACCGGCCGGGTGCTCGCGGGCTTCCTGCCCGCCACCTCGGGCCGGGTGACCTTCGACGGCCGGGACGCCGGGGAAACCCGCCGCGGCCGGCGCCACTCACTCCACCGCGAGATCCAGATGATCTTCCAGGATCCCTACTCGGCGCTCAACCCCCGCCATACCGTGGGCACGATCATCGCCGCCCCGTTCCGCTACCAGGGGATCGTTCCACCGGGCGGGATCCGCGCCACCGTGGAGGACCTGCTCAGCCAGGTCGGCCTCAGCCCCGAGCACTACAACCGCTACCCCAGGGAGTTCTCCGGTGGCCAGCGGCAGCGCATCTGCGTGGCCCGCGCCATCGCCTTGCGGCCCCGGCTGATCATCGCCGACGAGCCGGTGTCCGCCCTGGACGTGTCCATCCAGGCGCAGATCATCAACCTGCTCAGCGACCTGCGGGACACCCACGGCCTGGCCTACCTGTTCATCGCGCACGACCTGTCCGTGGTCCGGCACATCTCCGACCGGGTCGCGGTGATGTACCTCGGCAAGCTCGTGGAGCTGGCCGACAACGAGCTGCTCTACGCCGCGCCCCGGCACCCCTACACCAAGGCGCTGCTGTCCGCGGTGCCGGTGCCCAGCACCCGGGCCCGGCGGCAGCGGCTCAGCCTGCCCGGCGAGCCGCCCAGCCCGCTGAACCCGCCTGCGGGCTGCCGGTTCCACACCCGGTGCTGGAAGGCCCAGGACATCTGCCGGACCACCGAGCCGCCGCTGGCTGGCGACGACCCCCGCCATCTGGTCGCCTGTCACTTCCCCGAGCCGGCCCCGGCTGCCGCGGCCGGGTCACCAGCCGGTCGCTGACGGCCGTCAGCCGCCCGTGGCGGACAGCTCGCGCAGGGCGCGGATCGCCAGCTGCGCGTGCAGCAGGCAGCCGTCGGCCAGTACCGAGTCGTCGAACGAGGCCAGCGGGCTGTGGTTGTCCGGGGCGGTCTCGTGGTCGTCGCCCGGCCACGAGCCGAGGAACAGGTAGCAGCCCGGCACCGCCGCGAGCACCCGGGAGAAGTCCTCGGAGCCGGCCTCGGGGTCCGGCATGGCCGCGTACCGGCCGTCGCCGAACACCTCGGCCGCGACGCCCGCGGCGAACGCGGCCTGGTCGGCGTCGTTGACCGTGACCGGGTACTCGGTCACGTACCTGACGTCCGCGGTCAGCCCGTGCGCGGCCGCGATGCCCTGGCACAGCCGCACCGACGCGGTCTCGATGCGGTCCCGCGCGCCCGGCGAGAAGGCCCGGACGGTGGCCTCGAAGGTCGCCTCGGCCGGGATGATGTTGCGCCGGGTGCCGGCCTGGAACAGGCCCACGGTCAGCACCACCGGGTCGAAGATGCTGAACTGCCGGGTCACCATGGCCTGCAGCGAGACCACCATCTCCGCGGCCACGGTCACCGGGTCCTGCGACCGGTGCGGTGCCGAGCCGTGCCCGCCGGTGCCCTGCACGGTCACCCGCAGCGAGTCGCTGGAGGCCATCAGCGTGCCCGGCCGGGTGGTGAACTGGCCGCGCGGGATCCCGCCGGAGATCACGTGCATCCCGTAGGCGCGCTGCACCCGCGGCCCGGCCGCGT
Source organism: Streptosporangiaceae bacterium (assembly GCA_036375995.1). Classification (GTDB taxonomy): domain Bacteria; phylum Actinomycetota; class Actinomycetes; order Streptosporangiales; family Streptosporangiaceae; genus DASVBE01. Next base: position 21,346 of record DASVBE010000224.1, on the reverse strand, counting down.
CCAGCACGCCCTCGCCGATCATCACCCCGGCGCCGTTGTGGCCCTCCTCGCCGGGCTGGAACATGAACACCACGTCGCCCGCCAGCTGGTCGCGGTGCGCGCTGAGCAGCCGGGCCGCCCCGGCCAGCATCGCCGTGTGCAGGTCGTGGCCGCAGGCGTGCATGGCCCCGTCGATCCGGCTGGTGAAGTCGAGGCCGGTGTCCTCCTGCACCGGCAGCGCGTCCATGTCCCCGCGCAGCAGCACGGCCGGCACCGGCCCGCCCGCGCCGTTCGCCGCACCGGCGGCGGCGCCCGTACCCCGCAGTACCGCGGTCACCGAGGTGCACCCGGTGCCGACCGCGATCTCCAGCGGCAGGCCGTCGAGCGCGGTGAGCACGGCCTGCTGGGTGCGCGGCAGGTCCAGCCCGATCTCCGGGTGCCGGTGCAGGTCATGCCGCATCTCGATCATCCCGGGGGCGAGTTCGTTGGCGTCGTTGCGGAGGCGGTCATCCAGCGTCATCGGGCACTCCCGGGGCCAGGCCGTGCGTCATCGCGCGGCAGGTGAGACGGCCGGGCCAGCCTACGTCCCGCCCGTGCTACGGTCTCTACGACCTCACCGCAGGCCGGGGAGCGAGCCTTATCCGCTGGCCTGCAGGGACGTTCGTTTGCTAGCCATATCCGCGTTCTCCGGCAGGCCTGTGATCATGCCGGAGGGCATCCGTGCGAAAGACACCCCTGCGGGCTGGGCCCGCCCGCCTCGTCACCGCAGCCGGCCTGCTGACCGCTCTGCTGATCTCGTCCTGGCCCGCCGCCGGGGCCGCGGCGGGCACCGGGCCCGCGCCGCACTCCCATCCGCGGCCGTCCGCCAGCCAGCGGGTGATCCACGCGCTGCCGGGGAAGAGCCTGCCTAAGAAAATCCGCCCCGACGGGTCAGGGTCGGCGGCCCGGCCCCGGCCGGTCAGCGTTCGCGCCCTGGCCCGCCAGGCCCGCCACCAGGCCCGCGGCCGGGCACCAGCGACACCCTGGACACCCTGGACGGGCGCATCCAGTCGCCGCCGGTGTGGGACGGGAGCCGGGTCTGGTTCGCCAACGTGGTCGGCCTCTTCAACGGGCCGCCCACCATCGTGCAGTACGGCTTCATCACGCCGGCCAGCAACAGCATGCAGCTCGCCACCGTCCGGCACGACTCGACCAGCGCCGACTTCAACCCGGCCATCGGGGTCGGCCTGAACCCGAACGGCACCGAGACCATCTTCCTCAACTGGGTCTTCACCGATACCGCAGTCAATCTGCCCGCTACCGACACAGCCGCCACCTTCTTCTACAATGGCGGCGCCCCGCCCTTCCTGCAGGGCGCCGACGACGTGCTGACCTCCGGCAGCGTCACCCATACCGATGGCCTGCGGTTCGGTGAGTTTGCCTCGGTATCGGTCGATCCGGCGGTGCCCGACGGCAGTTGCGCGGTCACCACCAACCAGAGCTTCGCCTCCAACGGGACCTGGCAGACCGACCTGGCCCGGCTGTGCAGCCCGGCCCCCCAGGTGCAGGTGCCCAACGTGGTCGGGGACACGACCGCGACCGCCCAGGGCGTGCTGCAGAACGCCTCGCTGCGCGGCGACAACGTGCTCAGTTCCACCGGCTGCACGGCGGCTAGCCAGGGCCTGGTGCTCAGCACGGACCCGCCCGCCCAGAGCGTGGTCAGCATCGGCTCGGAGGTGACCCTGACGGTCTGCAATCTCCTGGTCAGGGTGCCGTCCCTGACCGGCCAGGACGAGGGCACGGCCGAGAGCCGGATCCGCGGCGCCGGGCTGACGGTCGGGACCGTGAGCTCGAATACCCGCTGCATTGAACCGCAGGGGACGGTGGTCAGCCAGAGCCCGGGCTCGGGTTCCTTGGTGATGCGCGGGTCCGCGGTGAACATCAGCGTCTCCACCGGCACCGATTCCCACGGAAAACCCTGCGTGTTCCAATGACCAGGTCCTTCCGCGGGCACCCGGCGGGCTGACGGCCCGGCCGGGTGGCGGCGACCTGCGCATGCGCGGAGCACCGCCATTTCCGCGCATGGCCCCGGCCGGGATGATTTCCGGCCGGGGCCGGCCGCCGGCGCTTTCCGCCGGCTAAGCCAGGATCACGAAAGCACCGGCGGCGCGGAAATAACCCGGACACCCGGGCACGGCAGGCGCTAATCAGCTCAGGTGCCTCACAAGACCCGGGCGCGTCTTTTGACAACTGTGGTCACGAACAGGACGATCTCGTCATGGCCAAAACTGTGAACGTGATCGTTACCGACGACCTTGACGGTTCCGAGGGCGCCAAGGCGGTGCTCTTCAGCTTCCAGGGTGCGTCGTATGAAATCGACCTGTCGCCCGCCAACGAGGCAAAGCTGGCGGAATCCCTGGCGCCTTACATCAAGGCCGCGCGAAAGGCCGGCGGCCCGCGGCGGGCCCCGCGGACTGCGGCGGTGCGCCAGGACCGGGCCGCAATCCGGGCCTGGGCCAGGGATCAGGGCATCTCGGTTTCCGAACGGGGCCGGATCAGCTCCGACATCATCGCGAAATACCAGGCCGCGCACTGACACATAGCGGCATGCTCCCGGACGGATACCGGTTGCTCACCGCGCCGGTGACCGCAGCCGGCCGCAGCCCGGTTCTGTTAACCGGCGCCGCGCGCTGGCCTGCCCGGAATAACCGGCACCGGGCCGCGGATTGTGCAGGCAGGGCTATTTCCCGCCCGCACTGGTCGTAACCAGACGACGCCGCAGCTCAGCGAGAGGCCGCCGCCGTGACTGTCCGCGCTATCGACAAGGACGCGTTCGCCCGGGAATGGGCGGACTGGCACCGCCTGCACGAGGAGAACCTGGCCAGCCCGAACGGCTGGCTGACGATCACCGGGCTGCACTGGCTCGGCCCGGAGCGCCAGCGGATCGACCGCGCGCCCGGCCTCTGGTCGGCCGGCCCGGACGGGGTCACCGTAGTGCTGAACGGCGATGATCCCGGCGACCTCGTGGTGGACGGCCGCCCGGTCCACGGCGAGTACGCGTTCGCCCCCATCCCCGAGCGCGGCGGCATCAACGCGGTCTGGGGCGATGCGGTGATCGAGGTGGCCAGGCGCGGCGGCGAGTACATCGTCCGCCCCCGGCACCCGGACCACCCGCTGCGCGCCGCCTTCCGCGGCGTGCCCGCCTACGCTCCGGACCCGGCCTGGGTCCTGAGCGGCCAGTACACCCCGTTCGCCGCGCCGGAGCCGGTCACCGTCGGCGCGGTGGTGGACCGGATCAAGCACGTGTACGACGCGGTAGGCCGGATCGGGTTCGAGGCCGGCGGCCAGCCGCTGGCCCTCACCGCGTTCCCCGGCCGGTCCGCGGACCAGCTCAGCGTGCTGTTCACCGACGCCACCTCGGGCCGGACCACCTACCCGGCCTGCCGGTCACTGACCGTCGGCGTCGTGCCCGGGCAGCAGACCGTCACGCTGGACTTCAACCGCGCGGTCAACCTGCCCTGCGCCTACACGGACTTCGCGACCTGCCCGCTGCCGCCCGCCGGGAACCGGCTTCCGGTGGCGGTCGAGGCAGGCGAGCAGACGCCGTACGAGCGGGCCGCGCATTAAGGGTTACGGTTAGCCGCGACCCGCTCCCGGCTGTGTGAGCCGGCCGGCCGGCCAGCCGGCGCAGCCCGGCCTCGACCGCGGCCGGTGCTCTTGCCGCCGGGTGCGAGGATGGCGGTATGAGGGGGACCAAAGCGGCTGGGCCGCCCGCCGCCCCGTCGCCGCCAGCACCATCGCGGCCAGCATCGCCGCGGGCCGCGGAGCCGTCCCGGCTGAGCCGCGAGGTGCGCCGGGACGCGCTGCTGGACGCGGCGCTGGCCCTGATCGGAGCGGACGGCGTCGAGGCGGTCTCCATGGAGGCGGTCGCCGAGGGCGCCGGGGTCAGCAGGCCGCTGGTCTACAAGCATTTCGCGAACCGGGGCGAGCTGCTCGCCGCGGTCTACCGGCGCGAGTCGGTGACCCTGTACCACGAGCTGTCCGCCGAGGTGGCCGCGGCCGGCTCGCTGGAGGACATGTACCGGGTCCTGATCCGCGGGTCGCTGCGGGCGGCCAAGGAACGCGGGCCGGTGTTCATCGCGCTGCGCCAGGCCGGGGCCTGGACCCGGGACCTGCGCCGGGAGCAGCGCGGCCGGGACCGGGACACGGTCCGCGCCTTCGCCGGCCGGGCCACGGGTGAACGCCTGCTCGACCCGGCCGCCGCGACCTCCGCCACCGTGGTCGTGCTCGGCGCCATCGACCCGCTGCTGGCCCAGTGGCGCCGCCGGCCCACCGCCGCGCACGCCCGGCTGCTCGAGGAGATCTACCTGAACATGGTCCGGGCCGCCTACGCCACCGTGCCCCCGGCCGAGCCGGAAGCGTAAACCCCGGCATCGGGCCCCGCGCCGGGCTACCGGCGGGCCGCGGGCTCGGTACTCACCGGATCGTAGTAGTGCGCGTACTGCCAGAGGCCTTGTGTCACCAGCGTTTCCGCGGACACCGGACCGAACCGCGACGGAGCCAGCTCCGCCACCCCCGGCGGCGCCTCCCCGCTGGTGATCCACGCGGCCAGCGCCTCGCCGAGCGCGGGCGACGAGGAGAACCCGGACCCGTTGCACCCGCTGTTCACCCACAGCCCGTCCACCCCGGGAACCGGGCCCAGCACGAACCGCCCGTCCGGGCTCATCGTGAACAGCCCGCCGCGATGCACCGCCACCGGCCCGGCCGAGGCCACCGGAACCTCGGCCGCCACCCGACCGGTCAGGTGGCGCAGGACACCCGCGTCCAGCGGCACGTCGTCGGTGCTGAACGAGGCCGGCTGCTGCCGCGGGTCCACCGGCAGCGCACCCGTTTCGAAGCCGCCGGCCATCAGGCCGCCCCGCGCCGGGCGCAGGTACACCGCGGCATCCACCACCCGGACGATCGGATCGCCTGCCCTGACACCCGGATCAGGCTCGGTGATCAGCAGCTGATGCCGCACCGGCGCGACCGGCACCGTGCCGCCGGCCAGCGAGGCCACCTGCGCGACCCACGCCCCGGCCGCGTCCACCACAGCCCCGGCGGTGATCCGCCGCCGCTCCGTCTGCACCGCGCGGACCTGGCCGCCGGTCACCTCGATCCCCACCACAGGCTCGTTCTCGGCGACCTCCGCGCCGTGCCGCAGGCACGCCGCGGCGCAGGCCCGGATCAGGCTGACCGGCTCCTCGATGTACACGTCCTCGGGGCACCACAGCGCGTATCCCGCACCCGCCGGGGTGCAGTAGCTGACCTGCTCCCCAAGCCGGGCCGGGCTGACCGGCTGCAGATCGACGCCCCAGCCGGCCGACTGGGCCAGCTCCCGGCGCAGGTAACCCGCGTGCGCCGGGGTCCGCGCCAGCAGGAAGCTGCCGGACCGCTCGACCCCGAGCGGCTCCCCGGCCCAGCCCGCGAAGCCCAGGGCCAGCTCGATGCTCCGCCGGGCCAGCCGGGTGCGCAGCTCGTCGGCCTGGACCGATTTGAAGAGGCCGGCCGCCCGGCCTGACGCCTGCGACCCGGCCTCGTGCCGGTCGAGCACGATCACCGACCGCCCGGCCAGCGCGCAGTGCAGCGCGGTGCTCAGGCCGAGCGCGCCGGCCCCGATGACCACGACATCCGCATCCATCTGGCCAGTGTGCAACAGCGGGCGACGCGGCCGGAAGATCGCCGAGCACCGCTGGTTATCCTCCGATCAGGACGGCCCGCCGAAGGAGGACCCCACGTGACGGACCTGTGCCTGCACACCGCGATCGAGCTGGCCGGGATGCTGCGCCGCCGGGAGGTGTCCGCGCGCGAGGTCATCGCCGCGCACATCAGCCGGATCGAGAGACACGACGCGGTGGTCAACGCCGTGGTCACCCGCACGTTCGAGCGGGCCACGGCGCAGGCCGCGGCGGCCGACGAGGAACTGGCTCACGGCCGGGTGACCGGGCTGCTGCACGGCCTGCCGGTGGCGCACAAGGACCTGGCCGAGACCTCCGGGGTGCGGACCACGTTCGGCTCGCCGCTGTTCGCCGGCAACGTGCCCGCCCGGGACGCGCTCGTGGTCCAGCGGATGGCCGCGGCCGGGGCGATCAGCCTGGGCAAGACCAACGTGCCCGAATGGGGTGCCGGCTCGCACACGGTCAACCCGGTGTTCGGCGCCACCCGCAACCCGTGGGCGCTGGACCGCACGGCGGGCGGCAGCAGCGGCGGCGCGGCCGCGGCGCTGGCGGCCCGGATGGTCTGCCTGGCCGACGGCAGCGACCTGGGCGGCTCGCTGCGCAACCCGGCGAACTTCTGCAACGTCGTCGGGCTGCGCCCCAGCCCCGGCCGGGTGCCCGCCTGGCCCTTCTCCGACGTGGAGGACCAGCTCAGCATCGCCGGGCCGATGGCCAGGACCGTGGCCGACACCGCCCTGCTGCTGGCCGTGCTGGCCGGCCCGGACCCACGGGTGCCGCTGGCGCTCGACCAGCCCGCCCCGGCCATCGCCGAACCGGCCGGGATCGGCGGCCTGCTGACCACGGACCTGCGCGGGCTGCGGGTGGCGTGGAGCCCCGACCTCGGCCTGCCGGTCGAGCCCGAGGTGCTCGAGGTCCTCGCGCCGGCCCGCGCGGTGCTGGCCGGGCTCACCGGCTCGGTCACCGACGGGGCGCCGGACCTCAGCGACGCCGACGAGATCTTCCGCACCTTCCGGTGGTACAGGGCCGTTACTTTGTACGCCGCCCTGCCCTGCGAGTCGCCTGCCCAGCTCGGCCGGAATATGGGCTTCGACGTAGAGCAGGGCCTGCAGCTGACCCTGGCGGACCTGAGCCGGGCGACGGCGCGGCGCACGGCCCTGGCCGAGCGGGTCAACGAGTTCCTGGCCGGCGCCGACGTGCTGGCCTGCCCGGTCAGCCAGGTCGCCCCGTTCGACGTGACGCTGGACTGGGTGCACGAGATCAACGGCCAGGAAATGACGACCTACCTGGACTGGATGGCCTCGGCGTACCTGATCTCGGTCACCGGGCTGCCCGCGATCAGCGTCCCGGCCGGGTTCACCAGGGACGGCCGCCCGGTCGGCCTGCAGCTGGTCGGCCGCCGCCGCGGCGACTGGGACCTGCTCGCGCTGGCGCACGCGTTCGAGGCCGCCACCGGCTACGCGGCCCAGGTTCCTGATCTGCCCGCGGGCCCACCGCCGCGCACGCCCGCGGCCGGGGGCCAGGGGCGGCTCCGCCGGTAAAGTAACAGTGTGTACCGGATGACCCATGCGCGGCTGAGGCGTGCCCACGTTGTGCTTGCGGCCGGGCTGCTGCTCACCCCTATGGTACTCATTCTGGACTGGGCCGGGCTGGCCGACGAGCTGGTCCTGTTCGTGCTGGCCGGGCTGGCCCTGATCCCGCTGTCCTGGCTGATCGGCGAGGCCACCGACCAGCTGGCCAACCACACCGGCCCGGGCATCGGCGGCTTCCTGAACGCGACGTTCGGCAACGCGCCCGAGCTGATCATCGCGCTGATCGCGGTGTCCGGCGGGCTGACCGAGATCGTCCGGGCCTCGCTGGTCGGCTCGGTGGCCGGCAACCTGCTGCTGGTGCTCGGGCTGACCCTGCTGCTCGGCCGGCAGGGCCCGATCGACCGCCGGTCCGCGTACCTGTCGCTGGGCCTGGTCGGGTTCGCCACCGTGCTGGTGCTGGTCGCAGCGGCGCCCGGTTTCCACGGCGACGAGAACCGCCGGTCGCTGGCCGAGCTGTCGGTGCTGGTCTCGGTTCTGCTGCTGGCCGTATGCGCGGTGGTGACGAGGTACGCGCTGCGCCGCCACCGGAAGAACGGCCTGGCCGGGGAGCCCGGCTCCGGCTCCGGCAGCGGCTGGCCGCTGCCCGCCGCGCTTGCCGTGCTGGGTGTGGTCACCGCGCTGACCGCGCTGGTCAGCGAGACGCTGGTGAGCACGCTGCAGGCGTTCGCGGCCGCGGCGCACCTGCCGGAGTTCTTCGTCGCGGTGGTGATCGTGGCGATCGTGGGCAACGCCACCGAGCACGGCAGCGCGATCATGCTGGCCCGGCGCGGCCGGGTCAAGCTGGCCACTGAGATCCCGCTGGCCTCCGGCGCGCAGATCGCCGGCCTGGTGATCCCGATGATCGCGCTGATCTCCTGGGGCTGGCGGCCGCTGACGCTCAGCTTCCGGCCGGTCGAGCTGACCGCCCTGGCGGTGGCCGCGGCACTGCCCGCGCTGCTGCTGCGCAACGGCCGCACCACCCGGCTCAGCGGCGCGATCCTGCTGACCGCCTACTCCGTGCTGGCGGTGACCTCCTACCTGGTCGGCGACGCCTGAGACGGGCCCTCAGCAGGCCCGCCGGGCTCGCCCCCACCCAGTTCACACAGCAGCTTCGCCCGGTCCGCGTCGTACCGTGCTATGGCCGCCAGCTTGATGTGCTCGTAGCCGCGGATGCCCAGCGGCAGCCGGGCCAGTTCCACCATGGCGGCGAGCCGGCCCTCATCCAGACCGGGCAGCACGGCACGCAGGCCCTCCTCGTACTCGGCGGCCAGCCGCCGCTCGGCCCGGCGGACCCGGCTGTAGCCGAACACGTCGGCCGGGGTGCCGCGGACGTGCCGCATGGCCCGCAGCACGCCGAAGGCCGGGCGGGCCACCGGGGCCGGCAGGGCCAGCTTGCGGCGCATCCCCAGGGCCCGCAGGACGGGCGGGTGCAGCTGATACCGGACCCCGTGGCCGCCGGGCACCGCCTCGGCCAGCGCCGCGCGGAACTCGGGCAGCAGGTGCAGCCGGGCCACCTCATACTCGTCCTTGTAGGCGAGCAGGTGGAAGAACCCGTCAGCGACCCCGCCCGCGAGCTCGCCGGGCCCGCCGGCGCTGCCGGGCAGGCCCGCCTCGGCCCGGGCCGCGGCGCCGACCAGATCGAGATACCGGCCGGCCAGCGCGGGATTCTGGTAAGCGACCAGTTCGGCGGCCCGGCGGGCGGCCAGGTCCGCGGCCGGCCCGGTGATGCCGCGGTCCGCGGCCTGCGCGGCGGCGGCCTTCAGCGCCCCGGCGGCCGGCTCGCGGCGCAGCTCACCGGCCCGCCTGGCGGAGGGCAGCCGGCCCGGGTCGTGCACGGCCAGCCGCCCGGCCAGGAACGCGGCCTGGTTCCGGTCCACCGCGACGCCGTTCAGCTCGATGGCCCGGGCGATGGACGACGCCTCCAGCGGCACCGCGCCGGCCTGATAGGCCGCGCCGAGGGCGATCAGGTTGGCCGCGATCGCGTCCCCGAACAGCGCGGTGGCCAGCGCCACCGTGTCCACCTCGGTGAACGAGCCGGGCTTCGTCAGCTCCCGGAGCGCGGCGAGCAGCGGCACCAGGTCGGGCGCGCCGGTGGCGCCGCGGACCATGCCGGCCGTGGGCACCAGCGAGGTCGACGCGACGGTCACCGTGCGGTCCGGGCGGAGCCGGGACAGGTGCCGGGGCTCGGCCGCGACCAGGAGGTCCAGGGCCAGCAGCAGGTCGGCCGACTCCTCGCCGACCGCGTTGGACGCCGCCGGGTGCGCCACGTGGGCGTTCCGCGGGCCGTCCGCCGGGTCCTGGTCGCCGCGCCACAGCCGCAGGTGGGACACGACCGGGCCGGCCTTCTGGCTGAGCCCGGTCTGGTCAAGCCCGGTCACGCCGAGGCCGTCAAGGAACGCGGCGGTGGCCAGCACCTGGTTGAGCATGACCACGCCGGTGCCGCCGATGCCGGTAGCCACCAGCGAGTACCCGCCCGCGGCCGGCACGGCGGCCTTGGCGGCCGGCTCGGGCAGGTCCGCGGGCAGGTCGGGCAGCGGCCGCGGCTTGTCCGCGCTGGGCGGCGGGGACTGCACGGTCACGAACGAGGGGCAGTCGCCGTCCAGGCAGCTGTAGTCGGTGTTGCAGGAGGACTGGTCGATCTGTGTCTTGCGGCCAAGCTCGGTGTCCACCGGCCGGACCGACAGGCAGTTGCTCTTCACCCCGCAGTCGCCGCAGCCCTCGCAGACCGCCTCGTTGATGACCACCCGCTGGGTGCGCTCCGGGGCGCGGCCGCGCTTGCGCAGCCGGCGCAGTTCCGCCGCGCAGGCCTGGTCGTAGACGAGGACGGTGACGCCGGGCACCGCGGCCAGCGTGCGCTCCGCCTCGGCCAGCCGGTCCCGGCCCCAGACCTTCGTGCCGGCCGGCAGCCCGGACCGGCGGCCGTACTTGGACGGGTCCTCGGACACCACCATGATCCGGGCGACGCCCTCGGCCGCCATGGCCTGGCACAGCCGCGGCACGTCCAGCTGGCCGGCCGGGTCCTGGCCGCCGGTCATCGCGACCACGCCGTTGTAGAGGATCTTGAAGGTCATCGTGGCCCCGGCCGACACCGCGGCGCGCACGGCCAGGCTGCCGGAGTGGAAGAACGTGCCGTCCCCGACGTTCTGCACGTAGTGCGGCACCTCGGTGAACGGTGCCCGGCCCAGCCACTGCGCGCCCTCGCCGCCCATCTGCGAGTACGACACCGCGCCGCGGTCCAGCCACATGACCATGGCGTGGCAGCCCACCCCGCCGCCGACCGGCGAGCCCGCGCCCGCGATCGTGGACCGGTTGTGCGGGCAGCCGCTGCAGAACCCGGCCGTGCGGGTGGCCGCCGGCCCGGCAGGAAGCAGGGTCAGCTGGGTGCGCGGCCGGGGCGGCTCGGCGGCCGCGATCAGCGCGGGGGTGCTCAGCCGCTGGGCCAGGCGGCGGGCCAGGATCGGGCGCAGCCGGTCCGCGGTCAGCTCGCCGTCGACCGGGATCAGCGGCCGGTCCTGCTCGTCCCGCTTCCCGGTGACCCGCGGCCGCTCGGCCAGGTCGTACAGCTGCTCCCGGGCGAACCGCTCGATGAACGGCCGCTTCTCCTCGACCACCAGCAGTTCCTGCACCCCGCGGGCGGCGGCGCGGAGCACGCCGGGCTCGACCGGGTAGATCATGCCCAGCCGGACCAGCCGGATCCCGGCGCCGCGGACGTCGTCGTCGGAGACCAGGCCGAGGTCGGCCAGGGCCTGGCGCATCTCCCGGTAGCACCGGCCGGCCGACAGGATCGTCAGCCACGCGTCCGGCGGGTCGACCTCGACCACGTCGAGGTGGTTCTCCGCGGCGTAGGCCCGGGCCGCGGCGTGCCGGCGCTCGTACAGCTCGGCCTCCAGCTCGATCGTGTCGGGCAGGAAGAACCGGGGCCGCTGCTCGTGCCGCCAGGGCTGGCCGCCGAAGGACAGTTCGGGGAACCGGGCGTCGATCCGGCCGGCCGCGACGTCGGCCGAGCCGAACCCGTCGGCCACCGCGGTGACGATCTTCAGGCCGACCCAGCAGCCGCTGTACCGGGACAGCTCGTAGCCGTGCCGGCCAAGGTCGAGGACCTCCTGGGAGGTGCCGGGGGCGAGCACCGGCAGGCCCGCGTCGTACATCGCGACCTCGCTGGCGCCGGGCAGCGTGGAGGACTTGGACGCCGGGTCGTCGCCGATAGCGCAGAGCACGCCGCCATTGCGGCCGACGCCGTGCAGGTTGGCGTGCCGGAACACGTCGCCGCTGCGGTCCACGCCTGGCGCCTTGCCGTACCACATGCCGATGATGCCGTCGTGCTTGCTCAGCGGGGCCAGGTTGTCCTGCTGGCTGCCCCACACCGCGGTAGCGGCCAGGTCCTCGTTGACGCCGGGCTCCCAGTGCACGTCGTGCTCGCCCAGCAGCGGCCCGGTGCGCTGCAGGGTCTGGTCGAACCCGCCCAGCGGGGAGCCGGGGTAACCGCAGACAAAGGCGGCCGTCCGCAGGCCGCGCCGCCGGTCGGCACGGATCTGGTCGAACAGCACCCGGGCCAGGGCCTGGACACCGGTGATGAGGATGCCGCCTTCGGTGACCCGGTACTTCGCGTCCAGGTCAAAGCCCGCTGCGGTGACGGTCATGGCGCACTCCTGTCGGCCGGGCCGTCATCGAGCGTGACAAGCCGGGTAACTCTCACCTATCCATGTTCGCAGGTGAGCCCGGCGCGCAAGCAGGCATCCGGCAGGAGCCGGCGGCCAGCGGCGGAGGGGCCGCTGGCCGCCGGGTCAGGGTGACCAGCTGCCGAACTGGTGCCGGTTCCAGCCGCCGGGCCAGTTCGGATGGTGAGAGTGGCCCGGGCCGTACCCACCGTAATCCTCACTCATTCGGGTCCACTCCCGCCGGGCGCGCCGCCAGAAACGGGCCGCGAAGAACGTGGCGGCGAGAGCGCCCACCAGCATGAACAGCAGGAACGCCTGGAGCACAGTGAACAGGACCCAGCCCGCGCCGGGCAGCACCAGCGCGACGAGCAGGGCCAGCAGCACCAGCGGGGCGACCCGCGGCCGCGGCCGCCGCCGGACGGTGACCCACACCGGCGCGGACTGCGGCGGCCGCCAGCCGCCCGGCTGCGGCAGCGCCCGGGCCGGGCCTGGCAGGTCGGTCAGGACCCGGTTCAGCTCGCCCAGGGTCCGTGCGCCCAGCGCCGTCGTCAGGCGCTCGTCCAGTTCGTCGGCGGACAGCCGGCCCACCGCATAGTGCTCACGAAGCGCGTCGGCGACCCGGTCACGGTCGGCGTCCGAAGCGCGGAAGCGATCATCCATTGCCGTCCTGCCTTCTGCTACTGCTCGTCGTCCTCGTCCGGCTCGCCGGACTCGTCGTCGGCCAGGATCTGGTACAGCCGCCGCCGGGTCTGCTCCAGCAGCCGCTCCGCGGCCCGCACCTGGTCCGGCGTGCCCGCGTGCGCGACCTGCACGATGCCGCCGCCGAGGCGGGCGGCCACCGCGAACAGGCCGGGCAGCTGCCAGGCCTCCTGCTGCTCCTGGGACTCCCAGGCGCCGCGGGCCATCTCCGGGTTCTCCTCGATGTACCGGCGGCCCTCGTCGGTCAGCCGGAAGACCCGGCGGCCGTTGGACTCCTCACCCACGATCAGGCCCTCGTCGGCCAGCTGGGAGAGGGCCGGGTAGACCGCGCCGGGGCTGGGCCGCCAGGCACCGCCGCTGCGCTCCTCGATCTCCGACATGATCTGGTAGCCGTTGCACGGCCCGCCGGACAGCACGGCCAGGATGGCCGCGCGCACGTCGCCCCGGCCGGCCTTGGTCCCGCGCGGCCCGGCCGGCTTGGTGGCCGCTCCCGGCGGGCCCGGCCACCAGGCGCCGCCCGGGCCGCCGAAGCCCCCGCCCCAGGGGCCGGACCAGCCGCTGTGGCGGGTCCGCCCGCCCTGCGTGCTGTGGCCCCAGCTGAAGGCGGCCTTGCTGCCGGCCCGCTGCGCCTGGTGGCACAGAACGGCCAGCTTGCCGAGCGCCCCAGGCATCAGAAAGTCGAAGTCCCAGGCCGATGAACCTGCTGATGGCATCTCGCTCTCCCGCTCTGCCTGCTGATACTGCATTGTCAGCCGATACAATCACGATATATCGACAGACTATGTCACGATCCGGCCTTGCACAAGATATAACGCGTCAGTCCCGCGGAACGTGCCCGTCGATGGGCCGTTGATGCCGGCCGAAGAGCCCGCTGGCACAGCGACGGATCGAGCGGGTGGCAGCACCCCAGGGGCGTGGTCGTCCTAGCACCCTTGGCCTGGTCAGCACCGGTGACCTTAGATGGGATCAAGCCGCTGCGGGCCGCCAGGACGGCCTGCGTGCGGGACGGGGAGGGACCCATGCGCGTGACGCTGGCCTGGCTGCGGCTGGACGCCCGGCGCCGGTGGCGGTCGCTGACCGCGCTCGGGCTGCTGATCGCGCTGTCCGCGGGCACCGTGCTGGGTGCGATCGCGGCCGCGCGGCGCGGGGACACCGCGGTCGGGCGGCTGCTGGCCAGGACCCTGCCCGCCACCGTCACGGTTCTGCCGAACCAGCCGGGCTTCGACTGGGACAGGATCCGCGCGCTGCCCGAAGTGACCGCGCTGACCACGTTCGCGGTGGCCGGGTACGGGATCAAGGGCCTGCCCGCGGCGAACTCGAGCGAGGGCTTCCCGCCGGGCGACGACGCGGTCATGCGGACCATCGAGCGGCCGGTGATGCTGCAGGGCCGGATGTTCGACCCGCGGCGCGCGGACGAGGTCGTGGTCACCCCGCAGTTCCCGGTCAGCTTCGGCAAGAGCGTGGGCGACTACCTCACGCTCCAGCTGCCCACTCCGAAGCAGGCGGACGAGGGCTACGACCCGACGACCGGGACCCGCGCTCGTGGCCCGCAGATCCGGGTGCGGATCACCGGTGTGGTCCGGTCCCCCTGGTTCTCTGACACCATCGGCAACCAGGGTGCCGTGGTGCCGTCGCCCGCGCTGTTCGCCCAGCACCGGGCCAGCTTCGTCGGCGCCCATGACTCCGGCTTCCTGAACGCGCTGATCCGGCTCAGGAACGGCCGGGCCGACCTGCCGCGGTTCCGGGCCGACCTGGCCCGGGTCACGCACCGCAACGACATCGACATCTGGGACAACCTCGGCACGTTCGGGGTCGCCGCGCAGCAGGTGGACTCGTTCGAGGCGGCCTGCATGCTGGCCTTCGGGCTGGCCGCGCTGGCCGCCGCGATCTTCCTCCTCGGCCAGTCCATCGCCCGCTACATCTCCGCCACGGTGGCCGAGCTCCAGCTGCTGCGGGCGGTGGGCATGACACCCCGGCAGGCCGTCGTGGCCGCCGCCGCCGGGCCGTTCCTGACCGCGATCGCCGGAACTGCGCTGGGCGTGGCCGCGGCCATCGTGGTGTCGCAGTGGATGCCGATCGGCGCGGCCGCGCTGGTCGAGCCGGGCCCGGGGATCAGCGCCGACTGGCTGGTGCTTGGCGTGGGCGGGGCGGTCATCCCGCTGCTGGTGCTGGCCGGCTCGGCCGCGGTGGCCGCGGCCGCGGTGGCCGCGGGCCGGGCGGCCAGGCCGGCCCGCCGCTCGTCGGTCGCGCTGGCGCTGACCCGGGCCGGGGCCCCGGTGCCGCTGGTGATCGGGTCCCGGTTCGCGCTGGAGGCCGGCCGCGGCCGGTCCGCGGTGCCTGTCCGCCCGGCGCTCGCCGGCGCGATCGTGGGTGTCCTTGGCGTGCTGGCCGCTTTCACCTTCACCGCGGGCGTCACCGACGCGGCCCATCACCCGGAGCGGTTCGGCCAGACCGCCCAGCTTCTGCTGTATGTCGGTATGAACGGGCAGACGCCGCCGCGGGTGCCGGAGGCGCTGGCCGCGGTGGCCAGGGACCCCGGCGTGGCCGGCCTGAACGACGCCCGGATCGCGGTGGCGTACTCCGGCAACGTCCCGCTGACCACGTACAGCATCGCCCCCGTCGGCGGGAAGCAGATCCCGGTCGTCCTCACCGCCGGGCGGCTGCCCGCCGGAGCGGGGGAAATTGTGCTGGCGCCGATCAGCGCCCAGGACCTGCACGCGAACGTCGGCTCGGTGATCCCGGTGTCCGGCGGTCCGGGCACGCGCCGGTACACGGTTACCGGAATCGGCTTCGTGCCGAACGGGCCGCACAATGGCTACGCGGACGGGGCATGGGTCACGCCCGCGGGCTACCAGCAGATCTTCACCGGCGCGCGCTACGCCTACAAGTTCCGGATCGCCGAGGTCACTGTCCGGCCGGGTGCGGACGTGGCCGCGGTCGGCCGGCGGATCAGCAAGGTGGCCAGCCAGACCGCCCGGCAGACGGCCGCCTTCCAGGTCGCACCGCCGCCGGACGAGGTCCGGCAGATCAGGGATGTGTCGGTGCTCCCGGTCGCGCTGTCCGGGTTCCTGGCCTTGCTGGCGGCCGGTGCGGTCGGCCACGCGCTGGCCACCGCGGTCCGGCGGCGCCGGCATGAGCTGGGCGTGCTGCGTGCACTGGGGCTGACCCGGCCGCAGTCGTGGCTGGTGGTGATCACCCAGGCGTCGCTGCTGGCGCTGATCGGGCTGGTCTTCGGCGTGCCGCTGGGGCTGGCCCTGGGCCGGCGTCTGTGGCACCAGGTGGCCGAGACGACCCCGCTGGCCTACCATCCGCCGCTGGCCGTGTGGGCGCTGCTGCTGATCGTGCCCGCCGGGCTGCTGGCCGCGAACCTGCTGGCGGTCTGGCCCGGGCACCGGGCGGCCGGGCTGCGCAGCGGGCAGGTGCTGCGCACCGAGTAGCCTCCTGCTGCCAGACGGGAGGCGTTACCGGTGAGCAACCACGAGATGGCGCGGTTCGTGGCCGCGCTGCCCAAGGCCGAGCTGCACCTGCACCTGATCGGCTCGGCTTCGCCGGAGACCGTGCTGGCGCTGGCCCGGCGGCACCCGGACGGCGGCGTGCCCACCGAGCCGGACGCGCTGGCTGCGTACTACCGCTTCGCTGACTTTACGCACTTCCTGCAGATCTACTCCCGGGTGAACCTGCTGGTGCGGACCGGCGCCGACGTGGTCACGCTGCTGGACGGGATGGCCCGGGAGCTGGCGGCCAGCCGGGTCCGGTGGGCCGAGGTCCAGGTCACCGCGGTGCGCAACCGGATGGCCGGGATCACGTTCGGCGAGCTGGCGTCGGCGCTCGCGGACGGCCGGGCGCTGGCCGCGGAGCGGTACGGCGTGGGGCTCGGCTGGATCTTCGACGCAGATGCCGGGCTGGGCCCGGGTGGTGCGGCGGAAACCCTGGAATTCGCGGTCCGCTACCGGCCGCCGGGCACGGTCGGCCTGGGCCTGGCCGGGCCCGAGGACGCGGTCCGGCACGCTGACTACGCGCCGTTCTTCCGCGCCGCCCGGGAGGCCGGGCTGCACTGCGTGCCGCACGCGGGCGAGACCGTCGGCCCGTCCGCGATCTGGGCGGCGGTCGACGAGCTGGGGGCGGAGCGGATCGGGCACGGCATCGGCGCGGCGTCCGACCCGGAACTGCTCGGCGTGCTGGCCAGCCGGCGGATCGCGCTGGACGTCTGCCTGGTCTCCAACCTGCGGACCGGCGCGGTACCGTCGCTAGCCGCGCACCCGCTGCCGGTGCTGCTGGCCGCGGGCGTGCCGGTCACCCTGTCCACCGACGACCCGGGCATGTTCGACACGGACCTGAACGGCGAGTACCTGGCCGCGCATGAGCAGTTCGGGCTGGGCCGGGACGAGCTGGCCGGTCTTGCCAGGGCCAGCGCGCAGGCCGCGTTCTGCCCGGAGGACATCCGTGCCGAGATGCTGGCCGGTATCGATAACGCTCTCGCCGCGGGCGCCGCGGCCGCTGACTGAGACGGGGTCAGCGGGGGCGGCGGGCTGGCGGGGCGGGCGGGGGCTGGCCGGGTTGAGCGGGTCAGCAGCCGCCGGGCGGGCCGGGGGTGCCGGGGCCGTCGGCGGGCTGGTCGACGACACCGGCCGGGGTGCTGCGCAGCACCGCGCCCAGGTGCACCACGTACCACCGGCCGCGCCAGGAGATCAGCGAGGCGATGCCGATCGAGCGGATCCGGCCGTGCTGCCGGTAGACCAGCCGCGGGCCGGCCACGTGCCAGTAGCCGACCTTGTTGTCGCACACGCCCGGGTCGATCCAGGCGGCCTGCGCGGTCGGCACGATCACCCGGACCAGGTGGGGCCGGCCGGGGGTGTGCCGCAGGAAGTGATGCGCGGCGGCCACGTCGAGCCGGAAGTCGGCCAGCAGCCGGCTGTGCCAGTCGGCTGACGGGTCGGCGATTGCCTTCACCTGCTGGTATGCGGTCAGCGGGAAGAACGCCTGCACCCCGGGCCGGACGCGGCCGGTGACCAGCGCCGTCCACAGGTCGGTCATCTCCGCCCGGAACACTGCGGTGTGCGCGCGGGGCAGTGCCCTGGTCTGATGCAGCCGCGCAGGCGGCCGGGGGACAGGAATGACGCTCGGCGAGCCCGACGGCGTGGGCGCGGGGCTGGCGGGGGTGGCTGGCGGCGCCGAGGCGGTCGCGGTGCCAGTGCTGCTGGGGGCCGGCCCGGCGGCGGGATGGGCGGAGGGGCTCGCGCAGCCGGCCGCGAGGGTGACCAGTCCGGCAGCAAGAGCCGTGAGCGCCGTAAGCCAGCCCCGTCTGCCCGTCATCGGCCGCCTCCATTGCCTTTCCAGCCGCTATCCAAGGGGGCACCGCGCCGCGCGAAGCCTGGCCCCGGGGGAGCTTTGGCGTCTCCGGGACGGAGCCCGCGCCGGGCCACGGCCTCCCGGACTGGAACGTGCCCGGCACCCGGAAGATCGGTCAGGCTGGCCTCGCCGTGCCGCGGCCAGCGTACCGGCCGCCCCGCGATCACGTGCCTTGCCCGGCGCCAATAGGAACCGTTCTCATGATCGCGGAGGTTTTGCCACCGCCCGCGGTAGACAATCCTCCGCGATCATGGAAAACACCGGGATCCCCGGTCCCGTAAGGAATCCAGAGCCCAGAAAGACCGGCAACCACGCAGCCCCGCCAGAAAGTTAACCCACGAAATGACAGCAGCCGGTCACCAGCAGATTTCCCTGGGTCACGGAAACCCTCATGCCGGCAGTTCGGCCGCGGCCCGGATTCCGGGCCCGTGCCACCCAAGTACGCCCCCACGGAAACGGTCAGCCGCCCATGCGCGCCGCGGGCCCGTCCCGTTCCCGCGGTAGCGGATCGCTGGCTCGGGCGTGCTGACGGCAAATAACCCCGAGTAGCTCATCCAGGAGCCCCGGCCGGCCGTCGCGACGGGCCGGGATCCCCGTGGCTGAAGGCGGGTGAACGCATCAGGCAACGCAACAGACCATCCCTGGATGGCGCGGGGCTCGGATACGCCTCGGGATACGCCGCACCGGGCGCGCCGGGGCCGGGGGCCGGCCCTGGTGTCCTGACCGGGGACGCCTGCCCGGGGCGTCGTGGCCGGGATCCCGTGGCTGGGTGCTAGCGGTCCGGGCGGAAACGCCAGTCCAGTGGTCCTCGCGCACGAACAGCCCGGCCTGGTGCCGGGACGGCGGCGGTTCTAGTGAGCGGCTTTGTACTTATTAATGATCTCGGTGCTGAGCCGGCCGCGATCGGAGATCGCGATTCCCTGCTCGCGGGCCCAGGTGCGGATCGCGGCCCGGTCGAGCCGGTGGGCCGTGGTACGGGTGGCGCGCCGGGCCGCACCGCCGGGGGTGCGCCGTGCCGCCTTGATGAAGGGCGCCAGCGCCTCTTCGAACTTGGCTTTGTTCTGCGGCGTGAGGTCGATCTCGTAGGACGAGTTCTGGTAGCCGAACACCACCGGTCCGGCGCCCGCAGATCCGTCGATATCGTCCGTCACTAGTACGTTTACCGTTTTGGCCATACTTGATCGTCGGCGCCCGCCCTTGACCTTGTCAAATTGACGCGCCGCCGGACCGTCCCGGCCCTCGTTAGGGTGCTCCATTAATGCCTAGTTTACCGATTTAGGGGCCTTTCTCGCAGCCCTCTGACGTGTCGTGTCGCGACCGGACGGCGAGAATTTCCGCGGACCCGCCGGCCGGCCGGCGGGGCTTTCCGGGAACGGCCCGCCCGGCCGCGGTTCCGCTCCGCAGTCAGGTGATGCCAGATAAGTGATGACGGCCGGGCGGCCGGGTTGCGGCGGACGGGATTAACGGCGGGCCGGCTGGTTAGCGAGATAGGCCTCGATTGCGTCCCGGTTTCTGGTCAGGCAGTCGATCCGCTGCTGCACCCGGCCGAGTTCCGCGCGGATGAGCTCGACCGTGGCGGCCGGCAGGCAGCCGACCGTGCGCCGGACATCCTCGGGGTCGTTCAGGCAGGGCAGGATCGTGCGGATGATCTCGGTGGTCAGCCCGGCGTCGAGCAGCCCGCGGATCTGCCCCGCCTGGCTGACCGCGCTTTCCGGGTAGGACCGGTAGCCGCTGCTGGTCCGCTCCGGGGTCAGCAGGCCCTGCTCCTCGTAGTAGCGCAGCATCCGGGCCGATATCCCGGTCCGGGCCGCCAGGTCGCCGATCCGCACGGGCCCTCCACGAAGATCAGATCCTGCATTTGCCTTCACACTGATGTGAAGGTTTGAGCATAGCTGCATGCCCAGCAGCACCACGCCGGCCTGTGCCCCCGTCACCTGTGCCCCTGACACCTGTGCCCCTGACACCTGTGCCCCTGACACCGCCCTGGGACTGCGGCCTGCGGCGCCGGAAGCGATCCCGGGCCGGCTGCCCCTGGGCGGGCTGCTGGCGCTGGCCGCGGTGGCGGCCTGGATCGTGGTCACCGAACTGTTCCCGGCGGCGGTGCTGCCGCAGCTTGGCGCGGCACTGCGGGTCGCACCCGGCCAGGTCGGCTATCTGGCCAGCGGGTTCGCCCTCGCGGCGACGTGCGCGGCGATCCCGTTCGCGGCGCTGACCCGCGGGCTGCCGCAGCGGCCGCTGCTGCTGGCCCTGGTGGCCGGGATAGCCGCCGCCAGCGCGGCGACCGCGGCCTCGTCGAGCTACGGGCTCACATTCGGCCTGCGGGTCGCCGCCGGGCTGCTCAACGGGATGGTGTGGTCCATGCTGGCCAGCTACGCCGCCCGGATCGCGCCGCCCGCCCAGCGCGGCCGCGCGGTCGCGATCACGCTGGCCGGGATCACCGTGGCGCTCACCGCCGGGCTCCCGGCCAGCGCCGCCGTGGCCGGCCTGATCGGCTGGCGGGCCACCTTCGCCGCCCTGGCCGTGCTCGGCGCCGTGCTGGCCGGCTGGATCCGGGCGACGATCCCGGCCCTGGGCAGCGAACCGGCCGGGACCCGCCCCGGGCTGCTCACCGTCGCGCGCCGGCCGGGGATCCGCCCGGTGCTCGCCACCACGGCGCTCCTGCTGTCCGGTCACCAGGCCCTGTACACCTACATCGCGCCGGTCGCGGCCCGGGCCGGGCTGCGCCATCCGGGCCTGCCGCTGCTCGTTTTCGGCGCGGCCACGGTGGCCGGTATCACGCTGGCCGGCTGGCTCGCCGACCGCAGGCCCCGGCTGGCCCTGGGCGGCGCCGTCGGCCTGGTCGCCGCGGCGCTCGGCCTGCTCGCCCTGGACGGCCGGTCCCTGCCCGGCTTGCTCATCGCCGCCGCCCTGTGGGGCACCGGCTTCGGTGCCGCCCCGGCCCTGCTGCAGGCGGCGCTGACCGCGGCCTCCGGCCCGCGCTACGCCGTGGTCGCCTCGTCCTTCCAGACCACGGTCTACAACACCGGCATCGCCGCAGGCGCCTTCGCCGGCGGCGCGGTCCTGGACGCCCATGGTGCCGCCGCCCTGCCCTGGACCGCCCTCCCGCTCGTCGGCGCCGCCCTCTTCGCCGTGACCCTGACCGCCCGCCGCCGGGCAGCCGCGCCCTAGGGTCTGTCTCGAGGTCCCTGGCCGGCTCGCGGGCCCCCGCATCCCGGCTGGCGGCGTTACCGGCGTCGCCCATCGCGGAGCTATGGGCGGTTCCTCCTCCGCCTTGCCAGCCGGGCGCGGGATGCCCGCTCCCTATCGACCCGGGACCTCGAGACAGACCCTAGGGCGCGGCTGCCCGGCGGCGGGCGGTCAGGGTCACGGCGAAGAGGGCGGCGCCGACGAGCGGGAG